>JAHHOT010000001.1 GCA_018677555.1 Gammaproteobacteria bacterium | reverse complement strand
GGAACAGCATGCGCGCCATCATGCCGACGAGCGTGCTGCCAATGGCGAATAGCGGCCATTCGATCGGAACCCCCGTCAGAAAAAAACCCCAACGCGCGGTCTTTTCGTCGCGGGCGGCGACGATTCGTTGCATGCCCGCAATCGAAATGAACCAAACCGGGAACACGGCAAAAAACCAGCCGAGGGCCTGGCGCCATCCGACGGCGCCCCAGTCGATCAGCGATGCCGTGTCCGGCGATGCCGCGAGATGACCGGACAGCCCCGCCCAGCCGCCAACCTGCACGAGGCCGATCGGCACGGCGATGAAAATTACACCGATCAGCAGCACCAGCATCTGAAATACGTCGGTGTAGATGACTGCTTTCAGGCCGCCCATGGCGGTATAAGCGAGAATGACCACGCCCGATACCAGCACCGCGACGCCGAGATCCAGCAGCAGGGTCGCCTGCACCAGTTTGCCGCCGGCAATGATCTGGCCGCCGACGAACGCAAGCCAGGCCATGCCGATCACGATCGCTGCCAGGGTACCGGTGCGCCGATCAAAGCGGGCTTCAAACAGGTCACCGGTGGTCAGCCCTTTGACGCGGTCGGACCAGCGCTTGACCTTCGGCACCATCAGGAACGACACAATGACGATGCTCAGACCGGACACGGCAATGAGCCACGAACCGGATATGCCGAGCGTGAAACCAAGCCCGCCCATGGCGATGCTGAATCCACCGCCAAGATCCGTCGCCGCCGTGGAGGCTGTCGTCTGCAGCAGATTCATGTTGCGATCGGCGGCAAGGAAGGACTCGCTGGCGCCCTCCCCGCTACCTGCCCTGGCCACACGCACGCCGATCCACACCAGCACGACGAAATAAATCGCCATTGCCAGCAGGTCCAGCGGTTGCAGGGTCACGCCGCATCCCCGAGAGCGTGATTCAGGTCCGCGGCAGCGCAGTCAGGGAAAAACGCCGCGGGGCTCGGTGACAGTTGCAGCCACATGGCTAGCTGGCTGCGGCAGGCGACGCCCGGGAAATCCGCGCCAAGCCCCAGCAGGTTGGTGACTACCTGCAGGTGCAGATGCGGCGGCCAGTTGCCGTTCTCCGGCGGTGCACCGACCTCCGCGATTTTTTCGCCAGCCGCCATTCGATCGCCGGCACGGCGCGAGCTGATGCTGTGCAGCGCCAGGTGCCCATGCAGCAGGTAAAACGGCGTGCCATTTGCGCTTGCATGCCGCAGCACCAGCAACGGCCCGTAATCCAGGTCGGCTTTGTTGTTCGCGACAATTTCGACCGTGCCATCGAGCGGCGTATGCACCGAAGTGCCCGCATCGCAAAACACGTCGATGCCGAGGTGTACATCGCGGCGTTCCGCCCTGCCGGTCACATCGCTGGAAAACAGTTCGGTATGATAAAGATCGCGCGGCTCTGCATAACGTCCGTATGCGATCGAGGTTCCCGCTTCGCGCATGCTGCGCTCGACCAGCGCGGCAAAGCGATCGACGTCAATCCCTTTGAGGGGTTCGCCGCCAAGCCGGCTGCCCGCAGACAGATCGAGCACGATTGGCCTGTCCGTTGCCGGGATGACCGTTTCGAAAGCATTCGCGCCCCGTTGCAGGAATTCGCGTATCGCAGCAACGCGGTCTGTTGCCGGCTGTCCGGCTGCGACGTTTCGCATGCAGGATTCGACGCTCGTGTCAGCGGTCATAAACATACACCCCGCTTGTTGGCAGCAATACGCGACCGTGTAACGCGTCAGACAGTCTGCCCTGCTCGCGGGCGATGCTGCCATTGACGATGACAACGTCGAAGCCCTCCGCAAGCTGATGCGGTTGCGGATACGTTGCCGTCTCGCGAACCCGGGCAGGGTCGAATACCAGGAGGTCGGCCGCCATACCGACGTCGATGGCTCCGCGGTCTGCCAGGCCGAGCACACCGGCTGCAAACGAGGTCATCTTTTGCACCGCCTGCGGCAGTGTAAGCAGTTTCTCCTGCATGACATGGCGCTCGACGACTCGCGCAAACGTGCCATGTCCGCGCGGATGAAAGCCCGTCGGGCTGCCATCGGAGCAAACGCCGACGAATTCATCCGCCAGCAAGGTCGCCTGCAGCCCGGCATCCATGACGAAATAGGCGCCGGACGCACCGCCGGGTCCGACCTCGTCGATCAGGACCTGCTCGAACGGCATCTCCAGCTCGTGCGACAGCTGCGCAAGCGTCTTGCCCGTGTATGGCTCCGTGCCAAGCAGCGTGGCTTCCGGTCCGTTGCGCCGGGCGATGCGCGCACGCAGATACGATTCCAGCTCGTCACGTCGATCACGCCGCGCAGCGGCGAAATCGTCGGCGGTTTTCGCCCATTCCGGAAATACGATAGCGATCGTCGTGTAGCTTGCGCTGTACGGATAAACGTCGGCTGTCACACGCACACCATCGTCCCGCGCCGCGTCGAGCACGGCGAGTATCTCAGCCGCGCGCGTCGATCCCTTGCCATAGACAGATTTCAGGTGCGCGATGTGCACGCGGGCAAAACGACCCTGGTCGAGCAACTCGGCGATGGCAGCTTCGATCTGGTCATCATCCTCGTTGCGCAGGTGGCTCATGATGAGGCGGTCATGCTGGCCAACCCGTTGCGCCATCGCCTGCAGCTCGTCGCTGTTCGCATTCAGGCCGGGGTTGTATTCGAGCCCGGTGCTCAGCCCGAACGTATATTCGAGTTGCGTTGAGAGGAGCTCCAGCAAGTCGGCGATCGCCGCATCGCCCGGGTTGCTTTCGCGCCCGATACCCGCAAGCTCACGCAGCGTGCCGTGACCGACGAACATGGCCAGATTCGGCCCGATCCCTGCATCGTCGACCGACTGCAGCCAGTCCCTGATCGACGCGGTCGGTGGACTGGATCCGTCCTGACCCAGCGTAATCGTTGTCACGCCCATGGCGAGGAAGTTTTCGAACGCCGGCGTTTGCAGCGGGTCGCCGTGCGCATGCAAATCGATAAAGCCGGGTGTGACCATCTTTCCGCTGGCGTCGATTTTGCGCGTCACGCGCCCGGCAAGCCGTGCGTCTGGCACGTCACCGACGAAAACGATGCTGCCGTCGTGCACCAGGACGTCGCCCTCGAACGGCTGTCCGCCGCGGCCGTCGATCACCGTGCCACCGGCGATGAGTAAATCGAAAGACGCATATCCCGGCAGGAACGGCCCGGCGTCACTGCTGCAGGCGCTCGACAGGCATGCCGGGATCAGCAACGCGGCCGCGCGCCACCACTGCAGGCGCCGCGTCATCATGGCAGACGATACTGGCCGATCTGTACCTCTGTACCATAGTTCGCGTAATCGCCATCGGTTCGCTTGCCGCGAAATTGCGCCCATTCAATCGTGCGATAGCGCGCGGGGTTGTCGGGTGTCAACAGCGACGGCAGTGGTGACACCTTCGCTGCCGCAGACGGATTGAAAAAGAACGGCAGGCTATATCGATCGCTTTTTCGCATTGGCAGAACGCGATGCACAGGGGACCGGTACCTGTCGTTCGACCAGACCTGCATCATGTCGCCGGTATTGATGACAAAGGCACTATCCAGCGGCGGTACATCATGCCAATGATTGTCATGGTGCACCTGCAGCCCCCCGATATCGTCCTGCAACAGCACCGTCAGCGCGCCCGCGTCGCTGTGGTGGTGCACGCCCATGTCCGCTTCTTCCATATGCGGGATGTCGGATCCCCGGAGAGGATCCTCGACCGGGTAGTGGTTGAGCCGAACGAACCCCGTGTGGTTTCCATCGAAGTCAGGGTCAAGGAATTTACCGGGCAGGCCGAGGCCGAGGCAGAAGGCATGCAGCAGGCGCAACGACAGGCCGCTCACTGCTTCCAGGTATTGCAGCATAACCGTGCGGAACGCGGGATCATGCGACGGCCAGCGATTCTCGGCACCGTAGATACCATCGACACCGGGTGTCGTGTAGTCGAACACTTCCTTCTTGTCGCGCTGATTCTTGGTGAGCTCGTTGTTGTAATAACCCCAGGGATTGTCGCGGCTGCGCAGTACCGCCGCACGATTCTGAGCAGGGGACCCGAAGAACTCGCGCGTCTTTTTCCAGACCTGGTCGATGAGTGCCTGCGGCACGCTGTGCCCGACGACCTGGAAAAATCCCAAGTCCCGGCATGCTGCCGCAATCTCGTCGACGGCGGCGGAACCGTCTTCCAGCGAACGAATATCGATCACCGGTACGGTCTCACGGACCAGTGAGCGGTCGGCGACGGGATGTGCATCGAGGTCGATCTTGCCGTGCAGGTCCAAAACAATCTCCGCTTGCCTGCAGCGATTGTAATCGAACAGAAGCCTTGTAGCGCGCTCTGCCGACCGGTCTGTCTAAACCTCAGCGGCGACCTCGCCGGCCGGCGACATGACGTAGCGATTCAGTCGCCAGCGAATCAGAAAACTCCCGGTCTCTTCCGGGTTGTGATGCACCTCGATCTCGCGTTCACCGACCCGCTGTCTGAGATGCTTGCTGAGTATTCCTGCAATGCTGGGCTTCTCTGCCGCGTACACAATGTTCATCGTGACCTCCTCCGGCCTCCGGCTGCCGGCGGCGGATGCCGCTGCAACCCGGGCTTTTCTGATGTTCGGTCACAGGATATTTCAGCGGCGCTTAACCGCGCCTGAAATTTTTGTTAACAGTGGCTGAATGGGCTGCGGCTTTTGCCGTTCGCATCAATGCGAAACTTCGGCATAGGCCGAGAGGAATTCGAGTCCCTGTCGCAGTTGTCCCCGATCGAGGGATTGCGGCGTCACGTGCTTGTAGTCGGCCACGACCCAGCGCACTTCGTGGCGGCGACAATAGCCCCAGAGCAGCCGGCCGATTTTCCAGACGTCAGTCTGGCTACCGCAGTGCGGGCAGGCGCGGATCGATCGACGCCGCGCCAGTGGAAACGGGATTATGTTATCTGCGGGCTGGTCCATGTTGCCCCCCAAAGCGTCCAGGCGAAGCTGCAAGGTAGCGACGGCGGTCCCGGGCAGCTGTGAAGCGGCTCTCAAGTGCGGCGCCAAGCCGCCACCCGTGCGCGAAAATGAGACCTGTGCAACAATAAAATCAGCGCGCGGATCGGGCGCGAGGAACGCCAAAACCAGGGCTTGGCCGGTCAAACGTCGAGCAAGGTGGCAGCCGGGTGTCCGGCGGAGGTAGCGGCATGCAGAAAGGGCTCTTCATACTTACTCTTGCTCTGATTCCGCTCGCGTCATTCAGCCAGGCGGCCGATTTCGGGGGCACCTATACGCACCATGCGACCGACGGCAATATCGTGCTGCAACTGCAAACGGGCAAGACCGGCGCGCTCAGCGGCACGATGTCCGACAGCGCTGCGGAATACCGACTCGCGGGCCGCACGGCGGGCCGCAGGGCGGCCGGCCTCGTACGCGGCGAGGAGCCGCCGGAACTCGGGTTCAACGCGGAACTCAGCGACGACGGGAACGAACTGGTACTGCGGATTTATCCGGTCGACGCGGGCGGTGAGCCCGTCCTGTCGATGGCGCAATCGCTGGGTTTCCGGCGCGACAGCGCGCCCGCGGCCGCAGGTCCGGCCACGCAGGCCGGCAATAACCAGGGCGGCGCCTCGCAGGTCTTTATCAATGGCCAGGCACTTTCCAATGCAGAGGTATCGCGATTCGAGCGCCAGTACCAGACCCGGCTGGTCGACGGGCGTTACTGGTACGACGCGCGTTGCGGCGCCTGGGGCCTCGAGCGCGGGCCGACCGCCGGTTTCATTCTGCCGGGCCTCGCGTTGCCAGGCCCGATGCCGGCGAATATCTCGGGCGGCGGCACCGGCATTTTCATCAATGGCCGCGAGATTCACGCGGCGGACCGCCAGGTGCTGATCAACATGTTCGGCACGGCCCTGCCCGGCCGCTACTGGCTGGATGCCTATGGCAACCTCGGACCCGAAGGTGGGCCGGTGCTCGTCAACCTGGCAGCCGCTGCACAGCGGCTGCAGCAACAGACCACATCCAGCAAATACGGCACGGTTTCTACCGGTCCGGCCGGCGCAATGTTCAGCGGTACCAGCCTCAGCACCGGCAAACCCACCTTCTGGTATGCCGGGATGTGAGGGTCGACCACCAAATGCGTTAAAATACGCTGCCGCGGAGCAACACGCGCTACAAAAACAACAAGGGACGCCGCCGATGCGATGCCGACTCCTGGGGATCCTGGTCCTCACGCTGGCACTGATGCCGATACCCGCTACGGCAAAGGATCGCTATGCACTGGTAATCGGCAACGGCGCGTACAAGGACATCACCCCGCTGAAAAACCCGCCGAATGATGCCGAGTTGATCCGGAACTCGCTGCGCCAGGTGGGCTTCGACGTACAACTGCTGCTGGATGCCGACAAGCGCCGCATGGACCGGGCAGTCAATGAGTTTGCCGACAAACTCGACCAGGCGGGCGAAGCAGCCGTCGGGCTGTTCTACTTCGCCGGTCACGGCGTCGCGGTAAACAACCTCAATTACCTCATCCCGGTCGGAGCGCCTATCCAGACCCAGGAAGACGTTCCGTATTACGCGGTGCCGGAAAACTGGGTACTCGACAAACTCGAACGTGCGCGTAACAAGACAGACATCATTATCCTCGATGCCTGTCGCGACAATCCGCTGCCGAAAAAAACCCGTTCAGCCGCGTCCGGTCTGTCTACACCCCAGACCAGTTCCGAAGGCATCTACATCGCCTATTCGACGTCGCCCGGCATGGTCGCCTACGACGGTGATGGCGACTACAGCCCGTTCGCGGAGGCACTCGCCGCCGAAATCAAAACGCCGCACATCACCATCGACTTCATGATGACCTCGGTGCGACGACAGGTGAACGATGCAACGGCAAATCGCGGACCGACCAAGCAACGCCCGTGGAGCTTGACGTCAATTACCGATCCGTTTTATTTCGTTCCGCCGACCACCGGCGCCAACACTATTGCGGCGAACAACAACAGCAACCGGCAGCCAGTGCAGCCAGTAAAAAAATCCCAGGAAGAGATCTTGTGGGAACGGGTCAGCGCGAAAAACACGATCGACGACTACGACTTCTACCTGAAGCAATACCCGAAAGGGCAGTACGCGAACCTGGCGAAGTATGAAAGAAAGCAATTAAAGGATGCGCAGCGCGGGCCGGATACGGGAGGCGACGAGGACGACGGCAACGTGTTCGAGGATTTACTGGGCGCGCTTGCGGGAAATACAGCGCAACCAAGAAGCTCCGGCGACCTTGAAGCACAGAATACCGGTGGCAGCTTCCCCAACCAGAATACGGCGGGCGGCTTCGGTGGCCCGGCGACGCCCGGTCCCGGTGGCGGCATGCCGCAACAGGGCCAGCAGGCGTTCTGGGTGGACGATGAGTGGATACAATGGGACGTCGTTACAAACGGGAACAGCTTCAGCGCGTCGACCTTTTACCCCGACATGGGACAAATAACGCTGCAGGGACAGGCCCAGGGTGCCATGGTCAACTATTACATCTATGACTCCGCCGGACAGCAGATCGGTTACGGTCAGGGTTCTTTCATGGACGCAACGCATCTTTCCGTCGTCAGCTACTGGATGAACGGTGTCGAGATCGGGCGCGGCCAGTTTCATATCAATCACCAGCCCAACTGATGAAACGCCAGCTTCTTTGCGCCATTGCGACACTCACCCTGTATACGCTCGGCGGGTATGCGGGTGCTCAGAACGTCGCGCTGATTGGCACGTACCAGCTATACGAAGACGCGTATGCGCGCGGCGACTATGCAACCGCGGTCGGGCATGCCC
>JAHHOT010000071.1 GCA_018677555.1 Gammaproteobacteria bacterium | reverse complement strand
GTTGTGCGCTGCAGGAGCGGCGCCCCCGCCGCGACCACGCCGGGCTAACGCAAGCGAGCCGACAGTGATTCTTCTGCGTGGACTCTGTCGCAGCAAGCGGCATCCTTGGACATTAAAAAAAGGCCGCTTCTGAAGAAGCGGCCTTCGCCGTCGAACGTCGGATTCTGCGCCAGATCAGTTGACGATATTGCCGGATGCATTCGGCAATGCGTTGATTTCGGCCTCCGTCGTGGCGGGCGGTCGACCGGAACAGATTACTGCACCGCTATTCGTGAATGTGTTGCCAACAAGCGTGCTTGATTCGCAAACCGAGGTGGTTTCGTATTCGATCACGGGGTCCGTGACATTCTCGAAAATGTTGTTGTCGACGAACAGCGAGAAATTGACGCGCCAGTTCTGGAAGATGCCGCGGCTCGCGTTGCTGCAGGTATTTCCCTCGAACACGGTTTCGTAGCCCTCCTTGTCGAGCTGCAGGCACACGCCCTCGATATCATGAAAATTGTTATCAATTATCGTCACGTCGATGCCTTCCTCGATACGGACCGCATGCACCGTATTGGTCACTTCGTTTCCGACGATGACGACGCCATTAGGCGCGCCGTCGGAGCCGACCACGATGGCGGACCCATCGGATCCGCTCGAAAACACACCGCAACTCGAGCCGTCATCGAAGCACCATTCTTCGTCGGCCGGTGCTCGCACGAGGCTGTGGACCACGTTGTTTTCGACGATTACATCTTCGATGTACTTGAAGTCGATTCCGTTTTCGCGGTCGGAATGAAAGGTGTTGTTACCGAGATAAATATTTCGTGGCGGATTCGCCGAGCATCCGTGGCAGGCCTGGAAGCCGTCGCCGCCATTGTGGTGCACGTCGTTGCCGAGTATCCAGACGCTGTCAGCGCCCGAACCGACGAAAATGCCGTGCCGATCGTCGCCCTGGTTATGATGGATTTCCGAGTCGACCAGGACAATATTCGAGCCGCCCAAGCTGACGCCGTTCTTGTCTTGCTGGTTGGTCACTTCGATGTTGCGGAAGATCAGGTGATCGCCGTTGGTTCGAAGCTGGATGTTTTCGAACACGGTGCCGTCGAATATGCACCAAGAGCCGGTCAACGTGAATACGTCGCCGACGCCGGTAAGCGTGCCGCCGACGACGAACGCCGGATCCTGTTCCGTGCCGGCGCAGGTCATGGCCGCGTCGAGCGTGACCGATTGATCCGTAAACGCCAGTACTTCGCCCGCATTCAAGGTTCCGGGAAGCGTGCCGGTCGTCGTGGCAGTTCCGGCCGCACGCTCGTAGTCGAACGGCACGTCCGGTATCGACGTCAGGGTGCCGGTCGGTGGTGGCGGCGGCGGTGGCGGTGGCCCGGGCGGCGGCGGTGCCGGCGGTGGTGGTGCAGGCGGTGGCGGTGACCCTGGCGGCGGTGGTGCCGGTGCCGGGGGGCTGCCGCCCACGCTACTCGTGCCGGCAGAACCTCCTCCGCCCGAGCACGCTGAAACGAACAGTGCCGTGAGGCACAAAACTGTTGCTGATATGAGTTTACGTCGCATTGCGATTTCCCTTAGACCTTTGAAACGTCATCCTGTTGTTGCCGGTCCTGTCGCGCCTATTCTTATTCACAGGTACGTTGGGAAACACCAATGGCTTTGGCTGCCCATGCATTAAGTCGCGACAAAAAACAGGCCAATCCTTGCCTGCATTCCTGGCAGCTCCGCCGTCATGGGTGTCACCCGTAGACCGGTTGCTTTGCGTCCCTGCCTTTCGGCCAGGTTTGCCTTTATCAGCTAGAAAGAAATGTAACCTATTCAATTGCGGGCAGCCAACACAGCGAAATCCCGAAAAATTTAACGTCCAAACTGCACTTAACTTAATGCAAAATCGACTTTGCCATTCACTCGGGTTGCCATCGACGTCGTCCGGATATCCGGTGCGAGACTGCGGATTCCAGCGTTGGTGCGAACCAGCTTGAGGCAGAACGCAAAGTCCTGAGCGTCTCTGCAGCAAGTCCTGTGCCAGTTCTACGGACGCCTAACGGAATCAAAAACATACGACGGGGGGCGAACGAATCGATCATTCCCTGTTGTGAATGCGTCGGCATGGCTGCGTGTGATGTGTCGCGTATCGCGAACAGGAAATTGCAAGTGCGCTGATGTTCGACAGGTAACTGGCGGGCACGATTGGACAATCGCTATGTCGCTGATTGCAGACAGTTTTCGACAGTCGTACAAGTTTTATTGGATGCGCAAATCGAGGTCCGCATTGCGCACGGTGCGCAGCGAATGTTGCGTTATGTAAAAGGGCTTGCGCGTTTGTTCAGGTTTGCGCCTGCAGATAATTCGGTACGCCGAGCTTTTCGATCAGCTGCAGTTGTGTTTCGAGCCAGTCGACGTGCTCTTCTTCCGACTTCAGGATCTCGTCGAAGATGTCGCGACTGACGAAATCCTTATGCGCTTCGCAATAGGAGATGGCCGCGCGCAGGTCCGGCAGTGCATCGAGTTCCAGGTCGAGGTCGCATTGCAGCAACTCGGGAACGTCTTCGCCAATGCGCAGCTTGCCGAGGTCTTGCAGATTCGGCAATCCCTCCAGGAACAGAATGCGCTCTATCACCATGTCGGCGTGCTTCATTTCGTCCACGGACTCGGCGTATTCGTGATCGCCCAGCTTGTTCAGGCCCCAGTCTTTCAACATGCGTGAGTGCAGGAAATACTGGTTAATCGCCGTCAACTCGTTCTTGAGTACGCGATTCAGATGTTCGATGACCGTGCTGTCGCCTTGCATTGGGTTTTTCTCCGTTTTTTTGCGCTGTCACGCTTGATTAATTTTAGTGGGGTCGCAGAAGACCGCAACAACAATTAGGCAAAATCAAAATGCGTCTGTTTCGTATTCGCGTCTGCCGCGCGTAAAAAAACCGGCACGCGGCCGGCGTTTGCTGCTGCGGGGAGGTCCCTCAGGCAGGGCAGGGTACATACAGCCGCGGTTTCGTGCGCCGCTCGCTGCAGTGATCGAGTATTTCCCTCGCCTGGTCGGCACAGGAACCGCAGTTCGAGGCGACCCCGAGGCGCTCGCGCAGCTCCGAGACGCTCTCCGCGCCCTGGCGCGCAGCCCGGCGGATTTGCTTATCGGTTACAGCATTGCAGATGCAGACGTACATACACTGGCTCGTTTTCCCTACACTCTGATTTAAACGCAAATGAGAATGATTGTCAACTGCATTAAGTTCAATGCCCGCTACAGCGACCGCCGGCGCGACCAGTTCGCAAAACGGCAGCAAATTCCTGCAAAGGAGTAACGTCTCGTGGCACCATTGACGGCGCTCTCTGGCCATTGCGCCTGGTACCGAGTCGAGGACCCTGTTGACCGAGGAAAGCCGCAAGATTCTGATTGTCGAGGACGACCCGGGCCTCATGAGCCAGCTGCGCTGGTGCTTCGACAACTATGAAGTACTGGAGGCTGGCGACCGCAGTACGGCGATCGCCGAATTGCGCCGCAACGAGCCGGCCGTCGTATTGCAGGACCTCGGTCTGCCACCCGAGCCGGACGGCGTGGTCGAGGGGCTGCAGACATTGCAGGAAATCCTGCAGCTTTCACCGCATACGAAAGTCATCGTGGTAACCGGAAACGGCGAGCAGGAAAACGCGCTGACAGCAATTGCCAAAGGCGCTTACGACTTTTATGAGAAGCCGGTCGACACGGATACGCTGAAACTTCTCGTTGAGCGTGCCTTCAATATCGCCGAACTCGAGCGTGAAAACCGGCGCCTGCAGAACCTCGCCAGCGAGTCGCCGCTGGACGGCATTGTCGCCGCCAGCGAAGCGATGTTGCAGGTCTGTCGCATGATCGAAAAAGTCGCGCCAACCGACGTAACCACCTTGTTGCTGGGCGAGAGTGGGACAGGCAAGGAATTGCTGTCGCGTGCGCTGCACCGCCTGAGTCCGCGGGCCGAAAAACGCTTTGTCGCGATCAACTGCGCTGCGATTCCGGAAAACCTGCTCGAGTCGGAGTTGTTCGGCTACGAACGTGGTGCGTTTACCGGCGCCGTCAAACAGACGCCTGGCAAAGTCGAAATGGCGCATGGCGGAACCTTGTTTCTCGATGAGATCGGCGACATGCCGATGGCATTGCAGGCAAAGATGCTGCGGTTTCTGCAAGAGCGAGTCGTCGAACGTGTCGGTGGCCGTGAAGAAATTTCGGTTGACGTTCGTGTCGTTTGTGCGACCAATCAAAACCCGCTGGACCTGATCAAGCAAGACCGCTTTCGGGAAGACCTTTACTACCGCGTCAGCGAGATCACAATCAATATTCCGCCACTGCGGGAGCGTGAGGAAGGTCGGCTTATCCTTGCGCGGACACTCCTTGCGAAATACGCGAAGCAGCAGGGGCGTGCGCTCAACGGATTCAGCGACGACGCGAATGCAGCCATAGATGCCTACGCCTGGCCCGGAAATGTAAGGGAGCTCGAAAACAAGATTCGTGGGGCTGTGATCATGGCGGATGGCAAGCAAGTCACGGCGGCTGATCTGGGCTTGCAGACCGGCGACATCGAGCCCGCGACGCTCAATCTGCGCGAGGTCAGGCAACAGGCGGAGTCACGCGCAATCCGCATCGCGTTGACAAAAAATTTCGGTAACATTTCGAGGACCGCGGAACAACTCGGCGTGACACGTCCGACGCTATACGACTTGCTCAACAAGTACGGGCTGTCGGCGGAAACCTACTCTAAACGCGGGCTGAACGGCGGCTAAGCGGCCTGGAGCATGTTGAAAAAGGCATTCGTGGCTTTTTCAACGTCGCCATTCGAAGAGCGTGGTTTTCCGATGGCTCACATTTTCAATAACTTGTAGCCGCCGAAAACGGCTATACATCCTGGACCGCCCGGCAGCATGTCGAGACACTGCGTTTTTCAACACGCTGCTAGCGGGTCTTGAACGAATCCGGATTGAGCTCGTGCCGAGCAAGCAGCTTGTAAAAATCGGTACGATTTCGCTTGGCCAGCCGCGCCGCCTGGCTGACGTTTCCCGTCGTTATCTGAAGAATTTGCGAAAGGTAGTTGCGCGTAAATTCGTCGCGCGCTTCGCTGAACGAGGCCAGTTTTCCGGCGTGCTCACCCAGCGAGGCCTGCACCAATTCCCCGCTGATAACGGGCGATCGCGATAGCGCAACGTTTTGCCGAACGATGTTGTACAGCTGACGTATATTGCCGGGCCATTCCGCAGTCACGAGTAATTCGACGGCCTCCGGCGCGTACACCTTTCTTTCCTGGTCGCCCTCGCGTGCAATAATCTGCAGGAAGTGGGACACCAGTAAGGGGATGTCCTCACGGCGCTCGTCGAGTCGCGGTATGCCGATATGCACCACATTGAGCCGGTAGTAGAGGTCTTCCCGGAAGCGACCGTCCTGCATCATTTCCTGGAGGTCGCGATGCGTAGCTGAGATTACCCGCACATCGACTTCGACGGCATCGGTACTGCCGACCGGACGCACCTGGTGTTCCTGCAATACGCGCAGCAGCTTGACCTGCAAACGCATGGGCATGTCACCGATCTCGTCGAGCAGGAGCGTGCCGCCTTCCGCTGCCTGGAACAGGCCCTTGTGACTCCGCGTCGCCCCCGTAAACGCCCCTTTTTCGTGTCCGAACAATTCCGATTCGAGAAGATTCTCAGCCATCGCGCTGCAGTTGATAGCGACGAATGGTTTGTTCTTGCGTGGGCTGGCGCGGTGAATTGCTTTCGCGAGCAATTCCTTGCCGGTACCGCTTTCGCCAGTGATGAGGACGCGAGCGTCCGTGGCGGCGACCATCTTCGCCTGCGCCAGGATCTCCTTCAAATTCTGGTTGCGCGTGATGATCTCTTCGCACCAGTCTTCGTCGACGTCGGCCGAGCCCGATACTCGCAGCGCGCGCTCTACCGTACTCATCAGTTCGTCCTTGTCGATCGGCTTGGTCAAAAAACCGAACGCGCCGCTCTGCGTGGCGGCGACCGCATCCGGAATCGTGCCGTGAGCGGTGATGATCAGCACACGCAGGCCGGGTGCGCGGGTTTGCAGCTCCTTCAACAGGCCAATGCCGTCCATCTTGTCCATGCGAAGATCGGTGATGACGAGGTCCGGCCGAAAGCGGTGCAGGATCGACAGGGCATTATGTGCGCTTTCAACCGCTTCGACCTCGTACTGTTCCGCCCGCAGCCGAATGCTCAGCAGGCGAAGCAAGCCGGGGTCATCGTCGACGAGGAGAATTTTTCCTTTGGACTGTGCGTTACTCTTTGACATGGCAGATCAGGTGTATACAGGTGCGGGGGAGCCGAATAGTACAACGTAAGACCGTTGAGTGGCAGGTGTATCCAGAATGAGACGCTACTCGCCGTTCTCCGTTTGTTCGCGGATCGACAGCTCGATCGAGGTAATGGCCTCCAGCTTGTCTTCGGCCTCGCTGAGTGACCGGCGCAGCTGTCGGTTTTCAGCCTCGATGGACGCAATGCGCTGAGCGACAGCGGCTTCTTCCGAGCTGGCGTTGCGAAGATTCTCCGAGCGTAATCGCCGCGTCTCGGCGCCGAGTACCAGGCGGGCCTCAACCTCACGCAAGTGAATGTTTGCGAGGGCGATCTCGCCGCTGGTCATGAGCTCGGTGCGTGCGAGCAATTCTCGAAACAGGCTCTGCGCTTCCAGTTCGTTGCTGCCGGAATGACCGGGCGTCGCCAGCACCAGGGCGTAGCGCAGCTTGGTTGACGGGTCCGGCGTCAACTGAGCCGCAGCCCGGGCATCAGCGAAGATTTCCGCCTGGGTCGCCGGGTCGCCGCTTGTGAGTTTGAAGAGTTCATCGATGTAGGAGTTCGTTTCCGGTGCGCCCAGGATGACTTCGTCGGGCTCTGCTGCCGGGCGGCCCTGCAACCAGTTGCGGGTCGTTTCGCAGCCGCTCAACAACAGCGCGCACACGACGCCGAGCGCGGCGACGGCAAATCGGTTTGTTGACTCGGTTTCACGCATTTGCTGCGATCCTCGGTTGCGCCACTTCGCTTTCCTGCGGAATATGAATGCGAAAGTGAGCGCCGGGGAATTCTTCAGAATTGACCAATTCTACTGATCCGTCGTGCGCCTGTATGCATTCGAGCACGACCGACAGCCCGATGCCCGTACCGTCGACGAACCCGCCCTGTTCCTGGTGTCCCTGGAAAAACGCTTCGAAAATTCGCGGGCTTTCATGCTTCGGAATCCCCGGACCTGTATCCGCGAATTCGAGCACGAAGCTGTTATCCGTGCGCTGGGCACGGATCGTAATGACGCCGTCTTTCGGCGTGAATTTCACGGCATTGGACAGGAGGTTATCCAGTACCGTGCGCATCTTGTCGCGGTCTGCCGTGACAAGGAAATCATCGACTTCCAGGCGCAACTGAATGTGTGCGCTTTTGAGCGCGAGCCGCTGGGTTTTGGAAACAGAAATCACCAGTGCGCGGAGCGGAAACTCGGTGAGAGTCAATATCTCGTTCTTCGTTTGCCACGCACTGAAGCTGAGCAGGTTTTCGATCAATTGCTGAAGCTTGAGTCCGTTGAGGCGCAGTATATCGGTGACCTCGCGTTGTGGTGCATCCAGATCCCCGACGGTGCCGTCGAGTAGCAGCTCGGTCCCTTCACGAATATTGGCGAGCGGGGTTTTGAGTTCGTGCGACATGTGACGCAGAAAACGGTTTTTCTCCTGCGCAAGTTCGAGGAGGCGAATACGCAGCCAGTCGAGCTGGCGCCCCAGTCGCTCCAGGTCACGCGGCCCCCGAATCTCGATCGGCCTGGAGAATCCACTTTGTCCGAGCTGATGAATGGCGCGGTCAATCTGGCGGATCGGCCGAGCGACGAGAAGCGTGAAGAACAGCACCAGCAAGATCGTGCCCGGTACCAGCGCAGCGGTTTGCCAGGCGGATATCTGCTGTGCACGCCGGGTACTCTCCTGCAACTTGCCCAGTTCGAGTTGTATATGGCTCGAGAGAATGATGGTCAGGCGGGCGACGCGCTGGCGCAGCGTTGCGAACTGCGATATCGCCACGTCCGCATCGCCGTCACTCAGATTGTTCGCGGAAATACTTTCCACGATTCGTCGGGCAGCCACTCGAATAGACGTGGCGAGCGCCGTTGCATTGGCTTGTTCGACAAGGGGTTGCATGCGATCGAGCGTCGACTCCATTGCCTCCAGGTCCTGATCGATAATGGCGAGCATTTCCCGGTCGCGCAGAATCTTGTACTGGCGTGCAACGCGGTCCATGGATGCAAGCTGTTCTGCAAGAAGGCGATTGTTCTCTGCGGCCGATACGCCGGTTACGACCAGGTTTTCACTTTGCGCCGCAAGTCGATCGAGATTGACCAGGCCCCAGAGAACGGCGACTACCAGTGGCAGGGCAACCAGGGCAAAGCCGACGAGCAAAAGACCGTTCAGCGATCTTGGGCGACGAAATCTCATCACGTCAGTGTAGCACTGTGGCCGACCGGCGCTATTCCTGCTGCCCTAGGTCGGCCAGTACGCGTCCGGATCCTGATTCGCGATTTTGCGTTCCCACGCGAGTGAGCTGCTTACGATCGCGTGCAGATCGTCGAACTGCGGCGACCAGCCAACGACCTTGCGAATCTTGTCCGCGGCCGCAACCAGCACCGGCGGGTCGCCCGCACGACGGGGTTCGTCAACAATATTCAACGGTTCGCCGAGTTCTTCCTCAACGGCGCGCAGCACTTCGCGTACGCTGTAGCCATGCCCGTAGCCGACGTTCAGCGTCGCCGATTTGCCACCCTTGCGCAGGTAGCCGAGGGAATCGAGATGCGCGGTCGCCAGGTCCTCGACGTGAATGTAGTCGCGGACCCCGGTGCCGTCGGGTGTCGGGTAGTCGTTGCCGAACACCTTTACGTTCGGGCGCCGGCCGACCGCCGCCTCGCAGGCGACCTTGACCAGCAACGTCGCCTTCGGCGTCGACTGGCCGATACGCCCGCCCGGATCGCAGCCCGCGACATTGAAGTAGCGCAACGCCGTGTAGCTCGGGCCGCCGGCAATCTCGAGATCGCGGAGCATCCATTCCGTCATCAATTTCGAGGTGCCATAGGGGTTTATCGGTTTGGTGCGGGTCGCCTCGGACGCGGTACCGTCCGGCGGTATGCCATAGACTGCCGCGGTCGAGGAAAAGACAACGTGCTTTACATCGTGCGTGGCGGCAGCCTCCAGTAGCGTCCGGCTGCTGGCAGTGTTGTTGCGGTAGTACTTGAGGGGGTTGGCAACCGATTCGGGAACGATTGTGTGCGCTGCAAAGTGCATTACGGTTTCAATGTCGTGGTTGTCGAACAGTCGTTCGAGCAGTGCCGCGTCGCCGGTGTCGCCGATATACAGCTCGCCGGCAGTGACTGCCGCTTCGAAACCGGTCGAGAGATTGTCGAGAACGACGACGTCTTCGCCCGCTTCCCCGAGCTGCCGGACCACGTGACTGCCGATATATCCGGCGCCGCCGGTGACTAGTATTTTTTTTCTTTTCATAGAGTTAAATTTCTCTCAATGCAGGTTGAACCGAACGCGGATCTGGCCGTCAGATTCTATCAATCGTGGCCCGGCGAATAAGGACCTGGGTCGCAGTAGCGGACGAGACGCCGGTTCACCCGGCTTTTGCGCGCGCGCCTGATGTGGTTTCATGGTCGTTGCAGGAATGCGGAGGAACGTATGTCACCGACGGATAAAACCTTGCGATTGGCCATGCTGCTCGCGCTGCTGCCGTTCGCGGCGGCGCTCGCGCAGAGTGACGACCCGCCGGGCCCGGAGCCGGCTATTCGCTACGAAATTGTCGGCAATCCGGTGGTTGGCCAGCCGGTTGCCATCAACCTCTATGTAATCGCCGAGGCAACGGATGCCATCGTGCTGGATTACCGCATCATGGATACGAGCAGCCTGCAATTTCCCGAATCGCAACCGCGGCAGGTCGAGCTCAAACCGGGCCAGAACGGCGCAGCCACGCGGCAGCAGGTAACGGTGGTGCCGCAGCGCGAAGGCAGGCTGTTCCTGAACGTGTCCAGCACACTGCAGGGCGAGTCGGGCCCGGTTATCCGCGCCGCGGCGATACCCATCCAGGTTTCCGCCGCACCCCGCGGCGGCTCGACGGAGCCGGACGCCGCTGCCGGGGAGCCCGACGCCAGTTGAGGCCAGCTTGCGGTAAGTAAGCCAATTGCCTGAAAAAATTCAAGTTTCCTGCCTCCTGCGCCTGGCCGCCGTGCGCTCCCGGTCGCACAACGGGCGTTTCTGCCTCGCCGCAGCCCGTGAATTTCGGGAATTAATTCCCAGTTTTTTTTCCAATACGAGAGCTCAATCACAGACGCCAGCGTCACAGGTAATTAAGGTGCCAGCAGACCTAGCGACGTCATTCGGCGTTGCTGCGATCGGTCAGGGAGCCCGTTAATCCGGCGTTGGGGGCAAGGACGATGCCGGATCGGGTCACAGGGATTGAGGGGCGGCGTGGCCAGCTATGCATCGGGAGCTTAGAAATCAAATAAAACGGGCAACCAAGAAGTCTGGCAGCAACAAGCTGGACTTTGTCGCGCTCCTGAAACTCATCGATGAGTATTATGACAAATTGGAGGCGACCGTTACTCAGCCGGCCGCAGCCACGTCCCCCATTGAAATTATTTTCGACAGCGTCACCGACGCGCTGCTGTCGGTCAGCGATGCCGGGCGAATCCGCAACTGCAACAAGATCTGTGCGCGCTATTTCGGCATCGAAAAAGAAGAGCTGATCGGTTCGCACATTGCGGCGATTCTGCCGGATGTCGGTGACCAACCACTCGGCCAGTTTCTTGCACCGTTCATGGCCGACCTGGAGGACACCCAGGCAGATATTTCAGGCGGCGAGCTCAGGGCAGCCCGCGCGAATGGTGACGGGTTCGTAGCTGAAATCAATGCCAGCAAATTGCAGGTGGATCGAAACGACATCTACGTAATCAGTCTGCGGGACGTTACCGGACGCAAGGAAACCGAGGTAGCGTTGAAGGAAAACGAAGAGCGTTATCGCGCGCTGGTCGAAAATGCCCCGGAGGCGATCGTCGTTCTCGACGTCGATTCTGGCACGTTCTCCGACGCGAATGAGCAGGCCTGCGAATTATTCAACCTGTCACGGGCGCGTTTGCTGAGTATAGGCCCGAAAGCGATCAGCCCGGCCATGCAGCCAGACGGCTCGCCGTCGTTCGGTATCCGCCGCGGCTATATCGACAGGGCGCTCGACGGCGAGCATCCGATCTTTGAGTGGACCCACCAGAACGCCGCAGGTAAGGAGTTTCCGTGCGAAGTTCGCTTCAGCCGCTTGCCGGCCGGCGATCGCAAGCTGATTCGCGTCAGCATTACCGATATTACCGAGCGCAAGCGCAACGATGAATTCGGCTTCGCGCAAAACAAGATCCTCGAAATGATCGCATCCGGCACGTCATTCGAGCAGACGCTGCGCGCCATCTGCCGTTGCGCCGAAAAAATCGGCGACGGTCTGCATTGCGCAATCATGACGCTTGACGTGCGCAACCGGGTGCTGAATCTCGAACAGGCGCCGAGCCTGCCGGAGCCATTCCGACTAATGCTCGATTTCACGAGGGTCGATGCGGAGAGCATCACCTGCGGCGCAGCAGTTGCCGAGGCGCGCGACAAGTTCGTGCCC
Source organism: Gammaproteobacteria bacterium (assembly GCA_018677555.1). GTDB lineage: Bacteria > Pseudomonadota > Gammaproteobacteria > Steroidobacterales > Woeseiaceae > JAHHOT01. Next base: position 17,880 of record JAHHOT010000071.1, on the reverse strand, counting down.
AATATTCGCGAAGACCATCGCTGGCTCGGCCTGCGCAGCCAGGCGCGCAAAACCGGCCTGTATGCCGCATGGTCTTTCCTCGTATACGGGTCTGCCGGGCGTATCATCGGCACGCTGGACGTCTACCTCGATCGCGAGGGGCGGCCGGGTTCCGAGGAGCTTGACAAGCTCAGCCGCGTGGCGCGTCTCGCCGGCATAGCCATCAAGCGGCAGATGGATGAACAAAAACTGCGGGCCAGTGAGTCACGCTACCGCGGACTGTTCGAGAATGTGGTAGACGGTGTCTACATCGCTTCGCGTGACGGCGACATCATCACCGTCAATCCCGCGCTGGTCGAAATGCTGGGCTACGATAGCGTGGAGGATTTGAAGCGGGCAGGCCGTACCACGGTACTGTACGTCAACCCTATCGATCGTGAGCGCGTATTCGCACGGCTCGAGGCACAGGGATTTGTGCGCAACTTCGAATATCGGTTGCGCTGCAAGGACGGCCGGGAAATAGTCGTTCTGGAGAACTCGCGCGCGATATTCGATGACGACGGCAATATTGTCGCGCACGAAGGCACGCTCACCGACATCACAGATCGAAAAATTGCCGAAACCCGCATATTCGAGGAAAAGGAGCGCGCGCAGGTAACGCTGCAATCGATTGGCGACGGCGTAATTACGACCGACTCCGAAGGCTGTATCGACTACATCAATCCGGTGGCGCAGGACCTGACCGGATGGGAGATCCGTGAAGCCAGCGGCAAGCCCATCGATGAAATCATGACTATCGTCAATCAACATACCCGGGCAAGCATCGACAATCCACTGATTCGCTGCCTGCGTGAGGGCAGGGTAATCACGCTGGCGGACAACTCCGTGCTGATCGACCAGCAGGGAAACGAAGTGCCGATACAGGATTCCGCCGCACCGATTCGCGACCGGATAGGCAACATTATCGGTGCCGTGATGGTGTTCCACGATGTCAGCAAGGAATCGCGCCTGTTTCGACAGCTGTCTTATCAGGCTTCGCACGACGCATTGACCGGACTCGTGAATCGACGCGAGTTCGAAAATCATCTCGTTGCTGCGCTGGCCCGCGCCCACGAGAATCCGGAGCATTGCCATGCATTGCTCTATCTCGACCTCGATCAGTTCAAGGTCGTCAACGACACTTTCGGCCACAATGCAGGCGACGAACTGCTGCGCCAGGTGTCGGAGCTGGTGCAATCCAACATTCGGTCGACCGATACCATCGCCCGCCTCGGGGGAGACGAATTCGGAATCCTGCTCGAGCGTTGTGCCGCAGACAGAGCCATCGAAGTCGCAGAAGCGATACGGTCGACGATCGAGGAGTATCGCTTCGCCTGGCAGCAGTCATTTACCAGCATTCGTTGCTCTATCGGCATTGTGATGGTGACGCATGACTGTTCGGACGTGGCAAGCCTGATGAGTTCCGCCGACGTTGCCTGCTTCTCGGCCAAAGAACAGGGCCGCAATCAGATCCATCTTTACCAGGACAGCGATGCGGCGCTGCGTCACGAAGAAATGAAATGGGTGTCGCGCATCACGAACGCAGTGGAAGACAACCGCCTGGAACTGTTCTACCAGCCAATTATCGGAATCGGCAAGAAAAACGTGCAGCATCGCGGCCATTACGAGCTGCTGCTCAGGATGCGTGACGAGTCGGGCGAACTCGTCGGACCCAACCAGTTCATTCCGGCAGCTGAGCGCTACAACCTGATGTCGACGCTGGACCGATGGGTTATCCACGAAGCATTGACGCAGTTGGCCGATACCAACAAGGAGCACGAGCACGCGCATTTCACACTGGCCATCAACCTGTCCGGTACGTCATTAAGTGATGATCGATTCCTCGAATTCGTCATCGAAGAGCTGCGCAAGCACGATCTGCCGCGCGGCGCGATTTGTTTCGAGATCACGGAAACAGCCGCGATCTCCAACCTGTCTCGTGTCATCCATTTTATGCAGACGCTGAAAAAGCTCGGTTGCATGTTTTCACTGGACGATTTCGGTAGCGGGCTGTCGTCTTTTACCTACCTGAAGAACCTGCCGGTGGACTACCTCAAGATAGACGGGCAGTTCATCAGTAACGTGGCCGAGGACAGCGTGGACGAAAGCATGGTCCGCGCGATTCGCCAGGTCGGCCAGGCCATGGGAATCGAGACTATCGCGGAGCGCGTCGAGACGCGGGAAGTACTGGACAAGCTTAGTGACCTCGGAGTGGAGTTCGCGCAGGGCTACTACATCGCTCGTCCGACGTCGGTAAATGGTTTTCAGCCATGGGCAGAAAAACCCGTGTCGATGCTGGCGTAGGCAGCGCTGGTTCGTGGATTTCACCACCACTGCCGATACGGTACACTGGGTAACTTGTAAGCAAATACCGGCCCGACATGCCTGCTGATGGCGAAAACAACAAACGGGGCGCAGATATACTGAAATCTGACGAACCGGCACCGTACCGCGTGCTCAACCCGGAATCGACCTTGCCGATCCTGCTGATATGCGATCACGCAAGCCGTCGTTTCCCGGCCGCGCTCGGCACTCTCGGCATCGACCCGGCGGCACGCCGCTGCCACCTGGCCTGGGACATCGGAGCGGGAGCGCTCACGGAGAAACTGGCCGCAAGTCTGGGCGCGACAGCGGTCATGCAGCGGTATTCCCGGCTGGCCGTAGACTGTAACCGGCAATTGCTGGATCCGGGAGCGTTCCTGGAATTCGGTGACGGCATGGTGATTGCCGGGAACCGGAACCTTCGCGACGCCGACAAAGAGGCACGCGCGAATGCAATCTACTGGCCGTACCACGCGGCAATCTCGCAGCAGGTCGACCGTTTGCAGGCGGCAGGCCACCCACCGGCGTTCCTCTCGATACACAGTTTCACACCCGTGCTGAACGGCATCTCGCGACACTGGGAGATGGGTATTTTGTGGGACAAGGATTCGAGCATTGCCAGGCCAATGATCGAGGAGCTGCGCGCGGCGGGTTACGACGTTGGGGACAACGAACCTTATTCGGGCAAGGCACCGCAGGATTTCACGATCGACCACCATGCCGAATCGACGGGTATTCCGCATGTCGGCATCGAGATTCGCCAGGATCTGATAGATGACGATGCGGGTGTCGGCGAGATAGCCGACGTATTGCACCGATTCATGATTACACTGCCGTCGCGGCTTTACGCGACGGATATTCGAACCGGAAAGCCGCAAGTACCAGCGTAGGGGCGCTGGGCATTGGCGGCCCAGGGGGGGAGCCTATGACCATTGGAGGGCCGCAGTTCACTGTCGGCGTCGAAGAAGAATACCTGCTGGTCGACAAGGAGACACGGGCGCTCATTATCGATCCGCCGACGTCCCTGATCGGTGAGTGCGAGGAGCTTTGTGGCGGACAGGTCACGTCCGAGCTGTTGCGGTCGCAGATCGAAGTCGGTACCCGCGTCTGCGCCAACATGCAGGAAGCGCGTGAAGACCTGGCGCGTCTCAGGCGAAACATCATCGAGGTCGCCGGCCGTCATGGTCTGGCACCCATCGCTGCGTCGACCCATCCATTCAGCCGCTGGGTCGACCAAAAGCACACCGAAAAAGACCGTTACCAAGCGCTTACTACGGAGATGCAGGGCGCCGCGCGCCGCATGGTTATTTGCGGAATGCACGTGCATGTCGGTATCAACGACGACTCTTTGCGTATCGACCTGATGAACCAGATGAGCTATTTCCTGCCGCATCTCCTGGCGTTGTCCTGTTCTTCGCCTTTCTGGGAAGGCCGGGACACCGGCCTGAAGAGCTATCGTCTGACGGTATTCGATGCGCTGCCGCGGACCGGCCTACCGGAGCGTTTCCAGAGTTTCGCGGAGTACCAACGGCACGTCGACATTCTGATAAAAGCGGGCATGATCGAGGATTCGACCAAGATCTGGTGGGATCTGCGGCCAAGCGCCAGGTATCCGACGCTCGAAACTCGCATCATGGATGTGTGCACGCGGCTCAACGATGCGATCGCACTTGCCGCGTTGCTGGTCTGTTTGTTGCGCATGCTTTATCGGCTGCGATTGGCGAATCAGCGATGGCGAGCCTACACACCGATGCTGATCCAGGAGAATCGATGGCGCGCGATGCGCTACAGCTACGATGAGGGTCTGATCGATTTCGCGAAAGGTTGCCTGGTGCCATTCAGCGAGTTGCTGGACGAAATTCTCGCGCTCACAGCGGAGGATGCCGACGCTCTCGGTTGCGGCGACGAGGTTGCATCCGTGCGCAGTATCCTGGATCGGGGGACCAGCGCGCACCGTCAGCTGAAGGCACATGAGCTCGCGGCAGCTGCCGGCAAAAGCGATGAAGAGTGCCTGCGTGCGGTGGTCGACACGTTAATCGAGGACACCGCCAGCGATCTCTGACGCCCTGGCCACCCCTGCCGGGGCTTCGCAGTTCCCCCGGGGCCGTAAGGCGCAGCTTGCCTTGTGACTATATATCGATTATTCTCGATATATGGATATAAAGGCTGCACTCGAGGTGCTGGCGGCGTTGGCGCAGGACACCCGTCTGCAGGTGTTTCGTCAACTCGTGCGGGCCGGGCCGGCCGGCCAGGCGGCGGGCGAGATTTCAACGGGTCTGGCCGCGCGCCAGAATACGATGTCGAGTCATCTCAAACAGCTGCAGTCAGCGGGCCTCGTCACGCGGCGGCGGTCAGGGCGACACATTATCTATACGGCGAATTACGGTCGGGTAACTGAACTCATCCGATTTCTGATGGAAGACTGCTGCGCAGGCGCCGCCGAAGTGCGCGGCCCGCTGGCCGACGAGCTGCTGGGCAGCGTCAAGAGAGGATAAAGCAATGAAACGATTCCACGTAAACGTGACCGTCCACGATCTGGCGCTATCAACCCGGTTTTACTCCCTGATATTCGGCAGCGAGCCAACGGTGTTGAAAGACGACTACGCCAAATGGATGCTCGACGATCCGCACATCAATTTCTCGATTGCGACCGGCGGCGGTTCAACGGGTATAAACCATGTTGGAATCCAGGCAGACAGCATGGAAGAACTCGAAGAAATTCAGGACAGGTTGAAACGTGCCGGCACGGCCGTGTTCGAGCAGCCACATGCCGAGTGCTGCTATGCCAGGTCTTCGAAATCCTGGGTTCGCGATCCCAGCGATCTGTCCTGGGAGACTTTCGTGACATTCGGCGAAAATACCGTATACGGCGAGGATCGCGCGCCGGAGATCACGTCAGTGCAGGGCAGCGGGGCCGATCCCGCTTGCTGCAATCAGGATCGTGACGATTGTTGCTCAGCGCTGTGACGAGAATTATTCAGAGTCTCCCTAGCGCTGGTATTCGAGCAGGTCGACAATCGCCGGGTCCACGTTGTCCAGAATCGTGAACGCGACGGTATCTCCGTTCGCAAAATCAAGCGGAACCGGTCCGGCGAGCGGCATGGATTTGTCGTTTGTAACCGTTAGCCATATCTCATAGCTGCCCGCGGCGATACGCAGGGTTGCGGAATTGAGGGGATAGACGATGTTGAACAGCCCGGGTGCAACATCATCGTTATTGATATCGGTTCCCGGCTCGACGAGGTAAAGATCCACGCCCGTCTGGTTCGTTGACATGTTGGCGATGCGAAAAATAGCGTTTGTCGCACGCCGCCGCCTTTGGTCGAGCAGCGTCGTAACCGCCAATGCGCCGGGAGTTCCGTTGATGAGACTGGTCGAGCGCGTGCCTGCAATGAAACCGACCGTTTGCTCCAGCAGTATGACGCCGGGATTCCCGGCCTCGGTGTAGGTGAGGTCTACATCACCAAACGGAATCGCGAGATCCGCGGTAACTTCTCCGAATGAAACGTTGCTGGCAATGGGATTGGCGGTGTCGCCGTTGATGGATATGTCGATCGCGACCTCGCCCAGTGCCGCGTGCAGAAAACGCACGGTCGGCGGGGAATTGATGTCCGGCAGTTCGGAAACGGCACCAGTCGCATTGACCAGACGAAACGCGGCCGGGCCGGTGATATTGGGATCGGCATCGAACAAAATACCGGTGAACGTCTGCGCAGCCGGGAGGACGATCGTGTCCGTTTGCAGGATCACGTCGGCCGGGTCGTCCCTGGCAGTAAGAGTGATCACGTAGTCGTCCGCAGCAAGTTCGATCGGCGGCAGGAAGTCACCGTACGACAGTGTCGCGACGGCGCTGCCGAGCACCGGTGCGGTTCCAACGAGGTCGAGGTAGACGTCGACTTCCCCGGTACTTAACGACACGTGGCCGACATCGATCTGGAAAATGGTCTCGGTGCCGTCCCATATTCGATCGGCCCGTTCCCAGAGGAATACCTCAGGGGCGGAAAAAGTACCTGCCAGCACGGCGACATAGTCCTGGTCGGCGAGCGTATCGATAAACGTCGACGCGAAGCGCACTTCATCGCCGCCGCCGACCGGGGCATAGTCGAAATTAAAGGTGTAAGCGAAATCGTCGAACCGCTGTGCCGGCGACGATTGCTTGTAGTCGAGGCTTTCGAGATTCCGCTCCTCGATCTTGAAGTTCATGCTCGGCGCGGTCGGGATCGCGTTGATGCCACGGAAAAAGGCTTCGCCAGTCGGGTCTGGCCGTTCGCTTTCAGCGCAGGCGTTCAGCAGGAGTATGCCGCCGGCGACAAGAATCGATCGGCGTATTGGAGCGGATATTCGCGGCATCGGAGTCGTTAAATGTACCAGTTGGGGTGTCGGACAAGGGTCCCGCAGTCATTTGCAGCGGGTACCGAAATTCGAGCGTTGGCGATGCTAGCTTGCCTTGCGCTCCTCGAAGCCATAGACGGATTTGACCTCGAGGAATTCGTCGATGCCATGCGCCCCCCATTCGCGGCCGTTGCCGGACTGCTTGTAGCCCCCGAACGGGGCCATGGCGTCGAGCGGCGCACCGTTGATGTGAACCATCCCGGTTCGCAATCGTGCGGCCACCGAGCGAGCGCGCTCCAGGTCCGCCGAAACGACGTAGCCGGACAGACCGTACGGCGTATCGTTGGCAATGCGCACGGCGTCTTCCTCATCGTCGTAAGGAATAATGCAAAGCACCGGGCCGAAAATCTCCTCGCGCGCGATCGTCATGTCGTTGGTCACGTCCGAAAAGACCGTCGGCTGCACATAGTAGCCCTTGTCCAGTCCTGACGGGCGCCCAGGCCCGCCGGCGGCCAGCGTTGCGCCTTCCTTGATCCCTTGTTCGATCAGGCCCTGGATCTTGTTCCATTGCGTCTCCGAGACGACCGGACCGATACGCGTGTTCTCGTCCTGTGGGTCGCCGGCGACGGTGGACATGGCACGTTTGGCCGCGGCCTCGGTGGCCTCGGCCAGGTGTTTCCGCGGCACCAGCATACGCGTCGGCGCGTTGCAGGATTGCCCGGAATTCTCGAAACAGGCGCTGGCACCGCGAGCGGCCGATTTGGCGATATCCGCGTCGTCGAGGATGATGTTGGCTGATTTGCCGCCGAGTTCCTGTGCCACGCGTTTGACGCCCGGCGCCGCGTTCTGCGCCACCGACACGCCGGCGCGGGTTGAACCGGTAAACGACACCATGGCGATGTCCGGGTGCGCGCTCAGTGCCGCGCCCACGACGGGCCCGTCCCCATTGACCAGGTTGAATACACCGGCCGGCACGCCGGCCTCGTCAATGATCTCGGCAAGAATCATGGCGTCAAACGGCGCGATTTCGCTGGGTTTGAGGACCATCGTGCAGCCGGCGGCCAACGCCGGCGCGACCTTCACCGCAACCTGGTTCATCGGCCAATTCCAGGGCGTGATCAGCGCGCAGGGCCCGATTGGCTCCTTGGTTACAAGTGTGGTCTTGTGCTGCCTGCTGAATTCGAATTCCGCCAACGCTTTCCTTGCCGCCGCGAAGTGCTGCGGCCCGCTGGGCGCCTGTGCGTTTTTCGCCAGTCCCCACGGCGCACCCATTTCTTCCATGATGACCGTTGCAATCTCGTCGTGGCGGCGGGCATAGATATCCAGTATCGATTGCAGCAGCTGCATGCGTTCGTCGCGACTCGTGAGCGCGTAAGCGGGCGCGGCGCGATTCGCTGCGGCCACCGCTTTGTCGACGTCGGCCGCCGAACCCAGGCTGATGCGTCCACAGGGTTTCTCGGTCGCCGGATTGATCACATCGATCGGGTTCGGCGTCACCGGGTCGACCCACCGGCCATCGATGTAAAACTGCAGCATTTCACGCATGATATTCCCTCCTGTCGAGCAGCCGCGAATCATAGCGCAATCTTGCGCTGCCGCGTGCGATTGCGGCGAAAAAACCGCATGGCATGGCGATGACGCCGAATCGCAGCTAGCATTGGGCCTTCGCAAGCTGTCGGTACAGGCCCCGAGTCGGTTGCAATGAGCAGAATATTAGATCTGAAAATCAGTCAGTTGCACTGGATATCGCAGGAAGATTCTTGATGACGCAGGGGGCCAATCTGCTGCAGGAGATCGCCGCTGTCGTCGGTCCGGATAACCTGCTGCAGGGCGCCGCGGCAAAACGCCGGGAGCAACCGTGGAAAACCGGTCAGCCGTTTCGCGCGAAAGCGCTGGTCAGGCCGCAGACCACCGCTCAGGTCGCAGAGGTCATGCGCCTGTGCAACGCCTGCGGGCAAACGGTCGTGCCTTATGGCGGCCTGACCAATCTTGTGCAGGCCTGCGCAACAGTGCCCGACGACATTGCCTTGTCACTGGAAAAACTCGATCGCATCGAAGAAGTCGACGCGACCGCACACACCATGACCGCGGGGGCCGGGGTCACGATGCAACAGGCGCAGGATGCGGCGGACAAGGCTGGCCTGTTTTTTCCGGTCGATATCGGGGCGCGCGGCAATTGCATGCTGGGGGGCAACGTCTCGACCAATGCCGGCGGCACAAAGGTTATTCGTTACGGGATGATGCGCGATTCCGTGCTGGGCCTCGAAGCGGTCCTGGCCGACGGCACCGTCATCTCGTCGATGAATCGCTATATCAAGAATAATTCCGGATTCGATCTCAAGCACCTGTTTATCGGTACGGAAGGATTGCTGGGTATCGTTACGCGCGTCGTAGTGCGACTGAGCGTGCGCCCGGTATCGCATAACGTCGCCCTGGTCGGCTGCAGGGATTTCGCCGGCGTCATGCAAGTGCTGGGCAGCGCGCGACAGGCACTTGGCAGCTCGCTTTGTGGTTTCGAGGTCATGTGGTCGTCGTTTTACGACAAGGCGACGCAACCTGTCGGACGGCTGGAATCGCCGCTGTCGGAGCGCTTTCCGCTGTACGCCATCGTGGAGGCCATGGGCACGAATGCCGCGCGCGATGACGACATTTTCTCGGACGCCCTTTCGTCAATGGCGGCGGCGGACCTGATCGAGGACGGCGTTCTGGCCAAGTCAGAGCGTGAACGCGATGCGATCTGGGCGATTCGCGGCGAGGTCGAGTGGCTGGTACGCGACGCGCAAAACTTCGATGTCAGTCTGAAGTGTGCCGATGTGGGCAGTTACGTCGACGACGTCGGAGCGCGCATTCGGCGAGACGTTCCGGGTGCGCTGGTCGCCGCGTTTGGCCATCTCGGGGACAACAATATCCACATTTCTGTCCTGAGCGACCGGCAAGACGACCACGTGCGCGCAACCATCGAGGCGCACGTCTACAACGCACTGCGGCCCTTCGACGGCGCCATCTCGGCGGAGCACGGTATCGGCCTCGAGAAAATCCCCTGGCTGCCGATCAGCCGCAGCGAGGATGAGATTCGCCTGATGCGGTCGCTGAAAAAGATGATGGACCCGAAGAATATTCTGAACCCGGGCAAAGTGATCGGCGCCTAGGCGGCGGCCGCCTTTGTACGCAAATGTAAAGAATCTCCAAGGGCCCTGTTCGCTAGCCCCGGATCTGGGATAATGAGGGGTTATGCTCAGCACATTCCGCGAAAAGGCCCTCATTTTGCTGCGTCTCAGCGCTTTATTCGCGCTGGCCGGCGCCGGCTCAGGCTGTGCGCAAACAGCAGTGAGCAAAGCGGCCGCAGACGTTGCGATGCCTGATACCTGGGCACGCGACGGTAGCGACGGCGGCATCGTTGACAACTGGCTCAGGGACTTCAACGATCCGCAACTGGAGCGGCTCGTTGCCGAGGCAATCGACAAGAATTACCAGCTCCGGGAAGAGCGCGCCCGGCTCGCGCAGGCGGCACAGGCGGTGATCGCGACACGCGCAGACCGCTTTCCCGCTCTCGACCTGTCGCTCGGTGCGAGCCGCAGCGGCGCCGAGGGAGGTGACGACACGCGCGTTACGTCTAGGTCGTACGACGCGTCACTCGGACTGTTCTGGGAAGCGGACCTGTGGGGCCGGCTGAGTGCCACGCAGCAAACGGCGCAACTCGAGCTTCAGGCACAGCGCGCCCGCGTGCAGCTGGCTGAGCGTGAATTGGCTGCCAGTACGGCGAAGTCTCTGTTCGCGGTCATGCAGGCAAAACAGCTGCTCGACGTCGCGAAACGCCGGCTCGACAACGTAAAGCAAAGCGAAGAGATCGTGGCCAGCGGCTATCGGCAGGGATTGAATGACGCCCTCGACCTGTACCTTGCCCGTAACCAGGTGGAGCGCCAGCACGCCAACCTTGCACAGCAGGAGCAGCTTGTGCTCGAGGCCGTCGCGGACCTGCAGCTGACGCTCGCTCGTTATCCCGATGGCCAGATGCAAGTCGGCGGCGAGCTGCCGGTTCTCGCCAACGCCATTCCGTCCGGCTTGCCGTCCGACCTGTTGTTGCGGCGTGCGGACCTGCAGGAGGCGTGGCTGAGCCTGCTGGCGGCTGACGCGAATCTGGCGGCAGCGCACAAGGCACGGTTTCCGCGGCTGGTGCTGCTCGGATCCGGCGGCGTTGCGTCACCCGGGTTTGCCGATCTGCTCGATGGCGAGGGCAGCACATGGTCGCTCATTGGCAATCTGTCACAGCCGGTTTTTCAGGGCGGACGTCTTGCAGCGCAGGAACAAATTGCCGCTGAGCAGGTGCGCGAGGCGGAACAACGTTACCTCGACCTCGTCTACCGTGCATTTGCCGACGTCGAAAACGCCATCTCGAGAATGCTGTCGCTGAATGAGCGCTATCGATCGTTTCTCGACGCAGAACGCAACGCGAGCGCGGCATTGACTCTTGCGCTCGACCAGTACCAGCGTGGGCTGGTGACTTACACGACGGTGCTCGAGTCGCAACGTCAGTTTTTCGATGCAGAGGAAACGGTGGTGGAACTGCGCAATCAGCTGTTGCAGAACCGCATCGATCTTTACCTGGCGCTCGGCGGCGAGTTCGCGGCGAGTCTTTGAGAAAAGGTCTGGCATTGCTTTGAACACAAAACTGAAAAAACTGCTGCCGGTGGGCATATTCGCTCTGTTACTGGCCATTGCCCTGTTGATTCGCATGAATCCGCCGGAAACCGAGAAACGGCCAGCCTTCGGAGGACCCGTGATGGTGGTCGATGTCGTTCCGGTCGAGACCCGGGATTACCAGGTGCGTTTGCAGAGCTACGGAACGGTTCAGCCGCGCACCAGCGCGACGCTCATTGCGCAGGTAAGTGGCCAGATTGTCTCGGTCAATCCGAACGTTCGCGACGGCGGGTTTTTCGACAAAGGCGATGTTTTGGCGACGATCGATTCGCGCGATTACGAAGCCGATGTGCGCATTGCAGAGGCGGTCCTGATGGATGCGCGACAGGCACTGGCCGAGGCCGAAGCCCGCAGCGAACAGGCCAGGGAAGACTGGGCGCGCCTCGGCAACGAAGGGCCGGCTCCGGACCTGGTGCTGCGCGTGCCGCAACTGGAGGCCGCACGGGCGCGCGTCAAGTCGGCCGAGTCGACGTTGCGTAAAGCAGAGCTTGACCTGGAGCGCACACGTATCGTGGCGCCGTTCGACGGGCGGATTCTCAAGGGTTATGCGGACCTCGGACAGGTCGTGAATGTGAATTCGCCGCTGGCCGATATCTATGCGACGGACTATGTCGAGATCCGCCTGCCGCTGCGCAACCGGGATCTGGATTACATCGAACTTCCGGAGCGTTTCCGCGATCAGGATACGACGGCCTCGACATCGAACGTGCGAATCGTTTCGGAATTGATCGGCAACGCAAGTTGGGACGCGAAACTCGTGCGAACCGAGGGGGCCATCGATGAAACAGCGAGGCAGCTGCATGTCATTGCACAAATCGACGACCCGTTCGCCGGCGGTCCCGGTGGCCTGCGGCCGCCGAAGATTGGTCAGTACGTCACCGCAGAATTGACCGGAAAAATCCTGCAAGACGTTCTGGTCGTGCCCAATTCCGCGATCTACCAGGGATCGTATGTGTACGTGGTAGAGGACAATCTGTTGCGGCGCCGCGACGTGGATATCGACTGGCAGAACGATACCGAAGCCGTCATTTCGGCCGGCCTCCGCGACGGGGATTCGCTGGTCATCACGCCGCTGGGTCAGGTGACGTCGGGAATCCGGGTTTCCGTGTCGGAATCCGGCCCGGCCGCTCGCGACCGGCGCAGCGCCGGCGCGAGCAGCGGCACCGGGCAAGATTCGCAGACCACCCGCAGTTCGACGGGAAGCCAGCAATGATTTCCTGGTTTGCGCGAAATTCGGTCGCCGCGAACCTGTTGATGGTGACGATAATCCTGGGCGGTCTGTACGCAGTCAACAGCAGCGTGCGTCTCGAGGTATTTCCGCCATTCGACATCGATACGGTGAGCGTCTCGGTACCGCTGCGCGGGGCGACGCCCGAGGACGTCGAACTCGGTGTGGCGGTGCGCATTGAGGAAGCCGTGCAGGATCTCGAGGGCATCGACAGGATCATTTCGCGCTCCGTCGAGGGGCGCACGACCGTGCAGATCGAAATTCAGTCGGACTACGATCCGCGCGTCATTCTTGACGACATCAAGAGCCGCGTGGACGCGATCAACACGTTTCCCGCAGATACCGAGAAACCGATTATCAGCATTTCGCAGCGGCGCTTCGACGTAATCAACGTAGTCGTGTCCGGCGAATATGCGGAAGAGGAGATCCGGCGGTTTGCGGAGCAGGTACGCGATGAACTGCTACGCATTGACGTCATAACGCAGGCGGACCTCTCATCGGTACGCCGTTACGAAATCGCGATCGAGGCGTCGGCAGACCGTCTGCGGGAGTTCGACGTTACGCTTGCCGATATCGCAGCTGCCATCCGCGCGAGTTCGGTTGATCTGTCGGCGGGAAATGTGCGCACGGAAGGCGGGGACGTGCTCATTCGGTCGAAGGGACAGGCGTATCGGCGCGCCGAATTTGAGGAAATCGTCGTAAAGACGAATTCCGACGGCAGCATAGTCCGCGTTCGTGATATTGCGGTCGTCAAGGACGGCTTCGAGGAAGAGTCGGTTCGAACCACCTTTAACGGCAAGCACGCTGCATTTATCGACATCTCCCGAACAGGAAAACAAAGTGCGCTGGAGATCTCGCAGAAGGTCAAGGATTACATCGAGGCGCGGCGGGACAGCTTGCCGCAGGGCATCGAGCTCGGTTACTGGGACGATGACGCCCAGATTCTGAAGACGCGCCTGGGTATCCTGGCCAAAAGCGCCATACAGGGCAGTGTGCTCGTGATTTTGCTGTTGACCCTGTTCCTGCGTCCGGCAATCGCCGGGTGGGTTTTTCTCGGAATTCCGATCAGCTTCCTCGGCGCGTTCATCTTGATGAGCGTGCTCGACATCAGTCTGAACATGATGAGCGCATTCGGCTTTATTCTCGTTCTGGGCATCGTGGTCGACGACGCCATCGTCACCGGGGAAAACGTCTACAAACACATGCAGACTGGCGACAGTGGCCTTTCCGCTGCGATTCACGGCACGAAAGAAGTTGCGATTCCGGTCACCTTCGGCATATTGACGACCATTGCGGCGTTCACGCCGTTGATTTTCGTCGAGGGTCGCCTCGGCACGTGGTTTTCGCCGATCCCGCTGGTGGTCATTCCCGTCTTGTTGTTCTCACTGGTCGAATCCAAGTTGATTCTTCCGGCGCACCTTGCGCACGTAAAGTTGCGCAAGGACAAGCCCAATGCGCGTGGATTTGCCGCGTGGCAGCGGCGCTTCGCGGATGGTTTCGAAGAAAAGATCCTGCGCCACTACCAGCCGTTTCTGGATTTCACACTGCGCCACCGGCAGTCCACGCTGGCAGCGTTCACGGGTGTCTTGCTGGTCATGATCATGCTGGTGTCGAGCGGCTGGACACGCTTCGTTTTCTTTCCGTCGGTCGATTCCGAGACAGCGACGGCCACGCTGGTTATGCCGGTCGGTACGCCATTTGACGTTACCGAGCGACATGCAACCCGAATATTCGATGCCGCACAGCAGTTACGGAAGAAATACGCCGACGAGGCTGGCGGCAACGGCATGATCACCAACATACTGGCAACCACAGGCTCCATCGGTAACAGTAACGGGACCAATCTTGCGCGCGTACGCTTCGAAACGGCACCCCGCGAAACTCGCACCTCGGACCTTACGGTGTCCGACCTGGTCAACGAATGGCGCCAGCTGGTCGGCCCGGTACCCGGCGCGGAGACGATCAATTTCCGGGCGACCTTTTTCCGGCCGGGAGAACCCATTGACGTGCAATTCAGCGGTAACTCGCTGGAGGAGCTGAGCCGCGTCGGCAACGAGCTCAAGGAACACCTCGCGACCTATCCCGGTGTTTTCGAGATCGCCGACAGCCTGTCCGATGGCAAGGAAGAATTGCGCATAGAACTGAGCCCGCAGGGTCATCTGATCGGCCTGACGCGATCGGACATCGTGCGCCAGGTGTCGGAGGCATTCAAAGGCCTGGAAGCGCAGCGCATCCAGCGTGGCCGCGATGACATTCGCGTACTCGTCAGATTTCCAATTGACGAGCGTAAGACCTTGTCGTCGCTGAACGAGATGCTGATTACGGCGCCAAACGGCCGCCAGATACCGCTGGCCAATGTTGCGACGTTCGTGCCGGGCAAGGGGCCATCGCAAATTACCAGGATCGACCGCTACCGGGTGCTGAACGTTACTGCCGATGTCGACAAGGACAACACCAATATGGTGGTGTTGCAGGCCGATCTGCGGGAGTTCCTCGACGAGATGCTGGCGAAATACCCGAGCATTTCATACGACATGGAAGGCGAGCAGCGCCAGCAACGCGAGTCGTTCGGCAGCCTGCAAGCCGGGTTGATCGTGCTGATGTTTGTTATTTACTGCCTTCTGGCATTGCCGCTGAAATCCTATGTTCAGCCGCTGATCGTGATGTCGGTCATTCCGTTCGGCATCATCGGTGCGATCATCGGCCACTGGATCATGGGGCACCCGCTGTCGTTCCTGAGTTCGCTGGGCCTGATGGCGCTGATGGGCGTGGTCATCAACGACAGCCTGGTGCTGGTGGACTACGTCAATCAGCAGAATCGTGCCGGAGAACCTCTGGAAGACTCCGTCAAGCGCGCGGGAGTCGCAAGATTTCGCCCGGTCATGTTGACGTCGCTGACAACGTTTTTCGGATTGCTGCCACTTCTCACGGAACGTGCTACCAGTGCCGTGTTTCTTGTGCCGATGGCCATCTCGCTGGGCTTCGGTATACTTTTTGCGACGTTGATCACGTTGATCCTGGTGCCGACCAACATCATGCTGGTCGACGATCTGCGGCGATACCTCAGTGCGCGAGCCGCATCAATCGGTGACGCTGTCGGCGCGCGCTAGGCGACTGCATCACTTTCGTACCCATTTTCCGCTCTGGTCCTGGTAATAGTGGCCGGGCTCGGTTTTCTCTACCGCCAGCTGGTAGAAGCGATACTGGACTTGCTCGAGTGTGGCGCCGGTTCGTGCTGCCGTTTGCTCGAAGTGGGATCTGCGTTTGCCGTTGACCTCGCGAATCAGGTTTTCGACGGCGTCGCTCGCCGGCGTTTTGACGGCGGCCAGGTAGCCGTTTCGCGCCTCACCAACGAGGCCGGTGTCCTTGGCAGAGTCCAGATCCGCTGCCGACGCGGCGGATACCGCGAAGCCAAGCAAGAGAATTGAAATTAGCTGTTTCATGGTTGCGTCCTCAAAATACGTCGCTGTCTTCGTCGAAAAGGTCATCGAGCTCCTTGTCGACCTGCACGCGAATGTGATGTTCGATCTTGACGTTGAGGTTGATTTCGATCGGTTCCTTTGGCGCAGCGACCTGTACAGTGGGTGTGCATGCCACCGCGAAAACCAGCAAAAGCGCAACTGCAACAAGACGTTTCATGATGATCTGCACCTTTTAGTATGCCCGCGGGCAGCTTAACTCATGCCCGGTAGCCACGAAAGTCAACCGCTATTGTGATGCCCGGCGCTCCAGTATGTCCTCTATCGAACGCGTGGCCTGCAAGCTGCGCAGCAGCTGCGGCACGTTGTTGTCGAGGCCAAGATTCAGGATTACGGGCTGGTTCGGATCCATGTCAGGGTTTACTCCTTGTATACGCATCTGCAATCTGAGGTCTCCGTTTTCCGCGTAATTCACGTCGCAGGACAGGCTTTCGTAGTGAAAATTGCCAAGTGCCCGGGTCACGGTACCGAGCTGCGAGCTGTCTTTTTTCATGCCTTCAACCGGTACCTCGGGCCGATAGCGAATAGTCCCGCCCGGCGCTTCGCTGCTGAGCTTGCCGCCCTCGATGAGCACCTTCCGGCCCACCAGCAACAACGGCAAAACGCCTGACAGGCTTCCGTCGATTTCCACCGAATCGAAGTCTGCCAGAGCCAGCATTAACGCAGGCTGAATGCGCCGGACCTCGAACGGCACCTCAGTGCGGCCGCTGTCGCGGCGCCACAGGAACGGTTTCGCGTGCATGGATCCGCCAAGAATCTCAAACCCGAGCCGCTCGACCTGCAGCGTTGACATCGCCAGGTCCGGTATCAAAGTCGCTTCGAGATTCGTCACCGGAACGCCGGCATCGAGCAGTCCCAGGCGCACGTCGACCGGATCGATGCGGGCTGATAGATCGTCTTCTACGTCCGCCTTGAGCCCCAGTTCGAGCCCGGTGAACACCAGTTCCTCATAGTTCCCGGCGAGGCCGGCTGCGTTCAGTTCGATCTGCCCGTCGTAGGAGCGGTCGTCGCCCAGGCCGGCCCATAGCAGCGTCAGGTTGGCGCGCACGAGCCCGTCGATGACGTTCCATGCGTCGCCGCGCCGCTTCAGCCAGGTTGCGAGGGAGCGGCGCCGCATGTCGAAGGTTGCGTCCTGGACGCGCAGCTCCCCGCCCGCGGTCCGCTCGGTATACGAGACCGCAGCACTAATGCCGCGTTTGGCGCCCGACAAGCGGACATCGGCGGACTGCCGGTCATCTTCGATAGTGAATGTGCCCGCTGCCGCGGGCACAGCAATATCGATGCCCCGGTAACTGACAGTCGCCGTCGCCGGATCCAGGCGGAACCCGGATTCGAGGCGATCACCGTCGTGCAGGACTTGCGTGTCCTGCAGCTCCAGATCAAACGATGATTCGAGCAGCTCGAGCGGACGCAGGGTTTGCAATCTGATGGTTGATGCGGGCAGCTGTGCCTGCCACCCGCCGTTCGCGACCGTAAACGTCGCTCCTGCAAATTCCCGCAGGCTGATTGCCCGGACCTTGTAGTCGCCGAAACGGATATCTGTTCCCGAAACCGCGGTTGCCGTGGAAATTGATACCTCGATCGATTCCCCGATGCTCGCCTGCATCGGGCTCATTAGCTGCGCCTGACCGAATTGCCAGTCGCCAAGGGAAACGTCTGCAGCATCGATCTTCGCGGTCCACGAGCATTGCACGCCCGACATGCAGCGAACGTCGAGCAGATCGGTGCGCAGGCCGGCGATCGAGCGGCTGTCGACGAGCACATCCGCGCGCGGTGTCGCCGCGGACCAGCGCAACGATGGAT
>JAHHOT010000073.1 GCA_018677555.1 Gammaproteobacteria bacterium | reverse complement strand
TCATACTCTGCAGAGGCAGTGCGCGCCGTAAACTAGCTACCGACTTTCTCTATAGGCAGTCGACTGTTCTGCCTCGCGGCGTAAGTGGACATTTTCAATTGTATGCAGCGTACCCTAATACTCGTATAGTCAGCTAAGTCTGTGTCCCCACGCTTACGGGTATATATTCAACAAGGCGGCCAGTTTGTACACTGGCTTGAATTTGAAAGCCCTTTTCTTTGCAAGCTATTCGACCAAACACTGGTTAGTCAACGATAACAAGATTCCAACAGGCGATTGCCGAAAGCTAGGCAGACCAGGCTATCGCCGTATATGAGTCGGCGACCTTGTTCACACCAGCGCTGCCCGTGTTCATGTCTGGGATATTTCGCAAAAACGGTCCTGGCACTACGGCCAATCGCAAAATTTCAATCACCAACCATATGGCGACGGGTTCATTGAAACTTCGGTTTCATACGCTGCAGTTCGGAATCAAGTAGAATTGCGCATGTGGCTATACTACGATTGTTGCATGTCTCGTATTCTCCCCGGGCATGACCGACGCAAATCGGCACGTGAACTCTAATCAAAATAAAACCGCGCCTGATCCATACGCGCAGCTGCCAGTTTTCGAGATGCGGGATATAGCATACTGCACGATGCTCCCGGTCCTTGCCTTTTTGTCGTGGATTACACCTCAACGATGGTGGAATCGCTTGAGCAAGGTGCTTGTGACACTCTTTCTGTTGGGACCGGGTGCGTTGGGAAGGTCTCTTTTGCTTAAAATTCGCAATTCGACAAAGGGTGTGTCCCTATCGTCAACTGCGGAACAGATCACTCGATCCTATGTCAGCAACAAGTTCCAGCTACAGTTCGAGTACTTTAGCTCCTATTGGCCCGGTGGTTGGAAATGTCAATTGCAACTCCGCGGTCGCGAGATTTTAATGAATGCCATGCAAAAAGAGCGCGGCGTCATTCTATGGGTTACCCCGTCCAGTTCCAGCGACCTCGTCGTCAAACGCTGCTTTAGCGAGCATCAGATTGACGTGGCGCATTTGTCGGCCTTGACGCATGGATACTCATCATCTCGATTTGGCGTAAAGTTCATCAATTCAGTGAATCGCACTATCGAGAATCGATATATTGCGCATAGGATTATTCTCACACGCGGTGCGACTGGCGATGCCATCCGAGAAATAAACAACCGAATTAGTAATAAAGAGGTAGTATCGATAACAGCTGTGAAAAACAAGGGCGGACGATCCACAAGTACCAGGTTCTTTTCGGCGCGTTTGCCATTGGGCGTCGGTGCAATCAACATTGCCTACAATACCGGCTGCGTACTCTTGCCAGTTTTTTGCGTCCGTGAATCAAACTCTGCCAAAGATCCCACGTACTCCGTCGAGATCGGACAACCGTTGGAGGTAAATCCGGAAGTTTCAAAATCAGAGGCATTCGCAGAAGTATTAAGAGACTATGGAGATGCGCTCGAGAAGCATGTCCGAATTGCACCGGAACAATGGAGTGGTTGGACTCATCTGACTGTATCTGACGGAAAGCCGGATTGGCGGCAGGCATTTTGGAACTGGCTGCACAAATCGGGGCCCGATGACGACGCAAGGTCGCTAAACCAGCCCTAGCATTCTACAATTACAAGATCTCTCGGACTTGAGCGCAGCCACCGATTAAGTTGAATTCAACGGACCTGAACAATCAGTCACAAACCTTGCCACTGTTCGAATTCAGGGATCTGGCATATCTTGTATTGTTGCCGCTGCTCTTCGGAATCGCGTGGCTTGTTCCGCAGCGATATTGGCACTCGATCAGCAATGTTCTAGTTACAGTGCTGCTTGTCGGCCCTGGTTTACTCGGTCGTCTCTTGGTTCAACAAATATCAGCGGCGACAGCAGGCACTACGCTGGCGGCCAATGCCAAGACAATCGCGCGTTCATTTGTAAGAAACAAGATCAAAGTCCAGCTCGAATATTTGCGGTCATTGCGGCCGGGCGGCTGGCGATGCGAACTGGAGCTGCAGGGTGAAGACGTTTTACAGAGGGCGCTCAAGCGGAGATCCGGCGTTATTCTCTGGGTTACTCCGTCAACCTCGAGCGATCTCGTCGTCAAACGCTGTCTTCATCAGTATGGCTGGAGTATCGCTCAGTTGTCTTCATATACCCACGGTTACTCGTCATCTCGATTTGGGGTTCGGTTCATCAATGCGATGAAACGCAGAGTCGAAGATCGCTACATTGCCCGGCGCATGATTATTTATCCAGGCAACGCGCGGGAAGCAGTCGCAGAAATTAATGAGCGTCTGTCTAGAAACGAAGTAATTGTAATTACAGCAGTAAAAAACGAAGCTGGGAGATCCGCGAAAACAACGGTACTGTCAGCGCTTCTGCCGCTAGGGGGCGGAGCGATAGGTTTCGCTCACAACACAGGATGTGCCGTCTTGCCAGTTTTTTGTTTTCGAGATACTGACAAATCCCAATGTCCAAGGTATAGGGTGGTCATACGCACAGCGCTTGACATAGATTCCCGGCAGCCAAAACACCAGGTGTTCCCCGATGCTTTACGAAATTTTGGTACGTTGGTCGAGCAACACGCAGTTGCTGTACCGGATCAATGGAACGGGTGGTCGAACCTGATAACAACGTCACCGGTTTCCGGGTATCGTCAACGACTTTGGAAATGGCTACACAAACCGCCGTTGAACGAAAAAAAATCAGTTTGATCGAACGCTATGTCAAGGATGATTTTCATCCGCACGTGCTTCGTCGCCCGTTTTTTTGTGAAACCTAGTTATTCGTCACCGGCACGAATTCGATATAGTCGATATTGGCGTTATCCCAATTATCCTGCAGCGCATCCAGCACGATCAGTTCGCCGTTATTTACCGGGTATGCATTCGCCACCTGACGGATGAGGAAGTTCTGCTCACGTGGCTGTGAGCCGCCCGGACTGTTGTTCAGTACCCACGTGTCGAGCATCACCCCGGCGATAGTCACGGTCAGCTCCGCTGCGCCATCGTTCTCATCATGATAGCCGACGAAAATGTCGTAGCTGCCGCTCGAGCCAAAGAACGACGTCGTTGCGGAACCCACCGTTGCCGATCCCTTCAGATTGATCACTATTCCGTTGGAGGCCGTCGACAGCGATTCAGTGCGAAATCCCGTACCACTCATGTCCTCCGCTTCAATGCGCAACAGCATGCCAGTAGGTTCTGCGGCCACATCGATATCGAATGATTGCGTTGCAAACAAGGGCGGATTGCCGTTATCGGTCACGCGGACCGTCAGTGGATACAGACCTTCCTCGCCTGATACCGGCGTCCAGCTGATTAGACCACTGATCGCATCGATCGTCATACCCGTCGGCGCCACATCCAGCGCGTACGTCAACACGTCGTTACTATCACCATCGATTGCCTCGACATCATAGGCGTACGCCTGATTGACCGTCGCAGAAGTTACCGGCGTTGACGTGATTTGCGGCTGTGCATTTCCGCCCGATGACAACACATCGATATTGAACGACTGGGTATCGGCCTGGGCCGGCGATCCGTTATCGATGACGCTAACGGTGACCGCGTTGGCGCCCTCCTGGCCCGCCACCGGCGTCCAGCTGATCAGCCCGGTCGCCGCATCGATCGACATTCCAACCGGCGCCAGGTCCAGAAAATACGTCAGCGTATCGCCAGTATCGGGGTCAATGGCATCTACGTCGTAACTGTAGAGCATGCCCACCTGGCCGGACAGCACCGCCGTCGATGTGATCAGTGGCGACTGGTTGCCGACCGCCACCGGCACGAACTCGATGTAATCGATATTGGCATTGTCCCAGTTGTCTTGCACCGCATCCAGCACGACCAGTTCGCCATTGTTCACCGGGTATGCATTCGCCACCTGACGGATGAGGAAGTTCTGCTCACGTGGCTGTGAGCCGCCCGGACTGTTGTTCAGTACCCACGTGTCGAGTAACACCCCGGCGATAGTCACGGTCAGCTCCGCTGCGCCATCGTTCTCATCATGATAGCCGACGAAAATGTCGTAGCTGCCGCTCGAGCCAAAGAACGACGTCGTCGCGGAACCCACCGTTGCCGATCCCTTCAGATTGATCACTATTCCGTTGGAGGCCGTCGACAGCGATTCAGTGCGAAATCCCGTGTCACTCATGTCCTCCGCTTCGATGCGCAACAGCATGCCGGTAGGTTCAGCGGCCACCTCGATACTGAACGACTGCGTATCCGACAAGGCAGGAACACCGTTGTCGGTTACCCGGACCGTCACCGCGTTTGGACCCTCGTCGCCGGTTACCGGCGTCCAGCTGATCATACCGTTCGCGGCATCGATCGTCATTCCCGCTGGCGCCACGTCCAGCGAGTACGTCAGCACGTCGCCGGTATCCGCGTCGCTTGCATCAACGTCGTACTCGTACAACTGCTCTACCGACCCGTTAACGACCGGCGTTGAATCGATGATCGGTTGTTGATTGCCTCCAGCACCAGCGACATCGATACTGAACGACTGCGTATCCGACAAGGCAGGAACACCGTTGTCGGTTACCCGGACCGTCACCGCGTTTGGACCCTCGTCGCCGGTTACCGGCGACCAACTGACCATACCGCTCGCCGCATCGATCGTCATACCCGCTGGCGCCGCGTCCAGCGAGTACGTCAGCACATCGCCGGTATCCGCGTCGCTTGCGTCAACGTCGTACTCGTACAATTGATCAATTGCACCGGTGACAATTGCCGCCGTTGTAATCTGTGGCGACACATTAGCCAGCCCTCTCGGCATGAAGTCGATGTAGTCGATGTTGGCGTTATCCCAATTGCCCTGAGACGCGAGGAGTTCGATCAAATCTCCATTTGCTACCGTGTAG
>JAHHOT010000158.1 GCA_018677555.1 Gammaproteobacteria bacterium | reverse complement strand
GTTGTGGACCATGCTGTACCCGACGGCCGTTCCGCGCACATTGCGCTGGCTATGCGGATTCCTCGTTATCGTGCCGGCCTGGCTGGCACTCGACTGGTTATATCGGCTCAACTCCTTGTATTTATTGCTTGTTTTGACGGTCGTCTGGGCGGCGGACATCGGCGCTTATTTTTCGGGCAAGCGCTTCGGGCGGCTCAAACTGGCACCGCAAATCAGCCCCGGGAAAACCTGGGAAGGCGTGCTCGGCGGGCTCATTGCCGTGACCGCACTGACCGCGGCGCACAGCCTCTGGTCGGGCATCGGGCTCATCACCCTTATTCCGCTGTGCCTTGCCGTCGGGATCATCTCCATCGTCGGCGACCTGACGGTCAGTATTTTCAAACGCAGCGCTGGCGTGAAGGATTCAGGCAGTTTATTCCCGGGCCATGGCGGCGTGCTGGACCGGGCCGACAGCATTACCGCGGCGGCACCGCTGTTTGCGCTCGGCCTCGGCTGGATCGGGGTCGGCACGTGAACGGGCGCATTCAGCTTGCGTTCATGAACGCCGCGCTAGCGTCGTCGGGAACTGCGCCCGATGCGCCCAGTCTGATGCAGTCAGGGGGCGAAACACTTTGCTGATGGAAAGGGCATTCCCATGGTCGACATACTGATCAAGATCGCGGCATTCATCGTTGCGATCAGCGTGCTGGTCACCGTGCATGAATTCGGTCACTACATCGTGGGCCGCTGGTGCGGTATGAAGGTGCTCAAGTTTTCGGTCGGTTTCGGCAAGCCGATCTGGCGACGCATCGCGGGGCCGGACCAGACGGAATATTGTATCGCAGCGATCCCGCTGGGCGGTTATGTCAAATTTCTCGATGAGCGCGAAGGGCCGATCGATCCGGCAGACGAAGGGCGGGCGTTCAATCACAAGCCCGTTTCCGCGCGCATTGCCGTGCTGCTGGCGGGGCCGGCATTCAATTTCCTGTTCGCCGTGATCGCGTACTGGTTCGTATTCGTTGCCGGCGAGCCGGCGCTTAAACCGGCCGTCGGGGTCGTCTTCGACGATTCCTACGCGGAACAGGCGGGTCTCGAGTACGGTGATTTCATCGTGCAAATCGACGGCCGCGATGCACCTGACTGGGAAACCGCGACGGTCGCTATTTTCGAGCAAATGCTGGGCAGCGGGCGGGTTGACCTGACGCTGCAAGATGCAGTCGGCCGGCAACGGCAGGCCGTGCTCGAACTCGGCGATAACGTCTCCGGCCTGACCGAGCCGGGTGCCTTGTTCGACGGCCTGGGGTTTCGGCGCTGGCAACCACCGGCGAAAGTGGCTTCGCTCGTTGACGGCGCCGCGCGGGACGCAGGCATCATGGAGGGCGACCTGATTACACGTATCGACGAAGAAGCGATTCTCGACTGGACCGATCTGACCCGCTTCGTGGCGCCGCGACCCAACGAGACCGTTGTTGTCTACTACGAACGCGACGGAGCTGAGCGCAGTGTCGAACTGACCATCGGCGAGCGCGAAGTCAGCGGCCAGACGATCGGTGTACTTGGCGTCGGCGCCGGTCCGACGCCGCAGGAGTACTGGCATATCCGGCGTTACGGTCCGGTCGACGCGGTCGGGCAGTCGATCGAACGCACCTGGGCAATGATGGGCTTCACGGTTCGCATGCTGGGTCGCATGCTCACCGGCGACGTATCGATTCGCAACATCAGCGGCCCGATCAGCATTGCCCGCTTTGCCGGTGAGTCCGCCGAAGCCGGTGTCAATTATTTTCTCAAGTTTCTCGCAATCGTGAGTATCAGCCTCGGGATAATAAACCTGTTTCCGATTCCGATACTCGACGGCGGTCAAATTGTTTATCAATCGATCGAAGGCATTAAAGGCAGCCCGCTGTCGCTGCGGTCGCAAATTCTCGGCCAGCAAATAGGAATCGTCGCACTGCTTTTACTGATGACACTCGCCTTTTACAACGACATATTTGGACTCTAGTCAGTGGGTAGCGGCGTATACAAAAGCGGCATATCGAACAGAACGTGCGATCTGGCGTGGCTCCTGGCTGTCGCATTGCTGGCCGCGGCGCCGTTTACTTTCGCTGCCGAGGAATTCGTCGTGCGCGACATGCGTGTCGAGGGGTTGCAGCGTATTTCGGAAGGCACTGTTTTCAATTACCTGCCTATCAACGTCGGCGATACGGTTGATGGAATCCGTATCCAGGAGGCGGTCAAGGCACTTTATCAGCAAGGGTTGTTCGACGATATCGAGATGCGTCGCGATGAAGATACGCTGGTGATCGTCGTCCGCGAACGGCCGTCAATCGAGAGTTTCACCATAGACGGCAACAAGGACATCAAGACCGAGGACCTCATGGATTCCTTGCGCGGCGTCGGCCTGGCCCGTGGTCGCACCTTCGATCGCTCGGTGCTCGACAACGTCCAGCAGTTCCTCGTGGACGAGTACTACAACCGTGGCAAATATGGCGTCGAAGTCAATGCCGTAGTTACCGACCGACCGAATAACACGGTGAGTATTGCTATCGACGTCAAGGAGGGTGACCGAGCGAAGATTCGCCAGGTCAACATCGTCGGCAATGATAGTTTCCCGGAAGACGAGATTCGCAAAGGCTTCGAACTCGACACCGCTAACTGGCTGTCCTGGTTTCGCCAGGACGACCGCTATGCGAAAGAGTCGATGAGTGGCGATCTCGAAACGCTGCGTTCCTTTTATATGAATCGGGGCTTTGCCGACTTTCGCGTCGAGTCCACCCAGGTCGCGATCTCGCCGAACAAAAAGGATATTTACGTCACCATCACGATCCACGAGGGTGAGCGCTATACGATATCCGACGTCAAGCTGGTTGGGCGCATGGTCGTGCCGGAAACGGATCTCAGCCGCCTTGTACTCGCGCAGCCGGGTTCGATTTTTAACCTCAATCTCCTGACGCGATCTGCGGAGCTGATGAAGCTGCGCCTCGGTGAAGAGGGTTACGCCAACGCAGAAATCGAGCCCGTTCCGGAGCTTGACTACGACAAAAAGGAAGTCGCAGTTTCATTTTTTGTCGATGCGTCAAGTCGCGTGTACGTGCGTCGAATCAATTTTAACGGCGTTGACGAAGTCGACGACGAGGTACTGCGTCGCGAGATGCGGCAGGCAGAGGGCGCGTATCTTTCCAATCGATTGATCGAACGTTCGAAAGTGCGATTGCAACGACTGCCCTACATCGAGCGCGTCGAGTTTGAGACTGAGACGGTGGCGGGGAGCCCGGATCTCGTCGATGTCGAATTCGATCTGCAGTATCGTATGCCGGGTCAGTTCTCCGGCGGTGTCGGCTATTCCGAGTCGCAAAAACTGATATTGAACGGCAGCATCGTGCATACCAATTTTCTGGGGTCCGGGAATCGCGTTGCGCTCGAAGCAAATGCGAGCCGGTTTTCGAAGGTCTACAGCATTTCGCATACCGATCCGTATCGCACGATCAATGGCGTACGCAGAACGGTCTCGCTGACCTACACGGATTTCCAGCGTTTCGGTACCGGCTTCTCCGATCTGAACTCTACCAACTACGGACTGTCGGTCGACTACGGTTATCCAATCACCGAATTCCAGAGTCTCAGTCTCGGTCTGAGCTGGCAGCGGAATCGTCTGTTAGCGGACAGCGTCACCAGTTCTGACCAGTATCGCACCTGGGTCATCAACAATGGCGATACGTTTCTGCGTGAGCTGAGCAACGACTTCGTCGCGTTTGGTACTGAGTTTGACTCGGTGGAAATAGTCGCCGGCTGGTCCTACGATAGCCGCAACCGGGCCATATTTGCGAATCGAGGCTCGCGACACCAGGCGATAGTCAGCTACGTGGTTCCCGGAAGCGACGTCGAGTACTACACCGCGCGCTACAACTTTACGAAATACATTCCCATCTATGGCCAGTGGACGGTGCGCTTGAACGCCAATCTTGGCTTCGGCGAGGGTGTTGGCGCCACCACGGCGCTGCCACCGTACAAGCAGTTCCGTGCGGGCGGGCCGCAGTCGATCCGCGGCTACCGTGAGCAGTTTCTCGGTCCGCGCGACAGTTTTTCCAACCCTTACGGTGGTAACGTATTGGTTGCCGGGCAAATGGAGCTTATAATTCCACTCCCGGACAGATTCCAGAGTCAGGCGCGGGCCAGCGTTTTTTACGACGTTGGAAACGTGTTCAACAGCGGCGAAGTCGCCTTTACCGACAAGTTAGGCAGCCCGGTCAACTACGAACCGGAATTTAACGAATTGCGGACATCGGTGGGCATTGGTGTGCAATGGCTGGCGCCTTTGGGGTTATTCAGATTCAGTTATGCAATACCGCTGAATGAATACCGGGGGAACGACAGATTTTACGGAGATGAAGTCGAACGGTTTCAATTCTCCATTGGACAGGCTTTTTAGTAACTGGATTTATATATGAGTGGTATACAGCAGCTATTGACACGAGCGATAGCAGGAATTGCGCTAAGTGCGGCCATGATCGTTCCCGCGTTTGGCCAGGAACTGAAGATCGGTGTCGTAAACGTGCCGGCCCTCATGGCGAACGCGCCGCAGGCAGCTGCGGTTACGGACGCTCTAACCGCCGAGTTTCAGCCGCGACAACGCGAGATCGTCGCGAAGCAGAAAGAACTCGAAGAGCTCACTGAGAAAGTGCAGCGGGATCTGGCCGTCATGGGCGAGACCGAGAGACGTAACGCAGAAAAAGATGTGCGTGAGTTGCAGCGGGAAGTGTCACGATTGCAGAACGAGTTCCAGGAAGATCTCAACCTGCGCCGAAATGAAGAACTCGGCATCCTGCAACGCGCGTTATTAAAAGAAGTACAGGAGTATGCGCAGTCGGCCGGATTCGATCTGGTCGTCGGCGACGGTGTGCTCTACGCAAGCAGTGCGGTCAACATCACCGAAAACGTGCTGCGCGCCATGGAGGCAAACTTCCAGGCCGCGGGCAACTAGCGGCCCTGGCTGTTCGGCTGGCCTGACCGGTCGAACGGGTTCTGTACCTGCGGGAGACAAGCATTGGCGACCAGTCTCGGCGACCTGGCGGCGGCGTTTGGATTCGAACTCGCCGGCGACCCGGGGAAGACGGTGACGCGCATTGCCAATCTGCGCGGCGCAACTTCCGATGCAATCTCGTTTCTGGCCAATCCGGCGCTGCGCGACGAATTGCAATCCACACAGGCTGGCGCGGTAATCGTCGCATCTTGTGACGCAGATATTTGTCCTGTCGATGCGCTGATCGCGGACGATCCTTACCTCGCCTATGCGCGCGTCGCCGCGGCATTGCACCCGGAGCCCGATTACCTGCCCGGCGTTCACGACAGCGCGGTCATCGACTCGTCTGCCGAATTCGCCGACACGGCGCACATTGCAGCCAATGCGGTGGTCGCGGCTGGCAGCAGGATCGGCGAGCATGTCGTTGTCGGTGCGGGCAGCTATGTCGGTCCGCGCTGCAGCATCGGGGATCGTTCCCGCCTGATCGCCAACGTGACCCTGGTGCAGGACGCGACGCTCGGGAAACGCAATGTCATTCATCCTGGTGCCGTCATAGGCGCGCAGGGGTTCGGCAATGCCATGGGGCCGGACGGATGGGTCCGGATACCGCAAATCGGCGGCGTGCGGCTTGGTGACGACGTCGAAATCGGCGCGAATACCACGATTGACCGCGGAGCGATTGACGACACGGTCATTGGCAACGGTGTTCGGCTCGACAACCTGATCCAGATTGCGCATAACGTCAGGATTGGTGACCATACCGCCATGGCGGCGATGACCGGCATCTCCGGCAGCACGGTGATAGGCAAACGTTGCAGGTTCGCCGGGCAGTCGGGAACGTTCGGGCATATCAGGATCTGCGACGACGCGATCATCGGTGCGGCCGCTGTCATCAGCAAGGACGTCCGCGAGCCGGGGCTCTACTCCGGGTATCTGCCGGCAGAACCGGACAAGGGATGGAAACGCAAGGCGGCATGGTTCCGGCGCATTGACAAGCTGGCACGCCGCGTCAGCCAACTTGAAAAAAGTGACAAGCCATGAGTGACGATCCACCGATTCTGAATGCGCGCCAGATCACGCAGGTACTGCCACACCGTTACCCATTCCTGCTGATCGACAGGGTGACGGCGTTCGACAGTGGAAAATCCATCACCGCGTTGAAAAATGTTTCGATCAACGAGCCGTTTTTCCAGGGGCACTTCCCGGGTAACCCGGTAATGCCCGGCGTGCTCGTTATCGAGGCAATGGCGCAGGCAGGTGGTGTGCTGTCGCATCTTACTTACGCCGATCTCGAACCGAAGCCGCTGTTTTATCTTGTCGGCATCGATGGCACCCGCTTCCGCAGGCCCATTGTGCCGGGTGACCTGCTGCAGATCGACATCGAGGTCGAATGGATCAAGCGTGGCATGTGGCGCTACAAATGCCGGGCAACGGTCGATGGCAAGCTCGCGGTGGCCGCGTCGATCATGTGTGCGCCCGGAAGCGAAAAGTTGTGATACACGCGACGGCAATCGTCTCTGACTCCGCTGTTATTGCCGCAGACGCGAGTATCGGTCCGTATTCAGTCATCGGCGCCGATGTTGAGATCGGTGCCGGTACCCGTATTGCGAGCCACGTAGTGGTCAACGGCCCGACCCGAATTGGCGAAGACAACAAAATCTACCAGTTCGCATCCATCGGCGACGACCCGCAGGACAAAAAGTACGCAAATGAACGCACTCGCCTGGAAATTGGCGACCGAAACACGATACGTGAGTACTGCACCATCAGTCGCGGCACAGTGCAGGATCGAGGCTTGACCTCGCTCGGCAATGACAACTGGATCATGGCCTACGTGCACATTGCGCACGACTGTGTTGTAGGCAGCAATTGCATAATGGCGAACAACGTGACGCTGGCGGGTCACGTGCATGTCGGCGACTGGGCGATCCTCGCCGGATTTTCCGGTGCACATCAATTCGTGCGAATAGGCGCACACAGCTTTCTCGGCATGTATGCAGGAACCGGGCGCGACGTGCCCGCCTACGTGATGGTGGCCGGGCAACCGCCGGCGCCGCGCGGCATCAACAGCGAAGGCCTGAAACGTCGTGAGTTTTCCGACGACCAGGTCCGCAACATCAAAAATGCGTACAAAATCATCTACCGCAAGGGATTGAAACTCAACGAGGCGATTGACGAATTGAGCAAACTGCTGGACGAGCAGCCGGAACTCGATCTGCTGGTGGATTCCCTCAAGACCTCCGAGCGTGGCTTGCTGCGCTGATCGCTTGCCGCAATGCGCCTAGGTATCGTTGCGGGGGAGACATCCGGGGACTTGCTCGGTGCCGGATTGATTCGTGAGCTCAGGCGTGAGGTACCAGAGCTCAGCGTCGAGGGCGTGGCCGGTCCGGCGATGCAGGCTGAGGGCTGCAGCGCGCTGGAGGAGGCCGAGGCCCTTGCTTTATTCGGCTTGATCGAGCCGCTGAAGCACATTCCGCGCCTCCTGCGCCTGCGCCGCCAACTGCTTCGTCGATGGACCGCGGATCCACCTGACGCATTTGTCGGCATCGATGCGCCGGATTTCAACCTGGGCCTGGAAATCGCGCTGCGCAGGCGCGGCATACGCACTGTTCAGTACGTCAGCCCGTCGGTCTGGGCATGGCGGCAACGGCGCGTTCGCAAGGTCGCGCGGGCGGTCGATAAGGTGCTTTGCCTGTTGCCATTCGAGAAATCATTCTATGAGCGGCACCAGGTCGAGGCCGAGTTTGTTGGCCACCCGCTCGCGGATCGCATTGAACACGTCGATGATCCTGCCGCGGCGCGCAACGCTCTCGGGCTGTCGGCCCCGCGCGTGGTCGCGGTCCTTCCCGGTAGCCGGCGCGGCGAGGTCGCCCGGCTCGGACCCGTGTTTGCGCAGGCATGCGCCATTTTGTCTGCCGGCCCGGACAAGCTCGAATTCGTCGCGCCCATGGCCAGCGCGGCGCTGCGCAACACCTTTCGCGAGCAGCTGGACGCCGCCGGTGCGGCCGACCACGTGCGGCTGCTCGACGGCGGTGCCGCGAAGGCGATTGCCGCTGCCGATGTGGTCTTGCTGGCGTCCGGCACGGCGACGCTGGAAGCCGCGCTGGTCGGTCGTCCGATGGTCGTCGCATATCGACTCGCGCCGTTGACCTACACGATCGCAAAAACGCTGCGGCTCGTACGCGTGCCACATTTCTCGTTGCCCAATTTGTTGACGCCGGAGCCGCTGGTCGACGAGTTCGTGCAGCACGACGCGACACCCGAGGCGCTCGCGAAATCGTTGCAGTCTTTACTTGATGACGAGGCGCGCCGCCGGTCGATTGCGACGGCTTTTCGCAAATTGCATCATCAGCTGGCGCTGGATGCGGACCGCAATGCCGCGCTTGCCGTGCTCGAGGTTGCCCGGCGAAAATGATCATAGCGCCCCTGGAATCACTCGTCGCCGAGCCTGAGCCGTGGCACATTTGCGGTATCGACGAGGCAGGACGAGGGCCGTTGGCCGGGCCGGTCGTGGCTGCTGCCGTCATCCTGGATCCGCAGGTGACGATTGCCGGACTGGCTGATTCAAAGCGACTCAGTTCGCTGCGGCGCGAGCAACTGGCGACGCAGATTCGCCGGCATGCCGTGGACTGGTCGGTGGCGTGGGCCGATGCGGCGGAAATTGATGCGATAAACATCCTGCAGGCGACAATGCTCGCCATGCGACGAGCCGTGCTGGGCTTGCGGGTCGAGCCAGGCTACGTCGAAGTCGATGGTAATCGCAGGCCGGAATTCCTGTTTGCCGGTCGCCTGTTGCCGGCGCGCACAATTGTCGGTGGCGACGGCACCGTGCCATCCATCAGCGCGGCGTCAATTATGGCGAAAGTGGCACGTGACCGGCTAATGTTGGCCTATGACCGGCTGTTTCCCCAGTACGGATTCGCGCAGCACAAGGGATACGGCACAGCCGATCACCGGCAACTGCTGCGACAACATGGGCCGTGCCAGCAGCATCGCTACTCCTTCAGGCCAATAAGACGATGCTAAAGCGGCGGCATTGCTATTAGAATCAGCGCTGCGGCGATGCCGCAGACCCGTGCGATAAATAGGTCCTATGAAAGCCGATTTCGTCCATCTGCATTTACATACCGAGTATTCGATCGTCGACGGCACGATACGAATTCCCGAGCTGATGCAGCGTTGTGCGGAGCTGGGCATGCCGGCGGTTGCATTAACGGACCAGGGAAACCTCTTCGGGCTGGTGAAGTTTTATCGCAGTGCGCTGCGGCACGGCATCAAGCCAGTAGTCGGGGTCGATCTTAGACTGGCTGACCCGGACGACGCAGACCGTCCTTTCAGCCTGACACTGCTGGTGCAATCGCGCGCAGGCTATCGCAACCTGAATCGGCTCATTACCCGCACCTATGTCGAGGGCCAGCATAAAGGCCTGCCGATGGCGCGCTACGAATGGTTCGGCCGCGATAGTTGTGCGGGGCTCGTCGGCATCGCAGGAGGTGTCAACGGCGACGTTGGTCGCGCGCTCGTAGCCGGACACCAGGATGTCGCCGCAAAACGTCTGGGTCACTGGCAGGACATATTCGGCGATCGTTTTTACCTTGAAATATGCCGCAGCGGGCGCCCGGATGAGCAGCTGTTCGGCGATCGCGCCGTGGAACTTGCAAGCGATTTCGGCGCGCCGCTCGTGGCCGGGAACGACGTGCGCTTCCTGCGCCAGGAAGAATTCGAGGCGCACGAAGCCCGTGTCTGCATCCAGCAAGGGCGTGTGCTTGGCGACCCGGACCGGCCGCGCCTCTATACCGACCAGCAATATCTGAAATCGCCCGAGGAGATGTTGTCGCTTTTCCATGACATTCCGGAAGCTTGCGCAAACACCGTCGAAATAGCGCGACGATGCAGCCTGGATCTGAAACTCGGCAAATCGTTTTTGCCGGCGTTCCCGGTGCCCGACGGGCAAACGACGGACGAATATCTGCGCGCGGAGTCGCAGCGCGGTCTCGATCGTTTGCTGCGGCGCAAGGCAGCGCGCGAGGATAGCGACGAAACGAACGCGCAACATACCGCTGTTTACCAGGCGCGCCTCGACGACGAATTGCGCGTCATTTGCGAAATGGGATTCAGTGGTTACTTCCTTATCGTTGCCGATTTCATCGACTGGGCGAAGAAACAGCTGATACCGGTTGGTCCGGGGCGAGGATCCGGAGCAGGTTCGCTCGTTGCCTACGTGCTCGGCATCACCGACCTCGACCCGCTGGAGCATGACCTGCTGTTCGAACGCTTCCTCAATCCGGAACGCGTCTCGATGCCAGACTTCGACGTCGACTTCTGCATGGATGGACGCGACCGGGTAATCGAGTATGTCAGTGAACGTTACGGGCGGGACCGAGTGTCGCAGATCATTACCTACGGCACGATGGCGGCGCGGGCGGTGATACGTGATGCGGGACGCGTCCTCGGCCACCCGTACGGATTCGTGGACCGCATTGCAAAGCAGGTTCCGTTCGAGATCGGCATTACGCTCGACAAGGCACTCGAACAAGAAGACGAGCTAACGGCGATGTATCGCGACGACGAAGAAGTGCGCGCGCTGATCGATCTCGGCAAGTCCCTGGAGGGCCTGGTCCGCAATGCCGGCAAACATGCTGGCGGTGTGGTTATCGCGCCCGATAAGCTGACTGACTTCACGCCGCTGTATTGCGAAGACGGCGGCAGCAGTGCAGTCACGCAGTTTGACAAAGACGACGTGGAAGCGGCGGGCCTGGTCAAGTTCGATTTCCTCGGTCTCAAGACACTGACCGTCATCGACCGGGCAGTGCGTATCGTTAACGAGCGCGCAGCAGCCAGCGAGTCGATCGACATTGCGACACTGCCAATGCAGGATCAAAAGACGTTCGAGCTCCTGCAACGCTGCGATACGACCGGCGTCTTTCAGCTCGAGTCGCGCGGCATGCGCGATCTGATCAAACGGCTGAAACCCGACCATTTCGATGACCTGGTCGCACTCGTGGCGTTGTTTCGGCCGGGGCCATTGCAGTCCGGCATGGTCGACGACTTCATTTCCCGAAAACATGATGCGGGAAAATCCGAGATCGACTACCTGCATCCGGATATTCAATCCATTCTCGAACCAACCTACGGCGTCATTCTGTACCAGGAGCAGGTGATGCAGATCGCGCAGGTGCTGGCGGGATTCACCCTTGGCGGGGCCGACCTGTTACGGCGCGCGATGGGTAAGAAGAAACCGGAAGAGATGGCGAAGCAACGCGAATTTTTCGTTGGCGGCGCTTGCGAGCGCGGGGTCGCTGAAGCAACGGCTACGCGTATTTTCGATCTCATGGAGAAGTTCGCCGGCTACGGCTTCAACAAGTCACATTCGGCAGCATACGCGTTGCTCTCCTACCAGACGGCTTTCCTCAAGGCGCACTATCCCGCTGCGTTCACGGCTGCGGCCATGAGTGCCGATCTGGACAACACCGATCGCCTGGTAATGCTCAAGGATGATTGCCGGCAGTTGTCGCTGCGGCTTGCAGCGCCCGACGTAAACCGGTCGTCTTACCAGTTCAGTGTACTCGACAACCAGTCAATTCTTTACGGACTCGGTGCCGTGAAGGGAGTCGGCAGGGCGGCTGTGGAAACGATTGTCGATGAGCGTGAAGCACGCGGGATATTCAGCGACCTGGCCGAGTTTTGCCGTCGCGTCGATCTCGACAAAGTCAACCGGCGCGCACTCGAAGCCATGATCAAGGCGGGTGCGATGGACTCGTTCGGTGTCAGCCGGCGCGGCCTGATGGAACAGCTTCCCGAAGCACTGCAGGCTGCTGACCAGGAAGCGCGTGCACACGCTGCCGGACAGAATGACATGTTCGGCATTGCCGCCGAGTCGCCCGCGCCGAAGAAACTGCAAACGGCCCATTGCGCCGAATGGGCGGAGCAGGAATATTTGCGCAACGAAAAAGAAGCGCTTGGACTCTATCTTACGGGTCATCCGTTCGACGCCGTACGTCGCGACGCACAGTTTTTCGTAGACGGGCGGCTGGGTGACATTGCTGCCGAGCCACAACCGCAATCAGCAAACGGAGAGCGCAGTTTCGCTCAGCCGAAACGTGAGATTACGATCGCCGGGCTTATTATGGACGTGCGCAAGCGCGGCAATCGTGTCACTGTGGTGCTCGATGACGATAGCGGCAGGCTCGAGGTGAGCCTGTTCAGCGAAGCGTTCCAGGAATTCCGCCACCTGCTTGTCAAGGACGAGATCGTCGTTGTGAGTGGAGGACTGCGCTTCGACGAATTCATGGGTGCCTGGCAAGTAAACGCCAAAAAAATCCTGAATATCGATCGCGTCATAGAGACGCGCGCGAAGAGCATGATCCTGAATGTCGCGCCGAACGGCAAGGGTCAGCTCCTGCTCACAGAATTACATGATGTGTTGCTACCTTACCGTGAAGGTCATTGCGACGTGTCGGTCCAATACACAGGGGCTAGCGCTGCTGCGCGGCTTGCCCTCGGTCCGGAATGGAGTGTCCGACCAAGCCGCGAATTACGGGAAAAGCTGACCGATCTTCTGGGCAGAAATGGCGTACGTTTACTTTACACACCGGGTCGGGAAATCATGTAAAGTCCGGGTGTGTGGACCGCAGGTGTGTAGCGAAACTCGATGGACCTCAAGTTTCTTGAATTCGAGCAGCCAATCGCTGAGCTCGAGGCGAAAATCGACGAGCTTCGATTCGTCGGCGACGACTCTGAAATCAATATCAATGAAGAAGTCGCGCGGCTGAAGGAAAAAAGCCGATCGCTAACCAAGACTATTTTCGACAAGCTCAGTGCCTGGCAAATTGCGCAGATTGCGCGACATCCCATGCGGCCCTACACCCTGGATTATCTCGAAGTCATCGCGCCGGACTTCCAGGAATTGCACGGCGATCGAATGTATGCCGACGATCCGGCGATCGTCGGCGGAATCGGCCGCATCGACGGTAGGGCTATCATGTTCATCGGGCATCAGAAAGGCCGCGATACCAAGGAGCGCGTGCGCCGAAATTACGGCATGCCGAAGCCGGAAGGTTACCGTAAGGCGCAGCGGCTGATGCGGCTCGCTGAAAAATTTTCGCTCCCGATCGTAACGTTTATCGATACGCCGGGCGCGTATCCCGGGGTCGGCGCGGAAGAGCGCGGTCAGAGCGAGGCAATCGCCTTCAGCCTGTACCTTATGGCCGGGCTGAAAACGCCGATCGTCAGTGTCGTGATCGGCGAAGGCGGGTCGGGTGGTGCGCTGGCCATCGGCGTGAGCGACCGGCTGTTGATGCTGCAGTACGCTATTTACTCGGTGATTTCCCCCGAAGGTTGCGCGTCAATCTTGTGGAAAAGCGCCGAGAAGGCCGAGGAAGCGGCGGAGGCGATGCGCATCACCGCGGCGAATCTCAGTGAGTTTGGCCTCACCGACGAGGTTCTGCCGG
Organism: Gammaproteobacteria bacterium; assembly: GCA_018677555.1. Lineage (GTDB taxonomy): Bacteria > Pseudomonadota > Gammaproteobacteria > Steroidobacterales > Woeseiaceae > JAHHOT01. The sequence continues at coordinate 10,720 of JAHHOT010000158.1, read as the reverse complement.
AACCACTCGGCGCGGCACACCGCGACCCGTCGGCGATGGCCGAGATCATTCGCAACGCGATTCTCAAGCACCTGGACGATGTCGAGGCACTCGGCATTGACGAGATGCTCGCGCAGCGGCAGGCACGACTGGCGAGTTTCGGTCAGTACAAGGAAAACTGACCGGTCGCCCGTATTGCGGGTTCGCATGACATTTGACAGGAACATTCTTCTCGAGCGGCTCGCGCAGATTTCGCCTGCCGGGCTCACGCCGTCGCGTTGGCTCGTTGCCTACAGCGGCGGGCTGGATTCGAGCGTGTTGCTGCATGCGTTGACGACGGCAGCAAAGCACACGGCGACTGCTCCGGTTGTTGCCCTGCACGTGAACCACGGTCTGCAGCGTGCCGCGAATGACTGGCAGGAACATTGTCGCGCAGTTGCCGCGGCGCTCGGAGTCGATTACCTGGCGCTGCCTGTCGTGGTGGACGGGGATGCCGCTTGCGGGCCGGAAGCTGCGGCACGCGACGCGCGATACAGCGCGTTGCGTGGCTGCATGGCCGACGGCGACTGTCTGCTCAGTGCGCACCACGAGATGGACCAGGCGGAGACACTCGTGTTGAACCTGATGCGTGGCAGCGGTGTTAGCGGACTCTCCGGAATCCGCGTACGGCAGGAATTCGGTCCCGGTTTCCTGTTACGGCCGTTACTCGGCGTCGCCGTCGATGAACTGCGCGACTATGCGCAGCGTGAGGGGCTGCAGTGGATCGATGACCCGTCCAACCAGGACCTGAGCTTCGACCGAAATTTCCTGCGCACGCGCGTCATTCCCGTCCTGTCGGGGCGCTGGCCGTCCGCCGCGCGCGGACTGCGCCGCAGCGCACAACTCGCGGCCGAGGCGGACGATTTGCTCGCCGACCTGGCACGCATCGACCTCGCATCGGCCGGCACGACAGAGCGCATGCACATCGACAAACTGCAGTGTTTATCCGAAGCACGGCAGCGCAATCTGCTGCGCTATGCGGCGCGCTGTCGCGGCCTGCCGACACCACCGGCGACGCGCCTGCAGCAGGTGCTGCAGGAATTGCTGCCCGCGCGGCCGGATGCACAACCGCTGGTGCGCTGGCGCGGTGCGGAAGTGCGTCGGTATCGCGGCTGGCTGTACCTGATGCCGCCTCTGGATGATGCGGCATTGCCCGTCGATGCCGTGTTGAGCACGGAAGAGCCGCTCGAGCTTGGGCCTCGGCTGGGTCGCCTGCGCCTCGAAAAATGCGACGGCATGGGCATCCCCGAATCCCAGGCAAGAGGTGGCCTCAGCGTGCGATTTCGGGAGGGCGGGGAGGCCATTCGCCCGGTGCATAGCGCGCACACGCAGGCGTTGCGAAAACTCATGCAGGACGAAGGCATCGTTCCGTGGATGCGTGATCGCGTCCCGCTTTGTTACGCGGGCAACGAGCTCGTCGCCGTGGCCGATCTGTGGCTCGCGCAGCCCATCGCCGTAGCCGGTGGCTATGCGCTCCGCTGGGAAGCGAAGCCATCACTCCACTGAGCGCGGTGCCCGCGGCGCATTGTCTGCACAGGTCCTATCTGTTAACTTGTAACACCGTCCTGGCTCAGTTGACGGGTCTTAATCAACGCCCCCGAATTGTTCGACATTATCGACATACGTCGATGATTTTCGGAGGTTTTTTTAAGGGTCGGATTTAAACAACCCGTGCGCCAGGGGGCGTACGGGCGTGTTTTTTCTGACCCTTTATTGTTTCCCGCGACAATAGCGGCAAGAGCACAACATGACTTCGTATGTCTTTATCACCGGTGGCGTCGTGTCCTCGCTGGGCAAGGGAATTACGTCCGCCTGCCTGGGCGCAATTCTCGAGTCACGCGGGTTGTCGATCAGCATGATCAAGCTGGATCCCTATATCAACGTCGATCCGGGGACCATGAGTCCGTTTCAGCACGGCGAAGTGTTTGTCACCGATGACGGTACGGAAACCGACCTCGACCTCGGTCACTACGAGCGCTTCGTGCGGACGACGCCCGGGCGCTACAGCAACTTCACAACCGGAAGAATCTACGAGAGCGTCATCGCCAAAGAACGCCGCGGCGACTACCTGGGAGCGACCGTCCAGGTTATTCCGCACATTACCGACGAGATTAAACAGAGCGTCGCGCTGGGCGCGGGCGACGCCGACATTTGCCTGGTAGAAATCGGCGGCACGGTCGGCGACATCGAGTCACTGCCGTTTCTCGAAGCAATTCGTCAAATGGGTGTCGAGTTGGGCCGGGACCGTGTTGTCTACGTTCACCTGACGCTTGTGCCGTATATCGCAACATCGTCGGAGATAAAAACCAAACCGACCCAGCACTCCGTCAAGGAACTGCGCTCCATCGGTATCCAGCCGGACATACTCGTGTGTCGTTCGGAGCAACCGTTGCCGGCAGAGCAGCGACGCAAGATTGCCCTGTTTACCAACGTGCCGGAAAAGGCGGTCATCTCGGCGAGCGACGTCGATGATTTATACAAGATCCCGGAAATGATGCAGCGGCAGGGTCTGGACGAAATCGTCACACGGCAACTGCGACTGGACCTGCCGCCGGCCAACCTCGATGAGTGGCGCGCCATTGTCGAAGCCAAGGAGAATCCCGAGGGCGAGGTCGATATCGCCATGGTGGGCAAGTACGTCGATCTGCGTGATTCTTATATATCGCTCAGCGAAGCACTGTTGCACGGCGGCATACATACCCGAACGCGCGTGAACATACATTACTTCGAATCCCAGGACGTCGAGCAAAACGGGGCGGAATGTCTCAAGGACATGGACGGCATCGTTGTCCCCGGCGGGTTCGGCGATCGTGGCATCGAGGGCAAGATCAATGCGGTGCGCTACGCGCGCGAACACGACATTCCGTACCTGGGAATCTGCCTCGGCATGCAGGTCGCCGTCATCGATGCGGCTCGGAATCTTGCGGACCTGGACGGCGCGCACAGCACCGAGTTCGAAAGAGGTACGCCACATCCGGTCGTTGCGCTGATCACCGAATGGGAGACCAGTGCGGGGGAGCGTGAACAGCGCAGTGAGGATTCCGACCTGGGCGGGACGATGCGTCTCGGCTCGCAGCAGATCATCCTGCAGGACGGCTCACTGGCGGCGACGGTTTACGGAGCGACCGAGATCTTCGAGCGCCATCGGCACCGCTACGAGGTCAACAACAATTACCGCGAAGTCCTCGAGAACGCCGGGTTGCGCTTCTCCGGACTGTCCGTGGACGATCTCGTCGAGATGGTCGAATTACCCGAGCATCCCTGGTTTGTCGCGAGCCAGTTCCACCCGGAATTTACCTCGAACCCGCGGGATGGCCACCCGTTGTTTACCGGGTTCATACACGCCGCCGGCCTGCATCGCAGCGGCGATTTGCCGCAGGCGGCGGAAGCATGAAGCTGGCAGGCGCTGCTATCGGCAACCGCGAGCCGATCTTTCTTATCGCCGGAACCTGTGTCGTCGAGAGCGAATCGATGGCAATAGAGACAGCGGGGTTCCTGAAGGAGATTACCGCTGAACTGGGCATTCCGTTCATTTACAAGTCGTCGTTCGACAAGGCCAATCGCAGTTCGCGCGACGGTTTTCGTGGCCCGGGAATGGACGAGGGCCTGAGAATTCTGGCGGAGGTCAAGCGCCAGGTCGGGGTGCCTGTGCTCACCGATGTGCACGAAGATACGCCCATGGAAGAAGTAGCGTCTGTGGTCGATGTGCTGCAGACGCCGGCGTTTCTCTGCCGCCAGACAAATTTCATTCTGAAGGTGGCGGCAGCGGGTAAGCCGGTCAATATCAAGAAAGGCCAGTTTCTGTCGCCTTGGGAAATGCGCAACGTCGTTGACAAGGCACGCTCCGCGGGCAACAGCGAGATCATGGTTTGTGAACGCGGGTTTACATTCGGCTACAACAACCTCGTATCGGACATGCGCAGTCTCGCCATAATGCGGGAAACCGGCTGCCCGGTCGTTTTCGACGCGACCCATTCCGTGCAGTTACCGGGCGGAAAAGGCAGTTCGTCGGGCGGGCAGCGCGAGTTCATACCGGTGCTCGCACGGGCGGCAACGGCTGTCGGCGTGGCCGGATTATTCATGGAAACGCATCCCGAGCCGGAAAAAGCCCTTAGTGACGGACCGAACGCATGGCCATTGGGTGAAATGCGCGCCCTGCTGCAAACGCTGAAAGCGATCGATACCTGTGCCAAGAAAACCGGGTATCACGAGGCCGGGTTCGGCCTTGGCGTAAGCGACTAGAATCAGTCTCAAGACAATCCCCGGAACGGCACTACGGCGCTGGCGGGTGATCTCATGCGGGAGAAGTAATGATCAATATAGTAGAAATTGTCGGCCGCGAGATTCTGGATTCCCGTGGCAATCCAACCGTAGAAGCGGATGTGATTTTGGCCGATGGGAGCAAGGGTCGCGCCGCGGTGCCGTCGGGCGCATCGACGGGTACGCGCGAAGCCGTCGAATTGCGTGACGGCGACGCCGGACGTTATCTGGGCAAGGGCGTCCTCAATGCGGTTGCCAACGTCAATGGGGTGTTGCGACGTTCATTGATTGGCAGCGATTTTCCCGATCAGCGCGCGGTCGACCGACGCATGATCGAACTCGATGGGTCCGACAACAAGAGCAAGCTTGGTGCCAATGCGCTGCTTGCCGTGTCGCTGGCCTGTGCCAAAGCCGACGCTGCTGCGCACGGCGTGCCGTTGTTCCGGCATCTCGGCAACGGCGTGACGTTGCCGGTGCCGATGATGAATATCATCAATGGCGGGGCGCACGCCGATAACAGCGTCGACATTCAGGAGTTCATGATTTTGCCGGTCGGTGTGAATCGCTTTTCCGAAGCTTTGCGCTACGGGACAGAAGTGTTCCACGCGCTGAAAAGCGTGCTGCGCGGCAAGGGGCTCAATACGGCGGTTGGCGACGAGGGCGGCTTTGCACCGGACCTGCCGTCCAACCGGGCGGCGCTGGATACCATCATGCAGGCGATAGACGACGCCGGTTTTGTTGCAGGCAAGGACATCCTGCTGGGCCTGGATGTCGCCAGCTCCGAGTTTTACAGGGACGGGCAATACCGGTTGGAGTCCGAGGGCCGCGCTTTCGATGCCGGCGGCTTTTGCGATTTTCTCGGTGAGCTCGTGGATGCGTACCCGATCATTACGATCGAGGACGGCATGGACGAGGGCGACTGGGCCGGATGGCGGACCCTCACGGATGCGCTGGGTAGCAGGGTGCAGCTGGTCGGCGACGACCTGTTCGTCACGAACACGCGTATCCTCGAGCGTGGTATACGCGAAAAAATCGCAAATTCTATATTGATAAAACCTAACCAAATCGGTACCTTGTCAGAAACTCTTGATGCAATTACTATGGCAGTCGAGGCGGGCTACACGGCCGTTGTCTCGCACCGGTCCGGGGAAACGTCGGACCACACGATCGCGGATATTTCGGTCGGTACCGTCGCGACACAGATCAAGACGGGGTCGTTGTCGCGCTCGGATCGGATTGCCAAGTACAACCAGTTGCTGCGCATCGAAGAGTTGCTTGGGAACGACGCCGACTATGCGGGGACTGGCGCATTTTCGGTGGCTATCGCTTGACGGCTGCCTGGGGAAGCTCGCATGAAAAGCATGCGCTGGTTAATGGGAGTGCTCGCTCTGCTGTGTGTGTTGCTGCAGGGCCAGCTGTGGCTTGCCGATGACGGGCACCGCAAAACGCGACAACTGCAATATGCGGTCGCTACGCTGCGTGCGCAGAACCTGGAGCTCAGGGCACGGAATAGCGCACTCGACGCGGAGGTGCTCAATCTCAAGCGGGGGCGCGAAGCTGCGGAAGAGCGCGCGCGCACGAATCTCGGCATGATCGGCCGCAACGAAACTTTTTACCAGGTCGTTCCCGCCGCCAATCGGGATCGCTAGGCTGGCGACGCCGGCAGCAGCGGCGCACGCTACCGACTGGACGCGTGTCTGTGGCGACGCGCTGCCTGAAGGCGATATACGCTGCCAGCCGGACGATTTTGGCGTTACCGAATTACTGTCGTTCGAACCCGATGGCGACGGCGCGCACGACTACCTGTGGGTGGAAAAGACCTCGAGCAATACGAGCTGGGTCGCAACGCAGCTGGCAGAATATGCGGGCGTGGCGCCGCGCGACGTCGGCTTCGCCGGCCTCAAGGATCGGCATGCCGTAACCCGGCAATGGTTCAGCGTGCTGCGGCGGTCCGGCAAGGCGGTGCACTGGGACGGGTTCGATGCGCGCGGCATTCGTCTCGTCGCCGTCACGCGCCACGGCAAGAAGCTGCGGCGCGGCGCACATCGTGGCAACGAATTCCATATTGTTATCAGGAATATCAATAAGATAGGTTCCGAACTTTACCGGAAACTCGAGCAACTGAAGGCGCTGGGAATCGCCAACTATTTCGGCGAGCAGCGCTTTGGCAGGGACGGCGCGAACCTCGACGCGGCCCGCCAGCTGTTCGCCGGGCGCCGCTTGCGGCGAACGGCCCGCTCGCTGGCGCTATCCGCGGCGCGCGCGTATTTGTTCAACCGCGTGCTCGAGCGGCGAGTGCGGGAGGGTAGCTGGAACAAACTGTGTGACGGCGACTGCGCGATGCTCGACGGCAGCAACAGTTTTTTTCGGGTCGAGCAGGTGGATGAAGTACTGCGGGACCGCTGCGCCCGTCTGGACCTGCATCCCAGTGGGCCGTTGTGGGGTGCCGGGGCGCCGGTTTGCGGTCCTGCAGTTGCGTCGCTGGAGGCGCAGGTGGCGGCGCAGAATCCCGACATTCGCGACGGCCTGGATCGTGAGGCGAAATCCGCCCGGCGTGCGCTGCGCGCGCGCGTCAGTTGCCTCGAGTGGCACCGGGACGGCAACGTCCTGGAGCTCGGGTTCGGATTGCCGCGAGGCAGTTACGCGACGACGTTGCTGCGCGAGCTGGTTGCATACCGCGACGCCAGTAGACAGGGCTGATTGATCAGTTTCGATCGAGTAACACGTATACAGCGCCGGTGCCGCCATCGACCTGTCGGGTTGAAACAAAGGCCAGCACGGCTTGCCAGCGACGCAGCCAGGCATCGACCTTGCGCTTCAGGACCGGGCCGCGCGCGCCGGATCCCAGGCCCTTGCCATGCACCACGCGCACGCAGCGCAGGCCGCGCAGCTGCGCATCCGCTATGAATTGCCGCAACGCTTCTTCGGCCTCGCTCGCGGTCATGCCATGCAGGTCGATTTCCGCCTGCACCGCAAAGCTCCCGCGCGCCAGTTTCCGCATCGTCCGCCGGCCAATATGCGGACGATTGAATCGCAGGCTGTCACCGCTTTGCAGATTCGAGGTATCGGCGTCGGCTTCGAGACTCTCACGCAGCACGGCCCGTTCGTCCCGGCGACGCAGACGGGCCACGGGCTTCGACCGCGGTGGCAGCGGCGCGCGGCTCTCGCTGCGGATGGGCCGCGCATCCGACACAGCACGGCGAAACAGGTCGGCATCCTCGTCCGTCCCCTGCGGATTTTCGTCGTCAACCGGGCGATTCGATTTGTCGTTCACGAGCTGCTGGCCTCCGGCACAATCCCGCAATGCGGGCGCTACACACTATTGCAGGACAGGAACATTCAGTATAGTGAGCGCCTTTCCGCTGGCCAATGATGCCGGTCACTATCTCCTGAACCGTGAAGATTCTTGTTAGCAATGACGACGGCTACCTGGCGACGGGCATCAATGTTCTCGCAGATGCCCTGGCGGAGATTGCGGACGTCGTGGTGGTGGCGCCCGACAGGAATCACAGCGGCGCCAGCAACTCGCTGACGCTGCATTCGCCGTTGCGCATTCATGAGGTGGCCGCAAACCGCTACTTCGTCAATGGCACGCCATCTGATTGTGTTCACCTGGCGCTATCAGGATTCCTTGACTATGAACCGGACATCGTCGTGTCCGGTATCAACCACGGTGCCAATCTTGGCGACGACGTCATTTATTCCGGCACGGTTGCTGCGGCGATGGAGGGGCGCTTCCTCGGTTTCCCCGCGATTGCAGTATCGCTGGTGGGTTCGGCGCCGTCGAATTTTGCTACGGCAGCGCAGGTCGCCTGTGACCTTGTACGCCGCCTGCAGGAAAAACCGCTGCCGAGCGACACGATTCTGAATGTGAACGTCCCGGATCGCGCCTATAGCCAGCTCGCTGGTGTTACCGCGGCACGTCTCGGCTTTCGCCACAAATCGGAGCCCATGGTAAAAACCAGGGACCCCCGTGACCGTACGATCTACTGGATCGGGCCAGCGGGCGAGGGCCAGGATGCAGGCGAAGGGACGGACTTTGAGATCGTGGCGAACGGCGGTGTAGCGGTGACGCCGTTGAAGGTAGATCTGACGCGTCACGACGCGCTGCCAACAGTCGCGGAGTGGCTGGCGGGATGATTGACACGAGGAGCGCCAGTAAACGCGGCATCGGCATGACCTCCGCGAGGACGCGCGATCGGCTGGTGCGGCGGCTGAAAGACAACGGTATCCGGTCGTCGGCCGTTCTCGAGCAGATTCGCAACGTGCCCCGGCATCTGTTCGTCGACGAAGCGCTTGCAAGCCGGGCCTATGAGGATACCGCGTTGCCTATTGGCCACGGGCAGACGATCAGCCAGCCGTGGGTGGTTGCGCGCATGACCGAAGCGCTGCTCGACGGGTTTGAGGGACAGCGTGTGCTCGAGATCGGTACCGGATGCGGCTACCAGACCGCAGTTCTGGCGCCGCTGGTAAAGGAAATTTTCACCGTTGAGCGCATCCCGGAGCTGTTGCGAAAAACCAAGCAACGGCTGCGCGACCTCGACATCTACAACGTGCGATTTCGGCTCGGCGACGGCTGGCAGGGATGGCCGAAATACGGACCGTATGACGGTATTATCGTTGCCGCTGCGGCTGACGAGCTACCGCAGAAACTTCTTGAACAACTGGCGCCGAACGGACGACTGATCATGCCGGTCGGCCCGCCCGGGCGTCAGCGCCTGATCATGGTCAAGCGCCTTCCCGAGCATTTCGAAGAAGTGTCGTTGGGAGCGGTCAGTTTCGTGCCGCTTGTCAAAGGCATGTAGGATGGAAACTTGATAGAAGAGGTTTGCTGCGGACGTTGCACCTGAAGCGATCCGCAGGGAAGAGCATTCCGCGTCATGAAATTGTTTGGGCCACTTTACGATCGCGTGCTGTCCTGGGCGGGGCATCGGCATGCCGAGCGTTATCTTGCTGCGATGAGTTTTGCGGAATCGTCGTTTTTTCCGATACCGCCCGACGTCATGCTGGCACCGATGTGCCTTGCACGGCGCGATCGTGCCTGGCGATACGCGTTCACTACTTCGGTGATGTCGCTGCTTGGCGGCGTCGCCGGCTATTTCATCGGCTACTTTCTGATCGAGTCAATAGAGCCGTGGCTCAGCGAGTCACACTACTGGGACGCCTACCTGAGGTCCCGGGAGTGGTTCGCGACCTGGGGCGTCTGGGCCGTGTTCATTGCCGGCTTTTCACCTATTCCTTACAAGATTTTCACGATTGCTGCCGGCGCGACCTTGCTCCCATTGCCGGGGTTCGTCATCGCGTCGTTGATCGGTCGGGGTGCGCGCTTTTATCTCGTCGCCGGGCTTATCGTTCTCGGTGGTGAGCGTATGGCGGAAATGTTGCCCCGGTATGTCGAACGAATCGGTTGGAGTGTTGTCGTCGTCGCCGCAGGGATCGCGATTTTTATCATGCAGAGACAATGATCGGCCGCGGAGCGCTGACGCCCGGGCGCGATTGGTGCTGGATGTTGCTCGTTGGCGCGCTGCTCAGCGCCTGCGGATCCGGCGCCCGCTGGGACCATACACCGCGTGAGCAACACATCGTGCGCAGCGGCGAAACGCTGTACGCGATCGCGTTTCGCTATGACAAGAACCCGGCAGACCTTGCGCGCTGGAACAAGCTGGGCAGTGGCTCGTTGATTTATCCCGGCCAGGTCATCCTGCTGAACCCGCCACCGGGCATGTCCGCCAGCGCGCCGACGGCGTCGCCTGCGAACCGGGGCCAGGCGCGGCTGCCCCCGCTGCCAACCGCGGCGCCGCCAGCGTGGCAGTGGCCGGTTCCCGGCAAAATCGCCGTGGAATTCGGCCGGCGACCCGGGTCCGGCACCGGCGTTCTGCTTGCGGGCAAGCGCGGCGAGGCCGTGCGAGCCGCCGCCGCTGGCCGCGTCGTGTACTCCGGGAGTGGACTCGCGGGCTTCGGACAGCTTATTATCGTTAAACACAACGACACCTACCTTAGTGCCTACGGGCACAATGCGTCGCTCCTGGTAAAGGAAGGCCAGACCGTAAAGAAGGGCCAGAGGATAGCGACCATGGGTGAGGGGCCGGGACAGGCGCCGCGCCTCCATTTCGAGATTCGGCGTAACGGCAAACCGGTAGACCCGCGACGATATTTGCCTGCGAAATAAGCCGGTTAGCCAGACTTGCAACTACGGGGCGCTCTTTCCGTAAGGGGATGAGCAGTATGGTGGGCCGGACTAACGGGGTAGCTGGGCCTGACGCACGTTCGCCACGGGCGGACGCCGGCGCCGAGCTGCGCCCTTCGAAGGCGGCGGCGGCCAGGAGGACCTCGAGCGCACCGGACGCCACCCGCCTGTACCTGAATGAAATCGGCGTTGCGAAACTGCTCACCGCGGCCGAAGAGGTGAAATTTGCGCGCCGCATCCGTGATGGCGACGAAG
>JAHHOT010000193.1 GCA_018677555.1 Gammaproteobacteria bacterium | reverse complement strand
CCACCAGCGGGAACATGATCAATCCGACATCGAGTCCCGAGGTGAACAGAATTGCAATGAAAGTGAAAAGGGACACGGGCATGGGGCCCGTGCAAACCACGTTACGCCAGCGCGTTGCGAGCACCAGGGAAGTGGCGAGCGTGACAATGATTGCGACTGTGAGGATCTCTTTCATGTCGCAACCCTGATATTAAAGCGTGGCGCGTTATTACGTTCCGCCTGCCGTTCCTTCATCGCCTGACCTTAACCCATATCGGGTTGGAGTAGGCAAAGCGGTTGCTGCTGTCCCTTACGACGAGGCTATACCAGGTGTTCTCGCTGATATCCGTCCTGGAAAAATCGACCGTGGTCCCCGTCACCTCGCCGGCGAGGTCCAGGCTGTCGATTTCCCTGCCGCGCTCGATGAGGCGCACAGAATCGATACCGTTCACCGCATGCACGTCGAATACCAGCGACACGGACCCATTCTTGTCGGCGAATACCGATTCGCCGAACATAGCTTGCGGAAAAATTACAGGACCCTGGCTGGCATAAGCCCGCCCGGTGCGCACGGATTCGATCAGCTTGTCGACCGTCAATTCCCCTTCGACGTAGACCAGTGTTAGGGTCGAGCCCGAGTGCTCGGACCAGACATCGTGCGTGTCAGATCCCCCGACCAGGTATTTCCTGTGGCCTTCGTTCCAGTACATCCAGGCGCGTCTCGCCGACGCTTCGTTTTCTGCGGGATCCGTTGCAGATACGATTTCGATAAGGTCAAACCGCGCATCGTAGCCGCCAGGAACCGCTCCGGGTTTTTCGAGACTGGTGAAATAGCCGTAGTTGTTACTCGGATGATTCGCGCTGATCAGTTCGGCTCCCATGCGCCGGGCCTCGGCGAAAATCTCCTGCACGCTCGCCTGGCCGGTATCGATGTCGACGGTCTTGCCATCGTCGAGGGGCCAGGCATTGAAGTGCGCCCAGGACGGCGACAGTTCCGTTGCGGCGATGAATTGAGTATTGCGCCGCGCTGCAAGCTGGCGCATGCCGGCGTTGTTGACAACCGAATCATGGTCGCTGAGGAAAGCGACATCGAGGCCGGCGGCCAACTCCGATCGTAGTACGTACTCCGGCGGAGTGAATCCGTCCAGAACGTCAGAGTGGTGGTGTAAATCGACGCTGTACCAGTTGCGGTTTCGCGGATCGACTTCAGGCACCACGGCCTCGGACACACGATGATTTCCGCCCGGGGAGACTACCAGCTCGATCACCTCCGGCTGCGCCGTAAAACCGCCACCGGCGGAGACCCCGAAAGTGTACTGACCTGGCGCGATTGAAATAGCGGCATAACCGACCGCATCGAGTTCCGTGAAGTAGACGCTTTGGCCGTGGTAGCGAATCAGTGGCGTATCGCCCGCGTCAATCGAGATCCTGGCATCCGTTGGCCTGAGCGCTTTGCGCAAGTTGCGCCCGTCAGCGTCGATCTCCACGGACGGGTCGCGCTCGGCGACATAAAACTCGACGACGCCCGGTGGCTCGAGATCGTCGAAGTCGTGCCGGAGTTCAACGCCGGGGCGAACGCTGATCGAAACTGGCGTGCTGCGAGAATGTCCTTCTGCCGTAGCGTAAAGCACGTAGTCGCCCACGGGGAGCCTGTAGCGAAACCGTCCGTTGCTCCCGATCGACCAGGCATACGGCCTTTCTTCATACTCGGCCACGATCGCCGGCGACGAAACACGGCGGCCATCGCTTGTCGTAACAGAGCCGGTGACCGTGCCATAAGATTTGCCTGTGACCGCTATTTCCTGCGCAACCAGCGGCGCGAGATCGCCGTCCGCTTCAATCTGGAGCCGCGCGCTGAAGCGGCGCGATTCGCCGGGCTCCAGCGAATGCCGCAGGTAGCGGTCGCGTCCATTGTTGTTCAGATGACTGGCGAACGGCGTGTGCAGGCCGATAACCCAGTCCTCGTCATACATCGCAGACCAGTCTGCCGTTGCCACGGACTCGGAACCTTCCAGGATCCCGGGAAGGCCCGGCACGCCGAAAACGTAGCCGCCGTCCGGCCACACAACGTAGCCCGAACGGATATCGTGCAGAGCTTTCGTGCCCGAGTTCACCATCCGCGTATCCATGTCGATGACGCTGTCGTTGTCGCGAATGGTGAATGTTGTTTCCAGCTGTACCTCGCCCCAGTCACGCCGCGTCGTGACAACCACCTCGTCGCTACCTGTTTGGGACACACCGACAGCCTGGTATGTGGTTGGCCAGCTCGACCAGTCGTTGGGCATGAAATCGGCCAGCGACGCAATGTCGTAGCCCGGCCGGTCATCGTCGAGCAACGCGATGTCGATGATGCCACCGCGCGCAACGCCCCACGGTGGCGCAGAACCCACTGCAAAGGCGACGGCAAAAAGCCCGTTGCTGACCGTAATATCTTTTTCGCTTCGGGCATCGCCTCGCGGAATGTGCGTCGGCCCGGTCACCACAGTGACCTGCGCAGCGGCTGATAGCGCAGCAAGCGCGAGAAATGCGCCCAGCACCGGCCTTGTCCCGGCTGCTAGTGCCACTGACGCCTCCAGAGCATCGTAGCTGCGACGCCTGCGGCAACGGCTACTGACCCCCAGGCTGCTGCCTGAGCGTTTTCCCCGTACAGCAATGTACCTGTGGCAAACATGAGACCATAAATCGAAACGGCGGAAGCAATCGTCAGCACGATACCGCCCCGCAGCTCCTGACGAAACCGTTCGCCGTCATCGCCGGTCGGCCAAAGCGACCGGGCGAACGAGTCAAGCACCTCGTCACGCTCCGCAGGTGTAACGAATGTGACCAACACCCAGCAGACTGTCGTGATGAGCACGCTGTAAAGAAAAACGCGCCACGGATCCATCGTATCCGGTGCCCACTGGTCCATAGCAACGCTGACCAGGAATGAAAACACCATCGCCGCGATTTCGCTCCACGCATTTATGCGCCGCCAGAACCATCTCAGGATGAATAAAAGGCCGGTTCCGGCGCCGATTGTGAGCACCAGACGAAACGCCTGAAAGGCATCGTCGAGTGTCAGTGCAACGACCGCAGCGAGCAACATCAGGCCCACGGTGGCGAGCCGCGCGACCAGGATCTGCTCGCGCGCGCCTGCATCGTGCCGTACGAATCGAACATACACGTCGTTGACGACATAGGATGCGCCCCAATTCAGATGCGACGAGACGGTCGAAATGTAGGCAGACACGAGCGAAGCCACCACGAAGCCGAGCACGCCCGCCGGCAACAAGCTGAGCATTGCAGGATACGCGAGATCGTGCCCGATTATTCCCGCATCGACCTGTGGCAGCGCCGTGCGCAGACTGTCGAGATCGGGAAATACGATGAGCGACGCCAGCGCGACGATAATCCAGGGCCATGGGCGAAGCGCATAATGCGCCAGGTTGAAAAATGCGGATGCCGCAACGGCGTGCTGCTCGTCTTTCGCCGCAAGCATGCGCTGCGCCACGTATCCGCCACCGCCCGGCTCGGAGCCCGGATACCAGACGGCCCACCATTGCACCGCCAGCGGCACGAGCAGCAACGGTATCCACGCCGCGGGATCCGTGAAATCGGGGAACAGGGGCTTGGCGCCGAGCACCGCCGGATTGGACATCAACCCGTTCAGACCGCCGACGTCGGGGTGATCGAGTGCAAACCAGGCAGCCAGGAGCGCGCCGACCATCGCGGTGACGAACAAGATCACGTCGGTCAGAACCACGCCGATGAATCCGCTCGCTGCGCAAAATACAACGGTGACGAACCCTGCGCCGAGAACCACCGCCAGCGGCGAGACACCGAGCATTACGCCACCAATCTTGATCGCGGCAAGCGTGACCATGCCAATGATCATCACGTTGTAGAAGACACCGAGGTAGATCGCGCGAAAACCGCGCAGGAACGATGCGGTGCTGCCGCTGTAGCGTCGTTCGTAAAACTCGATATCAGTCGTCACCCCGAGACGGCGCCACAGGCGAGCGAACACGAACGTCGTCAGCATCCCGGTCAGCAAAAATGCCCACCAGTTCCAGTTTCCGGACACACCCTGCGTGCGCACGAGGTTGGTCACCAGGTTGGGCGTGTCGGTTGAAAATGTCGTTGCCACCATCGAAAAACCGAGAAGCCACCACGGCATCTGGCGATTGCCGAGAAAATACCCGGCGCTGTCTTTTGAGCCGCGACGCCGAACGACAAGGCCGACGATGAGTGTCAGGGCCATGAACCCGAGGACGATCAGGACGTCGATTGCAGTGAGGACCATCGTCAGTTCAGGCAGGCGGCCGCGAAAGTCCAAGCTCGTTTGCCGCCGCCGCAACAATGTCCCGCATCGCGTGACTTTGCTGCTTCATCGACTCAGCCAGCGCGAACTGGTTCCTGCAACGCAGCAGGTTCTGATACAGCCGATCCGCACGAAAATAACGGTCACCTTCGAGGAAATCGGTGAGAAAGCGAACCCCTGTTTCGGCGGTAATGATCCGGCCGGCGAGGTGCAGGCTTCCTACTTCTGCCGCATTCAGAAAGGAGCCGGCCGAGCTGAGGTACCCGCGGGCCAGCGCGTCGAACATGTCGAGGCGCATCTCGACGTTGCCAGCGTCACGTTCGTCTTCGCCGGCATCCGGTGTCACGGTTCGTGCGAGGTCCCCGAAATCGAAATGCACCAGGCCTGGCATGACGGTATCGAGGTCAATCACACAGATGGCTTTGCCCGTGTCCGTATCGAACATGACGTTGTTGATCTTCGTATCGTTGTGCACGACGCGTTCGGGAATGTCACCTGCGCGTTGCATCGCCAGAAGCTCGTCAGCGGACGAGCCGAAAGTTCTTGCAAACTCTATCTCCGGCTGACACAACCTGGCCCTGTCAACCGGATCCTCCCGGATCGCGTTCTCCAGCGCTTGCATACGCCTGGGCGTGTCGTGGAAATCGGGAATGACTTCATGTAGGCGGGGTGGCGGCAGGTCGGACAGTAATTCCTGAAATCGCCCGAATGCCGCCGCCGCCTCGAACGCCATGTCCGTCGTTTCTGCTACGTCGAAGGTCTGCGCGCCATCGAGATATTCATACATCCGCCAATAATCGCCGCTGTCGTCAACGAAAAAATCGTCGCCCTGCAGCGTACGAACCAGGGAAAGACAGCGATCTGCGCCGGCGCCGCGCTGCTCAAGCTTTTGTCCGACATGCCGAATCACCCTGCCGACGTTGTCCATCAACTGCACTGGTTGTCGAAAAACGTTGCGATTGATCAATTGCAGGATATGACGTTGACCTGCTGCGTCGTCGGGGGACCAGATCAGGAACGTGTCGTGTATGTGCCCGCTGCCGAATACGTCGGCCACGTAGTCTGTTCCGCGCAGCTCGAAATTTTCGGCGATAGCGGAAATATTCGTGATCTCAGTTCTCCCTGGCCCACAGCGGCGTTGGATAGACCCCCTGTTCGTGCAGCGCGGCAATTGTACGGGTTGCCCGCTCCTTGTCTTCGGCGTAGGTAAGGCC
>JAHHOT010000060.1 GCA_018677555.1 Gammaproteobacteria bacterium | reverse complement strand
GGTGTCGCTATGCCCGAGCACGGCAACACTGGCAATTTGCTGATCGATCAGTTCGCCGATGAAATTCGGCAGGACGAATTCCTCTTTCTCACTATCACCGAATGATTCCAGGAATCGCTCCAGCCCGCCGCGCAAGTGACTGAAAATCGCCGGGGTCAGCAGCCAGAAGTTCATTGACGTCGGTTCGCTACCGGTGAGCTGTATCGACGATCCGTCGTCGTGCAGGCTGACGATGTCACCTTTTTCGGAAACGATTTTTGTATGTTCGACGATCGACACCAGTTTGCCCTGTTCGTCGGCGTTGCACAGACCGCGGGACACGCTGCCGTGGGGCGACAGGGTATCGCGCAATGCATAACCGAGCATGCCGAATTCGAGCGAGTTGGACTTCCTGTCCGCCAGGAACTTCGCGGCCGACACAAATGCCGACTGCCCGTAGTAGTCATCTGCATTGATCATGGCGAACGGCTCGCTGACTTTGTCAGCGGCCGAGAGCAGCGCGTGGCCGGTGCCCCAGGGCTTCTGCCGCGGCGGCGGCAGGCGGTCCTGGAACGCATACTCAACGTCGATGTTTTGCCGGAGCTGCATGAACGCCGCATCGAAGCTGTCCGCCGACTGTTCCTTGATGACGAATACCACCTTGCCAAAGCCCGCGCGCGCCGCATCGAACACCGAGTAATCGATAATACCTTCGCCGTGTGGCCCAACCGCGTCCAACTGCTTCGGGCTTCCATAACGGCTTGCCATCCCTGCGGCAAGTACGACCAGTGCGGGTTTCTTGCTCATACCTGTGCCCTCGCCAGCATGCTGTTTTCGATATCCAGCGGCGCGGAACCTGGCCAGGCGCCGCGGGTAAAATCAGGAAAGTCCCGGGAATTACCCCTGTTCGCGTTGGATTCTTCGCTGAGCGGCGTAACGGCGGACCAGGCGGCTGCGTCGTATACATTCTGATCGAGTGGCACAGCATTGCGCAGGCAGAATGCAAGACGCCACAGCATGACGTAGTCCATACCACCGTGGCCGCCCGCCGCTGCGGCGTCTGTCGCCGTCCGTTTCCACAATGCGTGATCGTAGCGCTCGTACCAGCTGGTCATATCATGCTGCCATTCATGAAAGTTTCCTTCCGACTCTACGGCGACGCGGTTCGGGTAGCGCGCAAAAACACCGCCGGTTCCCTGGATGAGATTGTGCCGCGTATACGGTCTCGGTGTAGTTGTATCGTGCTGGACCATTATCGTTCGTCCGCGCACGGTCCGAATAAGGGATGTATTCATGTCGCCGCAGACATAACGGGCTTTATTGCGCATGTGGTCCTCTGGAAACTCGCGTGCGGCGTACAACTGCCGCCCGAGGGCAGGCGATGACATGGACGTCAGGTAGTCAAAGCGATCGCCACGATTAATGTTCATGTACTGCGCAATCGGCCCGAGGCCGTGCGTTGGATAGAGGTTTGCGTTGCGCCTTTCGTGCCAGCCGGTGCGCCACGAGCCCGTGCCTTCGCCGATATCTTTCATCTGCCAGCGCAACTCATGAATGTATGCCGCTTCGCCGTGAAGCAATTCACCCAGCACACCGTCCCTCACCATGTTGAGCACCATCAACTCTTCGCGACCATAGCAGACGTTTTCCATCATCATGCAATTCATCGTGGTTTGCTCGGACGTTTCCACAAGCTGCCAGCATTCGTCGATGGTTAATGCAGCAGGAACCTCGACGAACGCATGCTTGCCCGCGTTCATCGCATCAATTGCCATCGGCGTATGCCACGACCATGGCGTGAGCACGAATACCGCATCGATATCGTCGCGCTGCAGCATGTTTCGATAGTCGTGGTTTCCCTGCGTGTAGAAAGTGGCCGCGGGCATGCCGTGCTCGCTCAGAATCGATCGGGCGTTATCCGCCGCCGGCCCGTGAGGATCGGCTATCGCCACTACTTCGAAACCGTCGATTGCTCCCAGCAGGCCGAGAATCGTGGAACCGCGACGGCCTGCGCCAATGACGCCGACCCGGATCGTTGCGAGTGTCGGCGAAACGTGATTCATCATGGAACCACCGTCTGCCTCGACACGCCGGGCGGCTAACAGCTCCGTCTGTGACGCTGTTGCGCAAGCGTCGAGACAGAGACCCGCCGGCACGGCGCTGGCGACCTTCAGAAATTTCCGCCTGCTTTGGTCTACTCTCTTCTTTTTCTTTCGCATTTACGGCCTTTTGCAGCTTACCCTGTTAGCGCCACCAGCGACGATCGATGAAGGATCGCCCATCGAGTTGCGCTTCGATGTCTGGAGGCATCGACAGCGCCAGGTGAGCTGCTATTGACGGTAGTATATCCACGATCGCCGGAAGCTCATCGAAATGAGAATTGAGCCTTTCGCTGTTGGTGGCGATCCAGATCGTGCGCTCCCGCTCGGACTGGCCGCCGTGATCCTTGCCGGTTGCGGCATCGCGGCCATGATCAGTCGTAACCACGATGAGCCAATCCTCGCTGTGCGAGGCCGACCGCCGCTGCAGGGCATCCCATATGCCCGCAACCATGGCATCGGCTTCCGTCACCGCTGCAAGCTGCAACGGGCTGTCGCCGACACCGTGCCCTGCATCGTCCGTGTACTGCAGGTAAACCCAGCTCAGATCCGGCCCACTTTGCGCTATGTATCTGGCCGCAGCACTCGCGACGTGTTCATCGATATCGCGTATGTAGGTATGCAGCTCGTCGTGCGGGAAGCGCTCGGTGTCTTTTTCGAAGCCGTCTGCGAAATGATCCAGCTTGCTGCCGCCAGCCTGCTCCAGCCCATCGCCAATCAACCGGGTGCGATTGTCCTCCCAGGTCGAGAACACGGCGGTCTTCAATGCCGCATCGTGGTGTTTTGCAATCCTGAAAATGTCCCAATACCGGTAGTTCGGATTCTCCACCTCATTGGTCCGGACGTTGTGCTTGTTGGCCCAGGTGCCGGTGAGCAGGCTCTGGTAGCCAACCGCGGAGACGGTCGGGCTCTCCGACTCGCCCCCGATTTCGCCGCCGATATACGCCCTCGTGTAGCCGCCAGCCGCTGCAATTGCGTCGATTGTGGGCGTGCTGGCACGTTCCAGCACGTCCGCCGGGATCCCGTCCAGAACGACGAAGACGGCTTTGGGCGTTTCACCGGAGGAACAGGCAGCGAAGAATACGAGACTTGCCGCCAGCAATGTGCTCGCCAGGAATGTTCCGGGTTTCCGGTGCATGTGCGTATTCGTCTTTGGAAGCAGGTGATGTGGCGCCCATAATGTAACGGCTGCCTGAGCCATTGTCATAACAAATTCGCGGACGTGGTAACGCCTGCAGCAGCCCGCCTCAATATATCTATACGAGCGCCGCCACCGCTGCGACCTGCCCGGGATTACTTCAACCAACCACCAACGGCCTGCAGCGGATGCGGCCGACCCTGCGCTGATACCCACACCGCGACCGCGAAGCGCTCTGCCTGGTGG
>JAHHOT010000152.1 GCA_018677555.1 Gammaproteobacteria bacterium | reverse complement strand
GTGGCAGGTCGAACAGACTTCCGTGTTGCCGCTGCGATTGTCGCCGTGCAGCGAGAGGTTTTTGTGACAATCGTTGCACTTGTCGATGTCTACGACCTGGCGCCTGTCCTGCGCCGTTGTATCGGTGATCGCGAACGCGATGCCATTGGCAGCCACCGCAATACTTTCCAGGCTGCCATCAATATCGACTTGCGGGCGACCTTCGAGTATGGCGAGACCGGAGCCCGTGGCGCCGGTTGGAATTGCAGTCGTCGATGCTTTGCTAAACGTGTTGCTTCCGTCATTGGTCGCGCCGGTCTTGAAGTCGATCGATATAGGATCGAACGGGGCGCCTGACGTTGGAGAACGCATCAGGTCGTCGTTCGTATCCAGGTTGCCGATCTCGGCGGACGTCCAGGCGATGTCCATGCGCAATCGTGCGCCGCCGGTCTGGAAGGGACCGGCCGGATCGTTAATATCGTAGGCGGTGCTTTCCGGATCCGTGGCGTAGTTCGGGTCCGTCGGGTTCAGAACACGAATGCTCGCAGTCGGCATCTGTCCGGGCCCGCCGTTTGTGACGCTGACGACCTGGTACTCGAACGCCTGAGCGGCGACAGCTTCGGGAATCTCGTGAGCGACAGGCGTCTGGACATCCCCGTTGTTGACCGTCGCATCCGGCCCGTGACAATCGAGGCACTGCGTATCGTCGAAGAATGAAACGCCATTATGGCCACCGTTCTCCCAATCGATGTCGTCGTGACAGGCGCCGCAGGAATTGCGATTGGCGACGAGACGCCAGTTGCTGGCATCCGGCGTGTTTGTATCGGATTCTTCATGACAGGTCTGACAATTTCTCACGTCCTGAGGGAAAACGATATTCGAGTAATCGTGCAAGTTTCCACCGAAGCCGATCACCTGGTACCCGTTTGCCAGATTGATGCCGTGGTGAATCTTGTGAATCATCACGACCATGTCGACGGAACCGCCCCATGGCTCGTTCACGGTATCGCCGTCGATTGAGTAGGGATTGTGACATTGCACGCAGTAGCCCGTGTCGAAGCGGGCTTCTCCGTGCAGTTCCAGGTTGTCGTGGCAGGCGTTACAGGTATCGTTATCCACGATGGCGCGGGTGAACGTCGGCGCACCGCCGGTGGGCAGGAAATCGTAGGGTGCGTTGTTCGCCGGGATGTTTTCCGGCAAAAAGCCGCCCGAATTGGTTCTGATTTCGATGCCGACGCGATGCGTTTTGTTGGCATCGAAAACAGGGCCTGCCGGATAGTCGGTCAGCGCCTGCGAGAATGTATACGTATAGGTGCCATCGCCGTTGTCGACGTATGTCCCCGCAGTCGCCGTCTCTGTGGTTGCCTGTGCATCCGGAATGCCGGCGCTGCCGCGAGTGATGTAAGATTGCCACGCGCTGGAGCCGCCCGCAGAACCGGGCGTCAATTGCGCGACGATGAAACGGATGTTGGCCGCGGGCAGCCCGGTAAGCCCCTGGTTGAGGTCATTGGTCAGG
The DNA here is from genome assembly GCA_018677555.1 of Gammaproteobacteria bacterium. Classification (GTDB taxonomy): domain Bacteria; phylum Pseudomonadota; class Gammaproteobacteria; order Steroidobacterales; family Woeseiaceae; genus JAHHOT01. The sequence goes on along the minus strand of JAHHOT010000152.1, from coordinate 23,547 downwards.
CGAAGTTCGACCGTTGGCGCGCCGCCACCGGCCGGAATGATGACGCTCGTTACCTCAGTGTTAATGGTTTCCGCGGAAACAACCGGAACGCCTCCACTGGGCCCTGCGGGCCCGGCTGGTCCCGGTGGCCCTGCCGGCCCGGCTGACCCTGCGGAACCAGTGTCGCCTTCGCAGGCGCACAACAAAAACGCACTTAGAAATAACGTCCCCAGTTTCAGGGGCTTCGCACCTGGATAGCTCAATTTTTCTCCCCGGCCCTGCTGCTACGCCCCTGTCGCGGCGCAGATTGGCTTTTAGACTTGAACCAATGTTTTATCAGATGTGTATATTGTTTCTTATTGCGGTATCTACCTACCGGGTCAATCTGGATCTACCTATGGCGCTATAAAGCGCCGGGATAGCACACTAGGGTCGGGGACTTGCGGAACGGTGGCCGTGGCTGCCGGTTTGCGGTGAGTTGTTACAATTGATTGTCGAACAGGATCGAGTATGAAGTTTGCTACCAGCGCCGTTCTCGGCGTTCTCTTGAGCTTTGCCGCGTCCTCTGTGTTGGCCAGCGTGTCCGCCACCGCAGAGATGTGCAACGGCTGTCACGGAAGCGCCGGCGTCAGCGAGTGGACGGACATGCCGACGATTGCTGGAATTGATGCGTTTGTTCACTCAGACGCGCTGTTCGTGTATCGAGACGAAGCGCGCCCCTGTGCCAAAAGCGAATATCGGCAGGGCGATAAATGCGGGGAAGCGACCACCATGTGTGCGATCGCGAAAAACATGAGTGATGCTGAAATCGAGGCGATCGCTGAACATTACGCAGCGTTACCCTTTGTTCCGGCAAACCAGGAGTTCGACGCCGAGCTGGCAAAAACGGGCGAGGAGGTCCACTCCCGTGAGTGCAGCCGATGCCATTCGGCCGGTGGTTCCGATCCGGCGGACGAAGCCAGTATCCTGGCAGGGCAATGGATGGGGTACCTGGAGGCGACGTTTGCCGCATATGCGTCCGGAGAGCGTGAGCAACCAAAGAAAATGAAGGACAAGATGGAAACGCTGTCCGGCGACGACGTAAAAGCATTGCTGCATTATTATGCGAGCCAGCAGTGATACCCGATGTCCAGTGAGCAATTAATTACCTCGCTGTTCGCCGCCATCGACAACAAGGATATGGACGGGTTTCTCAAGCACCTGGGCCAGACGGCCACATTTCGATTCGGCTCAGCCCCTGCGGTATCGGGGCGTAATGCAATTCGCGAGGCGGTTGCCGCATTTTTCGAATCCGTCGCCGCCCTGAAACACGAGCTGCGACGGGCAATCGCAGACGGGAACGTGCTCGTGTGTGAGGGCGTCGTGACCTACACGCGGCATGACGAACGCCGGGTCACATTGCCGTTTGCGAACGTGTTCGAGATCGAAGGCGGCATCATCAACGATTATCGGATCTACATCGATATCGGGCCGCTTTATGCGTGACCAGCGGCAACAGTGACATGGCGGCCTCACCGTGAATATCGATCCGCTGATCGGCGGGATGCTGCGCAGGATAAACCGTCATGTGCTCACGCTGACGGAGTCTCCTGCAGGGACTGCGCTTCCGGCGGCAAAGTCTGACGCCACGCACCTTCTCTATCTGCACATTCCCTATTGCAAGGTTTTATGCCCATTCTGCTCGTTTCACCGGGTCGAGTTCAGGCGCGATAGTACGGAGAGCTATTTCGATTGCCTGCGTCGGGAGATACAACTCGTCACCGACATGGGATATCGGTTCGACGAACTCTATGTCGGCGGTGGCACACCTACCGTCATGCCGGCCGAATTGCTCAAAACACTCGAGTTGTTGCGCAGTCTTCATCCACTGGACAGCTTGTCGGTCGAGACTAACCCGGACGACCTCGAGCACGAAAACCTCGCAGCACTGCGTGATGCCGGTGTCAATCGCCTTTCAGTCGGCGTTCAGAGCTTCGATGACGATCTGCTCAAGGAAATGCAACGTTACGACAAGTACGGCAGTGGCAAAGCCATCGCAGACCGGCTCGTGCGGGTGGCAGGCATATTCGACACGCTCAACGTTGACATCATTTTTAATTTTCCGCATCAGACCGAGCGGTCGCTGGACAAGGACCTCGACAGGCTGATCGACGAGGTCGGCGTGGACCAGGTGTCCTTCTATCCGTTAATGACCGTCAACAGCACGCGAAAGCGAATGCTGCAAACGATCGGCGAAGTTGACTATTCGAAGGAACGGCAATTTTACGAACAGATCTCCGAGCGCATGCTGCAGGCAGGCTACAAGCGTGCGTCTGCCTGGTGTTTTTCGCGGCAGCCAGGCATGTTCGACGAATATATAGCGGAGCGGCAGGAATACGTCGGTCTCGGTAGTGGCGCATTCAGCTACATTGGCGGCAGCTTGTTCGCGAGCACGTTCTCGATCAATCACTACCGGCAGCTGATAATGGCCGGTAAAACGGGCACAACCTGCAAACGCCGGATGACGCGGCGCGATCGCATGCGATATCACCTGATGATGCAGTTGTTCAGTGGCAGTCTCGATCTCGCCGCGGCCGAAAAGCAATTCGATGGCCAGTTCGAGCACAAGCTGTTCCCGGAGTTGGCCGCGCTCAGGGTGATAGGCGCAGTGCGGCGCCACGAAGACAAGCTCCTGCTGACGAATTCCGGTTATTACCTGTGGGTCATGCTCATGCGAGAGTTTTTTACCGCGGTCAATACCTTACGCGACGAGATGCGGCACAAGATTCCGGAGGAATATGCGATGTTGAAAGATGCGGGCAAAGGGCAATCTCTACTGCTGCCATCGCGCGCCGCCCACCTCGATATTCAGCGGCAGGTCGAGGCGAAACAACAGGACAGAGGGTCAGAAGATGTCAGAATATGAGGAAAAGCCGGCGTCGAAGCTGTGGCGCAAACCAAGGAGCAAGTGGTTACTGGGGATTCCTCTCGGCGCCGCCATTGCCTTCGTGCTGGGCGCAATCGCGCTGGGCACGACCAACTATGTTTTGCACGCAACAAGCTCGACCGAGTTCTGCTATTCCTGTCATTCGCACGACGCGTTTATTCGACCGGAGTACGAGGCGTCGACGCATTTTCGCAATGCGTCGGGTGTTGCCGCGGAATGCGCGGACTGTCACCTGCCGCATGACAGCTGGTTCGGCCTCGTGTGGACGAAGATGGTGGTATCGCTGGACATTATCCCGGAGATGATGGGCAAGCTGGACACTGCTGAAAAGTACGAGGCGCACAGGGCGGAAATGGCAGAGTCCGTGTGGCGGGAGTACAAGGAAAACGATTCGGCATATTGCCGCAGCTGCCACGAGTTTTCGTCGATGGACCTGGACAGCCAGGACCGGCGAGCGGCGCGGCGTCATTCGTCAGCGGCCGATAGCGACGCAACCTGCATCGACTGTCACTACGGAATCGTCCACGTGGCACCGGAAAATGCCGAGGAGATCCTCGGTCGACTGCATGCAGAATAAAATTTGTGCGGCTAGCTGACCGCAAGCTGGCCAAGCGCTTTCAATACGTCTCGACGGCTGATTTGCCCGATCAGACGGTTGTCGACAACCACCGGATAGCGCCTGAAACCGGACTCGAGGAACTGTTGCGCCAGGTCGATGATGCTCATCTCTGCATCCACGGTGACTACGCCGACCGACATGTAGTCAGAGACAGGGCCGCCCATTTCGCCATGGTAGCCAGCTGAGAGCGCAACCTTCATGCAGTCCAGCTCGGAAAGCATACCCACTATGTTTCCATGATCATCGACGACCGGGGCTCCCGCAATGCCGTGCTGGACAAGCTGGTGAATCGCGTCGAGCACATCCGTATCCGGCCCGAACGTTACCAATCGGCCTGACATGTAGTCTTTAACGTGCGCGGATTTCAGTGATTGCATGTCGTGATCTCTCGATGGCGGGCGGTGGCTGCGTTCAGGAATTGCATCGACGCCGGTCGCTGCCGCACAGCTCGCAGCCCTCGCCGCCAATACCACCGCAGCTTCCCTTAATCGCCGGGCGCCCGGCCATGACGCCGACGCTCATGGCGAGTAAGACACCGAGGAAAATCAGAAAACTCAATAAGATTGTCGTCAGCATGGTCAGTTTGCGTATGTTCGTAGTGCGTTATTCATGTTGAAGTCGTTCAACCGCCGAAATCGTCGAGCAGAATATGGTCACGTGTTACGCCGAGCTCCTCGAGCATCGTAATCACGGCTGCATTCATCATCGGCGGCCCGCAGATGTAATATTCGCAGTCTTCAGGCGCCGGGTGCTTCGCCAGGTATTCCCGCAGTAGCACGGCATGGATGAAACCCACGGGGCCATCCCAATTGTCCTCCGGTAGCGGCTCCGATAGCACGAGGTGCCAGCTGAAATTGTCGTGATCGGCAGCCAGTGTATCGAATTCGTCGACGTAAAACGCCTCCTTGAGGCTACGAGCGCCATACCAGAATGTCATCTTGCGGCGGGAATTGAGTCGCTTTAACTGGTCGAATATGTGTGAGCGCATTGGCGCCATCCCAGCGCCGCCGCCGATGAAGACCATTTCGTTGTCCGTGTCCTTCGCAAAAAATTCGCCATACGGCCCGGATATCGTTACCTCGTCGCCCGTCTTTAGCCCGAAGATATACGACGACAGCTGGCCCGGGGGAATCTTGTCACCGGCGCCCGCGGGCGGCGTCGCAATGCGGACATTAAGAATAATGCGGCCTCGCTCCAGCGGATAGTTGGCCATCGAGTAAGCCCGGTAGGCCGGTTCACTGACGGTCGACTCGAACTTCCAGAGATTGAGGCGGTTCCACTCGGGCTTGTACTGTTCGTCGATTTCGAAATCGGAGAAGCGCACATGATGGGGCGGGCATTCCAGCTGTACGTAGCCGCCGGCACGAAACTCCATGTCCTCGCCGCCTGCCAAATCCAGCGCGAGTTCCTTGATAAAGCTCGCGACGTTGCGATTCGATGCGACCGTGCATCGATACTTGCGGACGCCGAATACTTCGTCCGGAATCTGGACGCGCATGTCCTGCTTGATCGCGACCTGGCACGACAGACGCCAATGATCCCTGGCTTCCCGTTTGCTGATCAGTGACGTTTCCGTGGGCAAGATTGCGCCACCGCCTGACATCACGCGCACGCGGCACTGCCCACAAGTACCGCCGCCGCCACAGGCAGACGCAACGAATAAACCGGCGTCCGCCAGCCCCTGCATCAGCTTCACACCGACTGGCATCGGTATGGTCCTGTCGTCATTGACCAGAACGTCGACGGATCCGGTCGATACCAGTTTCCGTCGCGCCACCAGAATGACAAACACGAGCAACAGAATTATCGTCGTAAACAGGGCGATGCCCACGCCGATCTCGGTCAGAATCAGCGTGTCAGTGCTCATAGCTGAATTCCCGAGAACGCCATGAAACCGAGGGACATCAGGCCGACGATGATGAACGTGATGCCAAGACCCTGCAGCCCGTCAGGAACGTCGCTGTAGCGAAGCTTTTCGCGGATTCCCGCCAGCGCCACCAGCGCCAGCGCCCAGCCGAAGCCGCTTCCCAGGCCGAATACCGTGCTTTGCGCCAGATCGTACTGGCGTTCGACCATGAACAGCGTGCCACCGAGGATCGCGCAGTTGACCGTGATCAGAGGAAGGAAAATGCCAAGTGCGTTGTAGAGCGCTGGAAAAAAGCGGTCGAGCGTCATTTCGAGAATCTGCACCAGGGCAGCGATGACACCGATGTAGCAAACAAGGCCGAGAAAACTCAGATCGACATCGGCCAACCCGGCCCATGCCAACGCACCATCCTTTAGCAGATATCGAAAAATCAGGTAGTTTACCGGAACGGTGATTGACTGGACCGCGATGACCGCAATTCCAAGGCCGATGGCCGTCTCGATTCGCTTCGATATCGCAAGGAAAGTGCACATACCGAGAAAGAACGTCAACGCGAGGTTTTCCACGAACGCCGCCCTGATAAATAAATTGACGTATGCTTCCATCAGACCACTTCCGTCCGGTGCACTTCGTGTATCTGATATTCAGGACGCTCGACCTGCCTTGGCCGCAGCGCTCGAATCGCCCAGATCAACAGGCCGATAATAAAGAAGGCGCTGGGAGGGAGAAGCATCAGGCCGTTTGCCTCATACCAGCCACCGTCGCCGGTCAATGGCAGGATTTCGTAACCGAGCAAGGTGCCCGCACCGAACAGTTCCCGCGTCACCGCGACGATGATCAATACGGCGCTGTACCCGAGGCCATTCCCGAGTCCGTCGATGAAGCTCAGCCCGACACTGTTTTTCATCGCAAATGCTTCCGCACGTCCGAGGATGATGCAATTCGTGATGATAAGCCCGACGAAAACAGACAGTTGCTTGCTCGTTTCAAAGGCAAACGCTTTCAACAGCTGGTCGACGACGATGACAAACGACGCGATTATCGTCATCTGCACGATGATCCGAATATTGGTCGGGATGCGGCTGCGGATGCTGCTGATCGCGGCTCCGGACATCGCAGCGACGCTGGTCAGGGCGAGACACATTAACAGTGCCGGCAGCAGTGACGTGGTCACGGCCAGGGCGGAGCAGATGCCGAGAACCTGTAACGTGACGGGGTTGTTGTCGACCAGTGGGTCGATGAGAATGCGGCGTGGTTCACTCAACGGTCTTTGCCTCCTGCCGAATACCCGACAGAAACGGGCCGAAGCCATGCTGTCCCGCCCAATAATGAATCAGGTTCGTAACGCCGCGGCCGGTTAGCGTGGCGCCGGACAATCCGTCAACTTCATATATCGCTTGCTCTCCGGGCCGTACTTGACCGCGAATGACCGTCAACCGAACGGCTCCGGATTCATCAAACAGCTGCTTGCCTCTCCACTGTGCCTGCCAGCCACCGTCATCGATCTGGTCGCCGAGCCCGGGCGTTTCCGCATGCTCGTAGAACTGCAGGCCGCGGACCGTAGTCCCGTCGCTGTCTAACGCCAGGAATCCGTACATTGTTGACCACAGCCCGTAACCGTGAACTGGCAGAATTATCTGCCGATCCGCGGCTGGACCTTCGACGATGTATATCGGTGCGTAATTGGCCCGACGCCGAATGCCCGCGATATCCAGCCCTGACGGTACGGGCGTACTGAGATCGGGGTTCTGCGCGGCGGCGACGGGGTCGAATGTGCTGGCGTCGGGAGTATCGACGAAGTTGCCGCTGCTGAGGTCGACGAGACGGACTGCAACGTTCGTCGAGAATGTGTCATCGATGTCGATGCCAGGTTCGTAAAGGCCGGCGACGTCCAATACGATTCTCTGACGATACAGTTCTTCGTTTTTCGCCTGGCGCGGCTTCAGGAGAACGCTGGCGCCGGCAACCAGAATCGAGCAGACGAAGCTGACGCCTATGGCTACGACGAGCGTATTGCGGGTGCTGTCCCGCGAGACCCGGCCTTTCCCCGAGTCAGGCACGACGCTTGATCCTGCGTTTGATGTTGGCGCGAATGACAAAGTGATCGATGAGGGGTGCGAAGATATTGCCGAACAGGATGGCAAGCATGATGCCCTCCGGGAAGGCGGGATTGACCACCCTGATGACCCATGTCAGGGCACCAATCAGCAGGCCAAAAATCCAGTGACCCGCGAGTGTGTCCGGCGCGCTTACCGGGTCGGTTGCCATAAAGACGGCGCCGAAAGCGAATCCGCCCAGGGCAATGTGCCAGTACCAGGGCATGGCGAACATGGGGTTGGCGCTGTCGATGCCGGCGAACAGCACGGCAGGCAGGATCAGCCCGGCGAAAACACCGGCAATGATCCTCCACGACGCAATTCCCGCGTAGACCAGCAGCAGGCCACCGGCGAGACAGGCTGCCGCCGAAGTTTCTCCCAGGGACCCCTGTATCTGCCCGGCAAATGCCTGGGTCCAGGTGATGCCGGCACTGGCGATGCCCGCCATGCCGTCAATCGCGCTGATGCCCAGTGCCGTCGCGCCGGTAAACCCGTCCACCGGCGTCCATACTGCATCGCCGGACATCTGTACCGGGTAGGCAAAGTACAGAAACGCGCGACCGACGAGCGCGGGGTTGAGAAAGTTTTTCCCCGTACCACCGAATACTTCCTTGCCGATCACCACGCCGAAACTGATACCGAGCGCGACCTGCCACAACGGTATGCTGGCCGGGAGTATCAGCACATAGAGCATCGAGGTGACGAAAAAGCCCTCGTTGATCTCGTGATTTCTTACGCTTGCAAACAGGATTTCCCAGAACCCGCCAGCCGCCATGGTCACAACGTAGATCGGCAGGAAGTAGAGAAAACCGTGCAGCACATTGCTGTAGGTGCTGCCGGGGTTCGGGCCGGCGCCGAGGAAGAGCATCGTCGCGCCCCGCCAGCCGTCAATCGAGTCGACGCCGGCGGCCTGCAGTGCCGTATTCGCCTGGAAGCCCGTATTCCACATGCCGATTACGGCGCAGGGCAGCACGGCAACGACAACGAGGATCATCACACGCTTCAGATCCAGCGCATCGCGAACATGCGGCGAGCCGCGCGTCACGTCCGGCGGCGAATAAAAGAGGGTGTCGACCATTTCGAAAATGGCGCCGTATTTTTCGAATCGTCCGCCGCGCGCGAAAAGCGGTTCGAACCTGTCGAGGAATCGCCGCAAGCGCCGCATCAGCCGTGCGCCTCTATTTCATCGAGATTCGAACGCAGGTGCGGGCCGTATTCGTACTTGCCATTACAGACGAACGAGCACAACGCAAGGTCTTCCTCGTCGAGCTCCAGGCAGCCGAGTTCCTGTGCACGGTCCGTGTCTTTCACGAGCAGCGCCTTGAGCAATGGTGTAGGCAGGAGGTCGAGGGGCACGACTTTCTCGAATGAGCCTATCGATACCATGGCGCGCGGACTGCCGTTTTGCGTCGTTGTCAGGTCGAACTTCCTGCCGCTCTTCAGGTGCGCTGCAAAGGCGCGCTCAAGGGAAAACTTGTTTATACCGGGCCTTGCCCAGGACAGGAATTCCCGCTCGCTTCCTTCGCGCAGTACGGTAACCTGATTGTGGTACCTGCCGAGCCATGACAAGGGCCCGGATGCACGATGACCCGACAGGACGGAGCCGCTGACGATACGCAGGGATCCCGGGGTCGTTTCGTTCCTGAGCAGATCTGCCGTGCTGGCGCCCGCGCGGGTACGAATAAGCCGCGGCCGCAGCGCGCCAGGACCGGCCAGAGAAATGATGCGTTGCACAGGAAGGCGCCCGCTCATAAACAAACTGCCAATGGCAATGACGTCCTGGTAACCGACGTGCCATATGGTCTTCCGTGAGCTGGCCGGCTCGAGAAAGTGAATATGCGTGCCAGCCAAACCCGCGGGATGTGGTCCGCTAAATCTCGCGTGCCGAAAGCGCCCCGTTTCCGGGCACGGAATCGTGGTACCGGGCCGCGTACAAACGTAGACAGAGCCATCGGTCAGCCGCCCGATGATTGCGAGCCCGTGCACGAAATCGTCCTCGGATTGGCCAATTACGACGGCCGGATCGGCTGCCAGCGGATTCGTGTCCATGGCCGTTACAAAAATCGCTGCGGGGCTGGAGTCTACCGCCGGTATCCGGCTGTAAGGGCGCGTCCTGAACGCCACCCACAGACCCGATGCAACGAGATTTTCGCGCACGGCCTCCGGTGCGAGACCGGGTATGTCGCGTGATTCGTAGGCGGCAAAAACCTCCTCTTCGTTGCCCTCGAGGCGTATGACGACCGATTGCAGCGCGCGACGGGCTCCGCGGTTGATCGCAATGACCTCACCGCTGCCCGGAGACGTAACGGGAACGTCCGGATTGCGCTTGTCGCGAAACAGGCACTGTCCGAGTTTGACCCTGTCGCCCGGGGTAACCTCCATGCCGGGCCGCAGCCCGAGTATATCGGTGCCGAGAACCGCGACGGTCTCAACCGCGGTGGCGTCTGTAACAACCTGGTCCGGTGGGCCGTCGAGCGGTATGTCGAGACCCTTTTTTATCCTGATAAGCATGCGCGCAGCACAAGAACTGTTACGAGTTACCCCAAAAGGCGAGGTACAGGGCAGCACCGGTCAGCCAGATCGAACCGATGGTGTGAATCGCCAGCGTGGCTTCGATTGCCCTGGTCATCGCGACACGATCCGCGAGTCCGTTGCGGATTGCGGACCTGGCTTTCGCTGCAATAATCAGCAAACCGACGGGCACCAGCGGTACGAGCATCGGCAATGCCCCGACGTATGCAAGCCACAGCACGGCCGCGGCTGCGGCGATTTGAATCGACATGTACAGATTCGCGGTGCGATGAGGCCCGAGGCGAACCGGCAGCGTCCGCTTGCCGGTCGCACCGTCGGCATCGATGTCCGGGACCCCATTGATAAGCAGAATTGACGCAACCCAGGCACTGATTGGCAGTGAAAAAACCAATAGCGGCTGATCGACGATGCCGCTTTGCAGCCAAGCCGCTCCGGACACGGGTAACACGCCAAAAGCAATCGCGACGCTCGTCTCGCCAAGCCCGATCGCGCTCAGCCGCAGCGGCCCCAATGAGTACAGAATTGCAAGAATGACGCCAACCAGTCCAAACCAGAGCACCGTCAATCCCTTCATCGAAATCAGTACCAGGCCGGTAGTTGCCGCGACGATCAGCAGGCTCACACCCAGTCGTGTCATGGTTGCTGCTGACATGATTCCGGTCTGAATGAACCGCGAGCCGCCGGTATACGGGTATATCCGTTTGTCGTTCTGTCGATCCGTGCCGCCAATGTCATCACCGACGTCGTTTAGAACGTTGGCTCCCGCGTGCACGCAAACCGTTGCCAGCATTGCCAGGAAAAACACCACGGCGTCGAATCTCCCCGCAACGCTGTAACCCCAGGCTGAGCCCGCCAGGACCGGAAGAACAGATGCCGGGAAAAACTTCGGCCGGGTAGCAGCAAACAAACGCTTGCCGATTCGCGTTGCCGAATTACCGGCGAACTGTTGTGGCGATGGATCCACGGTCTGGACATTTTCAGTGGACATCAAACGGTCTCCCGCGTAACTGTACAGTCTGTTGATTTTTTCTCCCTCGTTTATACCGAAAATCGTCAGGTTTTGTAATCGAAAGCCGCTGCATCGTTCGCTGCTGGTTTAAATCCCGTCCTTGCGCAAGGAAACGCTCACAATAGACAGGCAGTCGCCTTGTCGACATAGGCGTTACTACGTACAGTTTTGCCGTCGCAATGGCGGCTAGCATGAAGCTGCGGTAAATGCGCCTGCACAATCATCGCGGCGCAATCCTTGACTGGCAATTGCATGCGATGCACCGGGTAATCCCAGAAACGATACACCTCGACCGGAGCCTCATTAACGGCCTGCGGCGCCCGGATGCGTTCGACCATTCCGTGGACGACGTCGAGATCATGGAGACGCACATTTCCTGGCTGATTCTGGCCGGTGACTATGTATACAAGATAAAGAAGCCGCTGGTGCTGGATTTTCTCGACTTCGGGAGCTTGGAGAAACGCCGGTTCTATTGCTACGAGGAACTGAGGCTGAACAAACCGGCGGCTCCCGAACTGTATATCGACGTTATTCCGGTTACTGTCGATGATCATCAACTGCAATTCGGAGGCACCGGAGAGATCGTCGAGTATGCGCTGCGCATGCGCCGATTCGACCAGAGCTTGCGGCTGGACAATCAACTCGAACTGGGTGCGTTAACAGCCCCGGATATGGGTGAACTTGCCGTCAATATCGCAAAGCGCCATGCGCAAGCGGCCCGCGTGCCAGAATTGGAACGCGACCGAATCGTCTCGCAAACAAAGAAGTTCATACATGATAACTTCGGCCCGCTCCGGGGTTTTGTTCCGGACACTGACCTCGATGAATTGCACGAATGGACCCGGAAAGAACTCGAACGAATAGAGGAGCTTTTGTGGCAGCGCTTCGATCAGGGGTACTTTCGCGACTGCCATGGTGATTTGCATTTGGGCAATCTTGTGCGGCTTCCCAGCGGTATCACGACGTTCGACTGCATCGAGTTCAATTCCGATCTTCGAAGTATCGACGTCATCTGTGACATTGCTTTCCTCGTTATGGACCTCGTTGTGCGAAACGCGCCGGATCTGGCTGCGCGTTTTCTCAATCGTTACCTTGAGTTGTCGGGCGATTACGCTGGCGTAAGCCTGCTGGATACGTACTTTGTCTATCGTTGCCTGGTGCGCGCGAAAATCGCATCTATCCGGAGTCAGGAGCGGGACAACGAGGAGCAATTACGCGAAGATCGTCTGGAGGCCGAGCGTTACGTCGAGCTTGCGCGTCGGCAGTCGTCGAAACAACCGCCTCTGTTGATCATCATGACCGGGCTTTCTGGCTCAGGCAAGACCCATATTTCGGGGGAATTGTTGGCGGCGCTACCGGCAATTCGGCTGCGCTCCGACATCGAGAGAAAACGCATGTTTGATCTCGCAGAAACAGAACAAAGTAACTCCGATGTGGGTGCCGGTATTTACACTGCGCAGGCAAATGAGAAGATCTACAGCAGACTTGCCGGGATGGCGGTCGACATACTTCGTGCTGGTCACAATGTAATTGTGGATGCCACCTTTCTTTTGCAGCAAGAGCGATCACAGCCTATCCGGGCTGCGCGGGCCTGCGGTTTCGCTGTGGTGTTGCTGCATGTGCATGCGCCGGTCGAAATCCTGCGGCAACGGATTCGCCAGCGGGCAGCTGATGATATTGATGCGTCCGAAGCCAACCTGGCGGTTCTCGAGTACCAGATCGGCATGCAGGATCCGCTAACAAAAGAGGAATGTCGAATTGCCTGCCAGATTGAAAACGTCGGCGACGTCAGTATTCCGCGTATCGTGAATCACATCAGGGCTTCTGCTCGACCCGGCTAGCATCACAGGTTTGCGGAAGAGCAGTCTCATAAGCGATGATACTTACTGCAAAGCATTTCAATGAGTTGCAGATTAGCGACTGCAACATGCACCTGAACACCAGGGGGTTTCATGACTGACGAATTCTTATTCTGCGACGACCTCGGCCCGGAAAAGATCATTGAAATCTACGATCCCGAAACAGCTCTCAAGGCAGTACTGGTGGTGGACAACGTGGCGCTGGGGCCGGCCATCGGGGGCGTTCGCATGGCGAAGGACGTAACGCTGGAAGAGTGCGCCAGGCTCGCGCGCGCGATGACATTGAAAAATGCGGCGGCGGGTCTCGATCATGGTGGTGGGAAATCCGCAATCGTTGCTGATTCACGTACATCTGCAGCAGAGAAGGAAGCCCTGATCAGGGCTTTCGCGAGGGCAATCAGACAAATCGTCGATTACGTACCCGGTCCTGACATGGGTACCAATGAGACCGCAATGGCGTGGGTAAAGAACGAGATTGGCAGGGCGGCGGGGCTGCCCGCAAAGCTCGGCGGTATCCCACTGGATGAAATCGGTTCCACCGGATTCGGCCTGGCGGCTGCATTGAAAGTGGCGCAGGACTTCGCCGAATTCCGCATCGAGGGCGGGCGTATCGCCATTCAGGGCTTCGGCGCCGTCGGCCAGCATGCCGCAAGGTACTTGTCGGACATGGGTGCAGTGGTGGTTGCCGTTTCGGATAGCCGCGGCGCCGTTCACAACGCCGATGGGGTTGACGTCAAAGCGCTGATCGAGTTCAAACGCGCGGGCAACGCCGTCGCCGATCTGGGCATTGGTGACAAAATGGAAAGCGATGCTCTGCTCGACGTGGACTGCGATGTCTGGATTCCTGCAGCACGTCCCGATGTGCTGACCGCGAGTAACGTGCATCGCATCAAGGCGAAGATAATTGCGCAGGGAGCCAACATACCGGCGACCGAGGAAGCGGAACGCATGCTGGCGGAGCGCGGCGTGCTGGTGTTACCCGATTTCATTGCGAATGCCGGCGGCGTAATTTGCGCCGCCGTCGAGCTGGCTGGCGGTACAGAAGCGGATGCCATGCGCATGGTCGAAGATAAAATTTGCGCAAATCTGCGCAGCGTCCTCGAAGTGTCCGAAAAAGAAAATCTGCTGCCACGGGTCGCAGCAACCAAGATGGCGCGGAAACGGGTGCTGGACGCCATGGCGTCCCGGCGGGCAAAGTCCGATCAGCAGCTGCCCTCAACCTGAAACCTTAGCCGGCAAAAGGCCAGATGCAACGGCTCAGCGGTCCCGGATCGGGGCATATCCGGGCTATCGACGCAGCGAGCGATCATGAGGGTGGGCTTCGCCTGATGTCATATCTATCCGTGTCTTCTGGTAGATTGAGCCGAAAAACCGCCCGCAGCCGCGCAATATCAGCTTTTTCGAGGAAGCAATGCTCGTGATTTTTCGCCGACAAATTTTTGTTCGAATGCCTTACGGCGCCCTTGCCGCGTTTGCCTTGCTGGCGCAGGCATCTGCCAGTTTGGCGCAAGCGCCTATCATCCAGCCCGGCCCGCCCGGGGAGTCCGCTCGCGAGCTGAGTGCTGATGAAGCGATCGAGATCGCCGATACCAGTTATTCACCGGCCGATGTGCAGTTCATGCAGGACATGATTCCGCATCACCACCAGGCGATGCAGATGGCCGAACTCGTGGCGGATCGCACCAACCGGCCGGAGCTGGTCGACGTTGCCGGTCGAATCAATGTCTCGCAGCAGGACGAGATCGAATTCATGAAGCAGTGGCTGCGCGATCGCGGCGAACGTGTGCCGAACCCTTCCGAACACGGCGCCATGCACACCGATCACCGCATGGCGGGTATGGCAACACCCCAGCAAATGTCCGACCTGGCCAATACGCAGGGCACGGACTTCGATCGGATGTTTCTGAAGCTGATGATCACGCACCACGAAGGTGCGGTAAAAATGGTCGATGAACTGCTCGAGCAGCCGGGCTCTGCGTACGACCCGATTCTGTTCGAATTCACCGGCGATATCACCAACGACCAGACGTCCGAGATCGAGCGGATGAACGCGCTGCTCGTGGGATTATCCGACGATCCGCGTGCCGGCCTCTCGGCCGGTTTCGACGATGCGGGACAGGCACTGATGAATCTCGAACTCGTCGCAACGCTGCCCAAACCCCCGGGGTTTTACGATCCACGCAATCCGGCCGAGATTCCGCCAGAGCGGCCGAAAGACGCCGAAGGTGAAGGCGCCGATGAGGAAGAGGACGACGAAGAATGGGATCGTTACCCGTTGCTGAGTTTCGCCAATACCGACATGGCGTTCTTCGACGACATTCTCGTGGCTGGCAGCTATCACGGATTCAATATCTATCGTTTGCAGGACGGCGGCATGCCGCAACAGATCAGCTCCGTCGTATGCCCGGGCGGCCAGGGCGATGTCTCTGTTGTCGGCGATCTCCTGATCATGTCAGTGGAACAGACGCGCGGCCGGCTGGATTGCGGTCTCGATGGAATCAATGATGATGTCAGTGCCGATCGCTTCCGCGGCATTCGGATTTTCGATATCAGTGATCTCGCGAGACCGGTGCAGGTGGGTGCCGTGCAAACCTGCCGTGGCTCACACACGCATTCCGTCGTGTCCGGACCCGGTGACGATGGCAGGATCATCGTTTACAACTCCGGCACCTCGTCGGTTCGTGAGGAAGACGAATTGGAAGGCTGCATCGACGAATCGCCCGGCGACTACCGAACGGCACTTTTCAGGATCGACGTCATCGAGATACCCGTCGACGACCCGTCGAAGTCGCGCATCGTGCATAGCCCGGCGGTCTTTGCAGACCCGGAAGAGGGTGTGCTGGCAGGCCTGTGGCGAGGCGGAGATCACGGCGACGAAACGCAGGAAACCAGTCAGACGGATCAGTGCCACGACATCACCGTGTTTCCCCGACTGAACATCGCGGCAGGCGCGTGTTCCGGAAACGGTATCCTGTTCGACATTTCGGATCCGTTGAACCCGCAGCGCATGGATGCGGTCGTCGACAAGGGATTCGCCTACTGGCATTCGGCGACGTTCAACAACGATGGAACCAAGGTTTTGTTCACCGATGAGTGGGGCGGGGGCGGCCGACCGCGATGTCGCGCTTACGATCCGCTCGATTGGGGCGCGGATGCGATCTACGACATCGTCGACGGCAAGCTCGAGTTTCGCAGTTATTTCAAGATACCTGCGCCGCAGGTCGAGCAGGAAAACTGCGTGGCGCACAACGGCTCTATCGTGCCGGTGCCGGGGCGCGATATTTTCGTGCAGGCCTGGTACCAGGGCGGCATCTCGGTCATCGACTTTACCGATTCCGCCAACCCGGTCGAGATTGCCTACTTCGATCGTGGTCCCATCGATGCGGAAAACCTGATTACCGGAGGTTTCTGGTCGGCCTACTGGTATGGCGGCAGGATCTACGGCACAGAGATCGTGCGCGGCATCGATGTCCTGTCGCTGGTACCGAGCGAATACCTGACCGAAAACGAGATCGCTGCGGCGGTCATGGCGGACCAGAACCGCTTGTTCAATCCGCAGCAGCAGTTTCCGGTGACCTGGCCGGCAAGGCCGACTGTCGCGCGCGCCTACCTGGACCAGCTCGAGCGGTCGAAAGCATTGCCATCGGCACTGGTCAACGACCTGTCCTCGGCGCTCGAACGTTCGCAAGTGACGATAGACAATGCGACACGCGACAGGTCACTTGCGCGCCAGCTGGAAACGTTGGCCAGGAACGTCAAAAAGGGCGGCGGTGACGCGATCACGACGCGTCGACGGACGGGACTCGCGGAAACTCTTGGAGGTATTGCAACAAGCCTGCGCTAGCGCAGGAGCTGGGGTTTTCGAAACCGCTTTGCAACTCGAGGCCGAGGCGCAGCGGGCGCGTGAAGTACTGCACGTTCCCCCAACGTTTCTGCAACCGTTCGTCGCTGATATAGCACGCGTTGGCGCACAGCAGCCGGGCGATCCCGGTTCGGATTTGTGGGCGTCGCGAATCCCCTATATCCTGCCGCCTCTGACTCAGACAGACTCAAAAGAGGTCTATTGATGATCAAACATTTCCTGGCAGTGACGCTCAGCTTTTCCGTCATCGCTTGCGCCGAGGCGCAGTCGGACCATCCGTTCAACGTAGAGGTGATCACGGCGTTCGATGAGCCGTGGGCGCTCGCATTCATGCCCGACGGACGCATGCTGGTTACCGAGAAAAAGGGTGCGCTGCGTATCGTCACCCAGGATGGAGAACAGTCCAACGCGTTTCGCGGGTTGCCGGACGTGGATTACGGCGGCCAGGGCGGCATGGGTGACGTCGCGGTGCATCCGGACTTTGCCAATAACAAACTGGTTTATCTGAGCTATGCGGAACGCGGCGTCGGCGCAACACGCGGCGCAGCCGTGGCGCGCGGTGTCCTCAGCGAAAGCAACAACGGGGGCAACCTGGTCGACGTCGAAGTCATATGGCGCCAGTATCCGAAACAGTTCGGCTACGGTCACTACGGGCATCGCATACTTTTTGACGACGATGGCTATCTGTGGATATCGTCGGGCGACCGACAGAAATTCACGCCGGCACAGGACATGCAGTCGAATATTGGCAAGATCCTGCGCCTGCACGATGACGGTTCTGTTCCGGAAGACAATCCCTACGTCGATTATCTCGAACAGGAGCCGCTGGTCGATGACCTGGGTGTTTACGGAGAAATCTGGTCATTGGGTCATCGTAATCCACTCGGCATCGACCTCGACCTCGACGGAAATCTCTGGAATATAGAAATGGGCCCGGCGCATGGCGACGAACTCAATCGCGTCAAAAGAGCAACCAACTACGGCTACCCGCTCGTATCCAATGGCGATCACTACGACGGTCGCGAGATTCCCGACCACGATACCCGGCCGGAGTTCGAGGCGCCGGCGGTCTGGTGGAAGCCGGCCATCTCACCCGGCGACCTGATGATTTATCGCGGCAACCTGTTCCGCGAATGGCGGGGCGACGCATTTGCTGCCGGCCTGGGGTCCCGGGCCATCGTTCGCATTGAACTCGACGGCGACTCGGCCCGCGAGGTCGAGCGCTATGACATGGGAGCGCGTATTCGCAGTATCGTGGAAGGCCCTGACGGCGCGCTGTGGGTGCTGGAAGACGATCGTGCTGGCAGTGAAGGGCGGCTGCTCAAACTGACGCCGAAATAGGCGTCAATGGGCTTCCCGAATAATGGCGAGCGTTTTTTCGTCGGGTACTGCCGCGTAATACATCGTTAGCGCGTCGTGGAAGACTTGTTCGTCCGGCCGTGCTGCGTCAAACAGCGTCAGGCAGGAACGAAGTTTCATGGCATCGATATTGCCGAAAATCTCGCCGGCGGTTCGACCTTCCAGCGCAAGCAGCAAGCGCACGCATTTGACCAGCCGCGGCCCCAGTACGGCGTGCTCAAGGTACTCTCGTGCTTCGGCCAGTGAAGATATCGCGTAGCGTCGCGCCGTCGCGCTTGATCCGAGCCCGGCAATCTGCGGGAAGATGAACCACATCCAGTGACTGGTCTTTCTGCCGCGCTCGAGCTCGCCGAGCACGCGTTCGTAAATGCGTTCCTGCGCGTCGACGAAGCGTCGCAGGTTGTAGGGGTCGCCCGTCATCACCTGACGTTACCACAGTCCCTGATGAGTTGGCCGTGGTGCGCCGGAGTCAGGCCGCGCTGCCCTTCAGCCCGTGAAACGCCTGCAGTGCCCGTTCGCGCGACATCTTCAGGTCGATGATTGGCTCCGGGTAATCGACGCCCAGCCGGACACCGGTCTTGTCGAGAATTGCCGCAGGTGCTTCCCAGGGTGCATGCAGGTGTTTTGTCGGCAAGCAAGCGATCTCCGGTACATAGCGGCGGATGTATTCACCGTCCGGATCGAATTTCTGACTCTGCGTTACCGGGTTGAATATGCGGAAGTAGGGTGCCGCGTCCGCCCCGCAACCCGCAATCCACTGCCAGCTCGCGCTGTTGTTGGCGAGATCCGCATCGACCAGCGTGTCCCAGAACCAGTCTTCGCCGTGGTGCCAGTGCAATAATAGATTCTTGACGAGAAACGAGCCGACGATCATGCGGATGCGATTGTGCATGTAACCGGTCTGCCAAAGCTCGCGCATCCCGGCATCGACGATCGGGTAGCCGGTAATACCTTTCTGCCAGCGGCGCAGCGCAACCGCGTCATCGCGCCAGGGGAAACGATCGAACTTTGCCTGCAGGTTGGATCGTGGTAGCTGGGGAAAATGGTAGAGCAGGTGATGCGAGAATTCACGCCAGCCGAGTTCGCTGCGGAAATGATCGACATCATTCGCTGGCGCGTCAGCGGATTCGGCGGCATACCATGCCTGCTGCGGCGACACTTCGCCGAAATGCAGATGTGGCGATAGCCTCGATACATAAGGCTTCGACGGGAAGTTGCGGCCGTCTTTGTAGTGACTGAGCCCGTTCTCGATGAATTCACCCAGACGTTGACGCGCTCCCTCTTCACCAGGTGACCAGGCCTGTCGGAGCCCTTCGTCCCAGCGCATCTTTGGCAGCAGTCCAAGCTCATCGATTGCGTCAGCGGGCTGCTCGTTCGTGACGCAGCTGAACGTCGGCCTGGCTAACGGCGATCGTGGAGCCGGCATGCCCTCGAGGCAACCCTTGCGGTAGAAGGGAGTAAAGACCCGGTACGGTGTGCCATCGCCTTTGGTCACGCTTTGCGGCTCGAACATCATCGTGCCACCGAAACTTTCCGCCACGCGTCCGTCCCCGCGAAGCGTTGCCTTGATATTGCGATCACGCGCCGTCCGCCAGGGTTCGTAGCAACGGTTCCAGTAAACCCCTTGCGCATCATGTATGTTCGCCAGCTCGGGGATGACTGCTGCAGCATTTCCTCGCAGCACCTGCAGTTCGCCGCCCAGCGATTCCCTGAGCTTGCCGAGACTCGCATGCAGCCACCAGCGGCTTGCGGCACCCATGTTCCATTCACCCGGGGAGTCATCATCCAGCACGTACACCGGCAGCAGCGGACGTTCTGTTTCCGCAGCGGCACACAGGGCCGGGTTGTCCTCCAGGCGAAGATCCTGGCGGAACCACACAATCGCTGGCTGTTCTTTCGGCATGGGTAGAATCCCTGAAAAGACAGAGTATAAGCGGTTGCGCAACGTTGAAATGTGTCGGTCCGTAATTGTTTGTAACAGTGTTGTTACAGATCTGCACCGTGTATTTCTGTCGTGGTAACTTAATCGTCATGGAATCCAACGAGAACCAATTGAAGGTCGCCGTCATTGGCGGGACCGGATTCGTCGGAAGTCACATCGTCGACGCCCTGACCCGGAAGGGCCATCACGTGTCTCTGCTCGTGCGGCCTGGCAGCGAGGACAAAGTATCAGCCAGTGGCGACCTGCGCACCATCAAAGGCGATCTTGGTGCCCCAGACGCTATCGCTGCTGCGGTGGAAGGCTGCGATGCAGTGATCTACTGCGTAGGGATCCTGCGAGAAGACCGCGCGCGCGGAATTACATATGAAGCGCTGCAGTATCGTGGCGTTGTGGATACCGTCGCCGCGGCGCGTGCCGCCGGCGTACAACGATTCCTGCTGATGAGCGCCAACGGGGTGCGAAGGCCGGGTACGCCGTACCAGGAAACGAAACTGCGCGCCGAAGAGGTTGCCTTAGGCAGCGATCTGGACGTGACAATTTTCAGACCATCGGTCATCTTCGGTGATCCGAATGGCAGAATGGAAATTGCCACGCAGCTTTACCGCGACATGGTAAAGCCGCCAATTCCCGCGGTCGGCTTTTACAACGGGCTGTGGCCGGGCAACGGACAGATACTGATGTCGCCCGTTCACGTCGAAGACGTAGCGGACGCATTCGTAGGCTCGCTCGACGACGCGAGGACAGCCGGTGAAATTTACACCTTGGGCGGACCCGACGACCTGTCATGGTCCGAGCTAATCCGGCGGGTCGCAGAAACCGTGCAGCGCCGTAAGTGGATTATCCCCTGCCCAATCGGGATGATGAAATTCGTTGCCGGGCTCTTTGCATGGAGTTCCTTTTTTCCGGTCACGCCCGACCAGCTGACGATGCTTGCGGAAGGTAATACCGTGAACACAGGTCATCTCGAAAAGCTGCTTGGTAAGACGCCACGCAGATTTACCGTCCGCAACCTCGCGTATCTGAAGCGCGAGCTGGACTTGCCGGCTTCGCCTTCGGTAGCGAGCAAGCTCGGCAACTAGTGTGCTCAGGCGCCGATACGAATAAATACAATCTCATACACGGCTGACACCATTACAGTAGGGCGAATCCGTATCTTGCTTACCTGACGATCAAGTCTCACATCCCAGGAGGAGCAATAATGAACAGGATCATCACCAAGGCCACGCAAATCGTGGCAGCCACGCTAATAGTCTTTGGCTTTTCAGCCTCAATTACGGCAGTCGCCGATCACCATGGCATGAAGCCGAAAACCGTGAATATCGTTGACACCGCCGTTGCGGCCGGCGATTTTTCGACACTTGCCGCAGCACTGGACGCAGCCGGCCTCGTTTCTACGCTGCAAGGTGACGGACCGTTCACGGTGTTTGCCCCCACTGACGAGGCATTCAGCAAACTTCCGGCCGGAACCGTAGAGAACCTGTTGAAGCCGGAAAATCGTGATCAGCTGATTGCCATCCTGACCTACCATGTCGTGCCCGGCAAAGTCATGGCGTCAGACGTCGTCAACCTTTCCCAGGCAACGACCGTCAACGGCGCTGACGTTGCAATCGAGGTGGTCGGTAACAGTGTGCGGATCAACGACGCGACGGTTGTTGCAACTGACGTCGCTGCGTCCAATGGCGTAATCCACGTGATCGACACGGTGATCCTGCCGAACTGATCGACTGGCGAAAGGGTGGTACAGGTCTGTACCACCCTTTTCTGCCTTTTGACTAGTGTTCCCTGAAAGCCCGACTTTGCGTCGGCTAGCATCCACCGGACAGGTCGAGGCCGTACTGCGCCAGGTACTGATCGTAGTACTGCTGCGCCTCCGCACCATCTGCAAACACCGTGTTGCTGTTCGAGTTATTCACGTTAGTCGTATTCTCGTCGAGAAAATAGCCTTCCGCTTCGCTGCTGTACGGCGCGACGTCGGTCAGGTTGTCATGGTAGTTGTTGTGCGCAAACCAGACCTGGCCCTGCTGACCCTCGTCGTTGACCCGCACGGCTTCGCCATTGCCCGAAAATTCGCCGCGCTCGTAGCCATACATTTCATTGCAAACCGCAACGACAGGGCCCAGAAACTCTTTCAGATCAATGGCGTTCTCTTCGTCGTCGTGCATCACGTTGCCCGCGATGTAGACGAACTCCGGCCCATCGTGAACGCCACCAATGCAACCATGACAGAACTGTATTGCATCACCGGAGTTCTGATAAATAGAGTTCGACATAATCCACAGGCCACTCGTGCTGCCGCGCACGTTCATTCCGTGATGATCCGTACTTGACGGGATAATGCCGTTGTCGCGAATCACGTTCGACTCGATGAGGATGTCCGTACCACCAGGGTTGAGCGCGCCGCCAGTGCCTGGCGATGTGACTTCGCTGTTTCTTACCGCGTATGGGCCGCCAGAAATATTCAAACGGTCGTTCAACGTCGAGTTCTGGACGACGAAGTAACTGCCGCTGATCTCGCAGCGGTCATTCGTATCGAGCGTAACCACCAGCCAGTCGTCGGGGGATCCATTGACCGTAGTGCCGTTTGCGGAGCACGAAGTTACGTCGGCGGCGTCGCCCAGATCGGGTAGTTGATCGCGGTACGGATACTCGGGAACGCCGGGAAAACTGCCGCCGGCTACCGGCGGTGGTCCCGGATTGGGGTCGGGATCGGGGCCCGGATCGGGATCAGGATCGGGTTGCGCGGCGACAGAGTCGTCGGACCCCGGACCTTCGTCTCCCAGGCAGCCGCCAATGACGGTAGCGATCAGCAAGATCGCAAGCAGATTACGTAGAGGTTGAGCGTCTTCCGTGAGTTGCATGGCCGATTCCTTTTGGCGCTTCGGGGCAAAGCCAATGAAATCACGGAAAGCAAAACATGCAGCACGAGCGCGCAGGACGGCGCTGTCTCACTGGCATCCCCGCTGTCATAGGCTCATGCCCGTAGACCGGTAGCTTTGCGTCCCAACCTTTCGATTGGTATGCCCTTTCAATGTCTGGAGTCAAAAATATCACCAAATCCGCGAAAAAAAACCTGTCTCAAAACGCCGACGGTGATTATGTAGAAGGCCTATAAAAAGGCACTACGTTGTTGTTCCGCGACGGAGTACCGTTGCATGGCGGAAACGACCATTTATATTGGGGGCCGTTGGAACTTTGTCTCCGAATGCAGGCCCTGAACATTGAGTGATATAGACCGTCAGGAAAACCTTGTTCGCTGGGCTTACGTCATTCAGTGGGCAACAGTTGTGGTGCTGCCGGCTATCGTACTGTCGCTCGCATATCTTCTGCTGGTTCGTAACCGCGTAACTCACGGCGAACTCCGTTCCCATTTGAATTGGCAGTTGATGACAAACGCCGTGATATTTGCATTAATTCCTGTGGCACTTGCCATGGTAGCAATCGTAAGTATCAGCGGTGTTAGCGTGGACGGTCCCCTCGTGGTTATCTCGACGTATTTG
>JAHHOT010000024.1 GCA_018677555.1 Gammaproteobacteria bacterium | reverse complement strand
CGATACCGAGCGTTTCTTTGTCATCTGCGTCAATTCATTGGGTAGTTGTTTCGGCTCGACCGGGGCAGCATCGATCGACCCGGCCACCGGCAAGCGCTACCGCCTGTCGTTCCCGGTACTGACACTGCAGGACGTCGCACGCGGCGGGCAGGCCGTGCTCGAGCACCTCGGCATCGACACGCTTTGCGCCGTGGTTGGCAACTCGATGGGCGGCATGAGTGCACTCGGATTTTGCGCGATGTATCCGTCCGTCGCACGCACGCTCGTTTCCATTTCTTCGTGCACCAGCGCATTGCCGTTTGCTATCGCGGTACGCTCGCTGCAGCGTGAAATGATCATGCGTGATCCGTTATGGATGGAAGGAAATTACGACCCGGCCAGGCCGCCGGTTGTGGGACAACGGCTTGCGCGCAAGCTTGGCATGATGACTTACCGGTCCGCACGGGAATGGGAAGAACGCTTCGGGCGCCAGCTGATGCGCCCGGATTCGCTGGCCGACAATCCGTTTTATGGCGATTTCGCGGTCGAATCTTACCTGGAAGCCGCCGCCAACAAGTTCACCGGCCAGTTTGATGCAAACTGTTATCTGTACCTGTCGCGCGCTTCGGATCTGTTCGACCTGTGCGAGCATGGCGGCTCACTGGATGCCGCTTACGCAATGCTGAATCTGGATCGCGCCCTGGTCATTGGCGTGACTTCGGACATTCTGTTTCCGCTGCACCAGCAGAAATCGCTGGCGGACGGTTTGTCCACCGTAGTTGATGAGGTCAAGTACGCACCACTGGACTGCATCATGGGACATGACTCTTTCCTCGTCGACATGCCAGCATTCCAACCGGTGATCGCCGGATTCCTGCGAAAATCCTGGAAGAAGTTACGTACTCACTGAAAACGCTCTGCGCTACGGCGATTCTGCAAGCAGCAGCGCAGGATCAACCGCGTTGCCGTTCAGGTAGGTCGCGAAGTGCAGGTGTGGCCCGGTCACGCGACCGGTCGCGCCGACCTCCCCGATTTTTTCGCCGGCTGCCAGTTGCTGGCCGGCCTCCACGGCGATCGTGCTCAGGTGGCAATAGAGGCTGATGAACCCGAGGCCATGATCGACGATGACGGTCTTGCCGTTGAAGAAAAAATCGCCGGTTGCGCTGACGGTGCCGTCAGCGGGCAGGCGAATCGCCGTGCCGGTGATTGCCGCAATGTCCATGCCACTGTGCGGTGACCGCGGCTGGTCATTGAAATACCGGCGCAGCCCGAAGCTCGAGCTCTTGCGCCCGCTTACCGGCGCCGGTATTTGCAGCACGACGGTGTCGCTTGTCCGCCAGCTCTTGAGGGCCGCGTCGATGATCTTCCGCTCGGCGACGATTCTTGCGATCTCGTCAGGGTCAGGATCGACGAAGCTCTTGCTGACCGTCAATCGCTGTTCGCGGTAGCTGTAGTCGCCCACCTCGAACGGCACGGTGCGGCTGGCGTTATTCCCGTCACTTACGGAAAGCTGGACACTGCCGGGGGGCTGGCTAAGCGGAATACCGACCACGGCATGCCACTGTCCGTCACTCGGCGCTACCAGCACAGGCGTGTCGCCAAACGTCGCCTGCGGCTGCGGTCCGTCGGTCGGACCCAGGGGAATGACGGCAATGCCGCCCGGGTGCGCGCGATGGGGCGGCAGCTCGGCTGCGTGGACGGCCGCCGCAAGCAGCAGCACGCCCGGCAACCACGAGCGTCGCCTAGTCATTGCCGGTGTTGCTCTCGTCGACTGTGGCACGAATCTCCCCTTGCGCCAGGCGGGCAGCAATCGACGTGCCTGGCTGTACGTCGGCGGCGCTGGTGAGCAATTTGCCGGACGGAAGTTCGGTAACGATCGCGTAGCCGCGTTCGAGTGTCGCCAGTGGACTGACGGAATGCAAGGTGCGTGCAGCCAGCTCGAGACGTGCTTTGCGCTGCGCCAGCTGCGCGACTCCGCATGCACGGAGTTTTTGCCGCGCAACGCCAAGACGATTCAGGGATTGCTGGATATGCAGGGCAGGCGATGCTTGCAGCAGCCGGGCATGCCGGCGCTCCAGCAGCTGCTGGCGCAGGGTGAGGTCGTGTCGAATCACGCCCTCGAGCACCTGCCCCAGGTTACGCAGCCAGGCCGATTGGCGGGTAACCGTTGCCGCGGGGCTCGCGCGCATCAGCCGGCGCTGCAGCCAGTCGAGCGTCTGGCTTTGATCGTCGACGTAATGTCTGCCCATGCGCACACAACGTGCCAGCAGGGCGCTCAGATGACGCAGCCACGCGGCCCGATCCGGCGCTACCAGCTCTGCGGCACCGCTGGGCGTCGGGGCACGCAAGTCGGCAACGAAGTCGGCAATCGTGAAGTCGACTTCATGGCCAACGGCGGACACCACCGGGATGTGCGATGCCGCGATTGCACGAGCGACGATCTCCTCGTTGAACGGCCACAGGTCTTCCAGGGAGCCCCCGCCACGGCCGACGATCAATACGTCGCATTCGTCACGCCGATTGGCCGCGTCCAGCGCCAGGCAGAGTTCCCGGGCGGCGGCCTCGCCTTGCACAGCGGATGGGTAAACGATAACGGGAATCGCCGGAAAGCGCCGCCGCAGAACCGTGAGGATATCGCGCAGTGCGGCGCCGCTGGGCGACGTAACCACGCCGATTCGGCGCGGCAGCAGCGGCAGCTCACGTTTGCGCTCCTCGGCGAACAGGCCTTCCGCCTGCAGCTTCTTTTTCAGTGCCTCAAAGCGGCGGCGCAGCTCGCCTTCGCCGGCGGGCTCGATCGTCTCCACGATCAGCTGGTAGTCACCGCGTGCCTCGTAAATGCTGACCTGGCCGAAAGCGAGCACCTGGTCACCGTTCTTGAGCTGCAAGGTCGGGCCGCGCTGGCGCTGGCGAAACCACGCGCAGCGAAGCTGGGCGCGGTCGTCCTTTAGCGAGAAATAAACATGTCCCGACGCCGGCCGCGCCAGGTTGGAAATTTCACCCTCCACCCACAGGCGGCCGATACCGCTTTCCAGCAGCTTCTTCGCGCTGCGGTTGAGTTCGCTGACCGACAATGCGGTGGATTTGCTGTCCTGCATCCGCGCAGTATATCGAATTAGTAACGGGTAGAGATTTACCCGAAAATTCACAAGGCGTACAATTGACCGTTTAGCCTGATCAATCGCGAGGATTCATGCGCATCGCCGGAGAAGCACTGACGTTCGACGACGTCCTTTTGCAGCCGGATTATTCCGACGTGCTGCCGCGCGAGGTCGACCTGACCACGCGCGTTACCAGGGAGATCTCTCTCAACATACCGCTGCTGTCGGCGGCCATGGATACGGTCACCGAGGCCCGCCTCGCGATTGCACTCGCGCAGGAAGGCGGCATCGGCATCATTCATAAAAACCTCTCGCCGGAGTTACAGGCGCGCGAGGTGCGCAAGGTCAAGAAATTCGAAAGTGGCATCGTGCGCGACCCGATAACGGTGTCGCCGGACATGAGCATTCGCGAGGTCATTGACCTGACGCGCGCCATGAGTATCTCCGGCGTGCCGGTCGTCGAAGGCCGCCAGACTATCGGCATCGTGACGCATCGCGACTTGCGCTTCGAAACCCAGCTCGATGCACCGGTGTCGTCCGTGATGACGCCGCAGGACAGTCTCGTGACGGTCAAGGAAGGAGCGGCAGACGAGGAAGTCCTGTCGTTGCTGCACCAGTATCGCATCGAAAAGGTACTCGTCGTCGGTGACAACTTCGAATTGCGCGGCATGATCACCGCAAAGGACTTTCAGAAAGCGTCCGACTTTCCGCGTGCGTGCAAAGACGCAAGCGGCGCGCTGCGGGTTGGCGCCGCGGTTGGCACAGGCTATGACACCGACGACCGTGTCAACGCCCTGGTCGAGGCGGGCGTCGACCTGGTCATTGTCGATACGTCACACGGTTTCTCGCGCGGCGTGCTGGACCGCGTCAAGTCGATCAAACGAAAATATCCCGAGCTGCAGGTCGTCGGCGGCAATATCGTTACCGGCGATGCCGCCAGGGCGCTGGTCGAGGCCGGCGCCGACGGCGTCAAGGTCGGCATTGGTCCCGGATCGATCTGCACCACACGTGTCGTTGCGGGCGTGGGTGTGCCGCAAGTCTCGGCCGTGGCCGATGTGGCTGAAGCGTTACGCCAGAGTGACCTGCCGCTGATTGCCGACGGCGGCATTCGCTACTCCGGGGACATTGCGAAGGCCCTGGTCGCCGGCGCGTTCTCGGTCATGATCGGCAGCCTGCTGGCCGGAACCGAGGAATCGCCCGGCGAAGTCGAGCTCTATCAGGGTCGTTCCTACAAGTCTTATCGCGGCATGGGTTCGATCGGCGCAATGGGACAGAAGCACGGCTCGTCCGATCGCTATTTTCAGGACGCTACCGAAGAACTGGAAAAGCTCGTCCCGGAAGGCATCGAAGGCCGCGTTGCCTACAAGGGCAGCATGGTTGCCATCGTGCACCAGCTCATCGGCGGCGTGCGCGCTGCAATGGGCTATACAGGCAGCCACAACATCGACGAGATGCGCACTCGCCCGAAGTTTGTGAAGATATCGTCGGCCGGCATGCGCGAGAGCCATGTGCACGACGTTGCCATCACCAAAGAAGCACCCAATTACCGCAGCAACCCGGGCTAAGAGCATGACCCAGGCAGTCGAAGTCGAAGCCGCGCTGAAGCCGGACATTCACGCGCACCGAATTCTCATCCTCGATTTCGGCGGACAATACACGCAGCTGATTGCACGTCGCGTCCGCGAGGCGGGCGTTTATTCAGAGATCCATCCCTGGGACGCCGATGAGGCGGCGCTGCGCGACTTTGCGCCCTCCGGCATCATACTGTCCGGCGGTCCGGAGTCCGTCAATCTCGACGACCCGCCGCGGGTCTCGCAGTCCGTTTTCGACCTCGGCGTTCCCGTTCTGGGAATTTGCTACGGCATGCAGGCGATGGCCGCCCAGCTCGGCGGCGAGGTCGAAGCGTCTTCGCATCGCGAGTTCGGCTACGCAGAGATTCGTCCTGCAAACTCCGAACTCCTTGACGGTCTGAGCGACGGGGAGGGTGCCGACACACTGCTCAAAGTGTGGATGAGTCACGGCGATCGCGTCGCCACTGCGCCAGGCGGATTCGCGGTCACGGCCACCAGCGACAACTCTCCGCTGGCTGCGATGGAAAACCGGGAGCGGCGCTACTACGGCGTGCAGTTCCATCCGGAAGTCACACACACGCCGCAAGGTCAGGCGATCATCGAGCGCTTCGTGCACGACATTTGCGGTTGTCCCGGGGACTGGACGGCGGGCAATATTGTGCGCGATGCCATTGCCGAAATTCGTGCGACAGTCGGCGCAGACCAGGTCCTGCTGGGACTGTCCGGCGGCGTCGACTCGTCAGTCGTTGCAGCACTGTTGCACGAGGCGATCGGCGATCAGCTTACTTGCGTCTTCGTCGACCATGGTCTCCTGCGTTATCACGAGGGCGACCAGGTCATGCAGACCTTCGCCGAGCACCTGGGTGTAAAGGTTTTGCGCGTCAATGCCGCGCAGCGGTTTTTCGCCGCGCTCGAAGGCATCGACGACCCGGAAGAAAAGCGCAAAATAATCGGCAGGAACTTTATCGAGATATTCGAAGAAGAAGCGTCTGCCCTGGATGACATCGGCTGGCTGGCGCAGGGGACCATTTATCCGGACGTCATCGAATCCGCCGGCGCCAAAACCGGTAAAGCCCAGGTCATCAAGTCGCATCACAACGTTGGCGGATTGCCTGAGCGCATGCATCTGAAATTGCTCGAGCCGCTGCGCGAATTGTTCAAGGACGAGGTGCGCAAGATCGGTATCGAGCTGGGATTGCCGCGCGAGATGGTGTTTCGGCACCCGTTCCCCGGACCCGGCCTGGGTGTACGTGTGCTTGGAGAGGTCAAGCCGCTCTACGTCGAGCTGCTGCAGCTCGCGGACGACATCTTCATCGACGAGTTGCGCAAACATGGCCTGTACGACAAGACGAGCCAGGCGTTTGCGGTATTCCTGCCTGTGCGGTCCGTGGGCGTGATGGGTGACGGACGTCGCTACGAATACGTTATCGCATTGCGCGCGGTGGAAACGATCGATTTCATGACCGCACGCTGGGCGCATTTGCCGTACGAGTTTCTGGAGCGCGTATCGCTGCGGATTATCAACGAGGTGGACGGTATCTCGCGCGTGACTTACGACATCTCGGGCAAACCGCCCGCCACCATCGAGTGGGAATAGCGAACGGGCGCGTGGCAACGCAATCAGACGAAGCCGACCGTGACTTTATGCGCCTTGCACTCGCGGAAGCGGCAAAAGCCGCAATTCTGAATGAAGTGCCCGTCGGCGCCTGCGTCGTGCGTAACGGTGACCTGCTGGCGGCCGCGCACAATCGCACGATTACGGATCGCGACCCCAGCGCACACGCGGAAATTGTTGCATTACGGGCAGCCGCTGCGGCGGCGGACAACCATCGGCTCGTCGGGGCAACGCTGTACGTGACGCTGGAACCCTGTGCGATGTGTGTCGGAGCGATGACGCAGGCGCGCATCGGCCGCCTGGTATTCGGTGCCTACGACCCTAAAGCCGGCGCGGCCGGTAGCGCAATCGACCTCTGCAATGACCGCCACTTCAATCATCGATACGAGGTTAACGGCGGCGTCATGCAGGGAGAATGCGCTGCACAACTCAAAGCTTTTTTTGCGGAGCGCCGTCAGAGCTGAACTCGTTGCGTGCAACCTCGACCGGTTCCGCCAGGGTGTCGCCATCGGTTTCGTCGGGTATTTCGTTGTCGGTAATCCAGCGCAGTACGTTGTAGTAGCTGCGAATGTTGTTGACGTACAGGACCGGCTCCCAGCCGCGCGCATAGCCGTATTTCACCCTGGAGTACCATTTTTCCTGGGCGAGCAGCGGCAGTGCTTCGCTGATGTCGACCCAGGTGTCGGGGTCTCCACCCTGCCATTGGACAATCTGGCGCGCGTCCTTTACGTGAAAATAGCCAACGTTGTACGCGGCCAGCGCCATCCAGGTCCGGTCGGGCTCATCGACGCTGTCGGGAATACGTTCGGTCTGGCGGGCAAAGAAGCGCGCGCCGCCGAAGATGCTGTTTTTCGGGTCCATCCGGTCGTCGATGTCGAGATAGTCCGCCGTTGCCTGTGTCAGCATCATGATGCCGCGAACGCCGGTCGGCGATACGGCGTTGGAGCGCCAGTGGGATTCCTGGTAGCCGATGGCTGCAAGCAGGCGCCAGTCGACGCCGTACTGCTGGCCGGCCCGCTCGAACCAATCCCTGTAGCGCGGCAGCCGCGAGTCGAAGTGGCGCAGGAAGGCACGTGTGCCGACGTAGTCGAAGCGCTCCGTGTGACCGAAGTAACGGTCATTGACCTGCGCCAGGAAGCCGTTGCGATCGGAGCCGATCAGGAATTCGTCCACGCGCCGCAACAGGCTCTGGTCGCTCTTGCGGCTGAATGCCCAGGCGATCGGATCTGATACATCGAGATCCAGCGCAACGCGCAGATCCGGATAGAAGTGCCGCTGAATATTGAACTCCGTGCTGTCGGCGATCGTGAAATCCAGCTGGTCATTCGCTACTTTTTCCAGCAGGTCGCTCACCTCGACGTCGGCATTCTCGCTCCATTCGAGTTCCGGGTAGATCTCGCTGAGCGATGCCATCATGTCGGAGTGGCTGCTTGCCGCCACCACCTCGATGCTACGTCCGATCAAATCCTCGACCGAGCGCGGCCGGATGTTGCCGAGCCGGTAAATCAGGTGCATGTCAACCGAGTTGTAGGGGTGGCTGAAATGCAGAAATTCGCTGCGGGAATCCGTGATGGACAGACCGGCGGCAGCCATGTGCGAGTGTCCTGCCGTCAGGTGGGGCATGACTTCGGATACGCTGTCGACAGTGTCGATGACCAGCGTCACGCCAAGCTCCTCGGCGAACGAGCGCACCAGGTCGAACTCGGGTCCGGCAGGACCGTCGGGTCCGACGAAATAGGTCGTCGGCGTGTTGCGCGTGACCACACGCAATTCGCCCAGCTGCCGCACCTGGTCGAGCAGCGGGGGCGGCGCCGAACAGGTGCCGAGAAGAGCCGCCAATGCGATTGTGATGATCGGTCGCACGATATCAGTTCACCGCCTGCCTGGATTCGCCTGTGTCGTTCACAGACCGTTTTTATTAGAAGCAGTTTATTCGATCGCGAATTCGCACTGAACCGCAACCTGCGGCGACAAGTGCAGACAAATAATTACATTATTATTCTAAGTTATTGATTATGAATGATGTCACCGATCCTGGCACGTTTTTGGTGGTGGGCGAGCGCGAATGTACGGGATTGTGACCGTGCGCCGGGATTCTGTAAAACGAGCGCGTCCAACGATCAAAGCGCGTCGAAAAAAGCCTCCTGTTTGCGACGCTCGGCGGCGCCTGGCATGCGTCCGCGTGCGGCACCGAAATTATCATCGACGTGGCGGGACTTGGTCATGCCCGGTATGGCACAGGTTGCCGCAGGGTGTGACAGCGCATACTTGAGCAGGAACTGGGCCCAGCTGGATACGTCGAAATCCGCCGCCCAGTCCGGCAGCGTCGCCTGCGAAAGCTTGCTGAACACGCCACCGCCGCCGAAAGGCCGGTTCAGCAGAACCGCCATGCCGCGATCCTGTGCGAGTGGCAGGATTCGGTCCGCCGAGCGTCGCTGGTTCGCGAGCGAGTAGTTGATCTGGATGAAATCCAGGTCTTCGGCGCGCATTATTTTTTCCATCTCCTCGTACTGGCTTTCGCGCGAGGTCGTGATGCCGATGTAGCGTATTCGCCCGGCGTCCTTCCATTGCCGCATCAGTGGAATCGACTCCTGCCAGCCGCGCAGATTGTGCACCTGCATCAGGTCGCATTGCTGCATGCGCAGTTTGCGGAAGGAGCCCTCCATGCGCTTTTCGCTGTCCGACCGCTGTTCGCGATCGACCTTCGTGGCGACAAAGAAATCGTCCAGTGCGCCCATGTCGTCGATGATGTCGCCGAGGACACGTTCCGATGTGCGGTAGCCGGGCGCCGTGTCGATAACCGTGCCGCCCAGTTCGCGGAATCGCCCGAGCGCCGCCCGCAAGGGTTCGCGCAGCGACGCGTCGTCACCAACGCCATAGCGATTGGTGCCAACACCGAGAACGGGAATCAATTCGCCCGATGCCGGAATCGCCCGTTTCAGGAGATCCTGATCTGCGGCCCCCAGGCGGGCCCCTGACGCCAATACAGCACCCGCGGCGATGCCGCCCAATGTGAACTTGCGTCTGCTTACCGGCATGGTGCGAATCTCCTCTCAGGATTTCAACAGCGCATCACTGTACCAGTGAACCCGCTGAATTTCTTTTCTAACGCCGCTGGCATTATCATTGTTGTCCGCCATTTCCGAGCCACTGCGATGCCAGGTCTGTACTTCGAGCAATTCACGATCGGGCAGACGTTCGATCATGCGATCCACCGCACCATTACCGAAGCGGACAACGTGTTTTTCAGCGCGCTGACCCACAATCCCCAGCCTTTGCATATCGACGCGGAATTCAGCCGCAAGACCGAATTCGGCCAGCCGCTGGTCAACAGCTGCCTGACGCTCGCCTTCATGGTCGGAATTTCGGTCGGCGACACGACCGTGGGCACAACGGTGGCCAATCTCGGCTGGGACGAGGTTCGGTTTCCCAGGCCGCTGTTTCATGGCGACACCATCCGCGTAGAGACGGAAGTGCTCGAGTTGCGCGATAGCAAGTCCAGGCCGGACAACGGCATCGTTGTCTTCGCGCACCGCGCCTACAATCAGCACGACGAGCTGGTCGGCGAATGCAAACGCAGTGCTTTGATGCATCGGTTGCCCAGGTGAGCCGCAGTTTCCTGTTTGTACCTGCTGACAGCGAACGCAAGCTGCAGAAAGCCGACGCATGTCCGGCCGATGCCCTCATCGTGGATCTCGAAGACTCTGTCGCTGCTGCACGGCGGCCGCGCGCGCGCGAAATGGCCCTCGACTTCATGCAGGGGCGCGAGAACGCGTGGCTGCGCATCAATCCGCTCGATACGGAAGATGCGCTCGCCGATCTGCGTGCGGTGATGCCGGCAGCACCTTGCGGCATATGCCTGCCCAAGCCGCGAGGGGCGCGCGACTCAATTCAGCTGGGTAAGCTGCTCGACGTGCTGGAGCAGGAGCACGACATCGATGCTGGCCGTACGGCGATAATGCCGGTCGCGACCGAGCGCCCGGAGGCGCTGTTTTCGTTGCAGGACTATGCCCGGGGCATCCCGCGCCTGGTTGCGCTGACCTGGGGGGCGGAAGACCTGAGTACCGCGTTGGGTGCGTCGGCTAACAAGGACCGGCAGGGCAGCTGGCTCGCGCCTTATGAAGTTGCGCGCTCGCTGGTTTTGTTTGCCGCGGCCAGCGCAGAAGTCACCGCCGTAGATACGGTTTTCACGGATTTCCGGGACAGCAAAGGTCTGCAACGATTCGCCGAGCGGGCGCGACGCGATGGATTCGGCGGCATGTTGGCCATCCACCCCGCGCAAATCGACGTGATCAATTCCGCAATGACGCCGAGTCGCGAGGAGATCGAGCGGGCGCGCCATATCGTCGCACTGTTTGCTGCAAGCGACGATGCCGGCGTCGTTGCGCTGGACGGCGAAATGATCGATCGCCCGCACCTTGTGCAGGCACAGCGGATTCTGCAAATTGTGGACAGGCTGGAATCGACGTGACTATGGATCAGGGTACGCAATGAGAAACAGGATGCAGTTATGAGCAAAACTTACGACATCATGCCGGCCACCGCCGAGCGAGCGCACATCGACGCGGACAAGTACGCTGCAATGTACCGGCAATCCATCGACGACAACGAGGACTTCTGGGCGCAGCAGGCGAAGCGCATTGACTGGATCAAGCCGTTCACCAAAACCAAAGACGTTTCGTTTGCGCGCGATGACCTGCACATTCGCTGGTTCTCCGACGGCACTCTGAACGCATGCCACAACTGTGTCGATCGACATCTCGACGCCAAGAGCGATGACGTTGCGATCATCTGGGAAGGTGACGACCCGAAGCGCGATCTGCGCATTACCTATGCAGAACTTCACCGGCGTGTATGCCGTTTCGCCAACGCGCTGAAAGCGCTTGGTGCCGGCAAAGGGGACCGCATCACGATATACATGCCGATGATTCCGGAAGCGGCGGTAGCAATGCTGGCCTGCGCACGCATCGGTGCGGTGCATTCCGTGGTGTTTGGCGGGTTTTCGCCGGAAGCACTCGCGGGACGTATCCACGATTGCGAGTCGAATATCGTCGTCACCGCGGACGAAGGCGTGCGCGGCGGAAAGCTGGTTCCATTGAAGGCCAATGTCGACAGCGCGGCCCGGCATCCGGACGTCACGACGCTGGAGCGGGTTCTCGTCGTGCGCAACACGGGCAATGACGTCGGCTGGGTCGAGGAGCGCGATGCCTGGTTGCACGAGGTCGAGGCAGAGGTCGACGACGACTGTCCTTGCGAAGAGATGTCAGCCGAAGACCCGCTGTTCATTCTCTATACATCCGGATCGACGGGCAAACCGAAGGGCGTGTTGCACACGACCGGCGGCTATCTTGTATACGCGTCCCTGACTCACGAGTGGGTATTCGATTATCACGACGGCGACGTTTACTGGTGCACGGCGGATGTCGGCTGGGTGACAGGTCATTCGTACATCGTTTACGGGCCCCTGGCGAACGGTGCCATCACGCTGATGTTCGAGGGCGTGCCGAACTACCCGTCGGCCTCACGATTCTGGGAAGTGTGCGACAAGCACCAGGTCAATATCTGTTATACCGCGCCCACGGCGATCCGCGCGCTCATGCGGGAGGGAGACGAGCCGGTGCGCCGCACGTCGAGAAAATCGTTGCGACTTCTCGGGTCGGTTGGCGAACCGATCAATCCGGAGGCCTGGGAGTGGTACTACCACGTGGTCGGCGACGAGCACTGCCCGATTGTCGATACCTGGTGGCAGACGGAAACCGGCGGCATACTGATCAGCCCGTTACCGGGTGCGACGCCACTGAAACCCGGATCGGCAACGCTCCCCTTATTCGGTATCAAGCCCGCTATCGTCGATTCCGACGGCAATGTGCTCGCTGGTGTCGCGGAAGGGATGCTCGTCATAACCGACAGCTGGCCTGGCCAGATGCGTACCGTGTATGGCGACCATCAACGCTTCGTGGATACCTATTTCGCGACTTTCGATGGCTGTTATTTCACCGGAGACGGTGCCCGTCGCGACGAAGATGGCTATTACTGGATTACCGGACGGGTCGATGACGTGCTGAACGTGTCCGGGCATCGCATGGGTACGGCCGAAGTCGAGAGCGCGCTGGTGGCACACCAGGACGTAGCCGAAGCCGCAGTTGTCGGCTACCCGCATGACATCAAGGGGCAGGGCATATATGCCTACGTAACGCCAATGGAGGGAGTGGAAGCGGGAGACGAACTGATCGAGCAGTTGCGCAAGTGGGTGCGCAAGGAGATCGGACCGATAGCAACCCCGGATCTGATCCAGATTGCGCCAGGCCTGCCGAAGACCCGCAGCGGCAAGATCATGCGGCGGATTCTGCGCAAGGTGGCAGAGAATGATTACAGCAACCTGGGGGATACATCGACGCTGGCCGATCCCGGGGTCGTGAAGGATCTCATCGCCAACAGGAAGAACCGCTAGCGACGCGCTGGTGAATTCTCGTCGTGCGCCACGAGAATTTATCAGCGCGTCCCTAGTACTCGATGTGCTCTTCTTGGTTCATATCCGGGTCTTCGGTGTCCTCTGCCGGTTTCTGCATCTTGACCGTGCGGCGCTGCGCAACATCGTCGTTGCCTTCGTCGACGCGCATGTAGTCCGCCACCAGTTTCTCGTATGCACGCACGAAATCCTCGCCGAAATGATGCGGGAACCGGCCGGACCCGGCCTGCGTCATGATTGGATAGACTTCCTTGTAGAGCTGCCAGTATTTACGCTGGTTCAGGGCGGCGAACATCGGCCTGCGGTCGAGCGTCTCGTCGAAATTCTCTTCGAGTTCATCCGGATCGAAGCGGTCGACGAAGTCACAGAACGCAGCGACCATGCCTTCGAACAGGGCCTCCTGGTGGAACTGCAGGTCGCGGTTGACCTCGCGCACGGAAGCGAGCGGACTGAGATACTCGCCCGTTTTGCCAACCAGCAGCTGGCCGAGGGCGTCCGCGGGGTTTTGCGCCAGTTTCAGCGGATTGTTTTGACGCGGCATGATCGTGGTCTGGTCGAGTCGAAATGCACTCTTTACGTTGGCTCGGCTTTTCAGCAGGGCAGTCACGCCCGCGACCAGTTCCCTCAGCAGGCCGCCGGCATTGCGCATAATCTCGTTCGGATCCGCCGACGGATGAATATCGCTGCGATTGATGCCTGCCGCCTTCAGAAACGTTTTGAGTAACTGGTCCGAACTCGTCCTGCGGCCTTTGCGCGATTTCGGCGCCGCGAACGGATTGGATGCTTTGCGAATTCGATCGGCCACTTTGCCGCGCGCCGCGGCAGACCGTGGCGCCGAGCCGTTTGCCGAGCCGCCGAACAACGTCGACTGAAACGCCTCGTCACCCGTCAAGGCATCCTCTTCGAGCAGTTCCACACCGGTACGCAACGCTTCCTCGTCCACCAGCTGCTCAATGTGATCGGGCACCACCGTCATGGGTTCCGGCGGGGGTAGATCGAGGTCCTCGCCTTCATCGACATAGACCTCGAATTCGAAGTCGCCCATACGAATCTGGTCGCCGGTGAAGAGGCGCCGCGGGTTGCCGTTGCCGACGGGTTCCATCTCACCGTTCATATATACGCCGTTCGAGCTCGTGTCGGCGAGGTAGAAAGCACCGGCCTGATAATCCACCGTTGCATGCCGGCCCGAGATGAATCGGTCGGGGTCCGGCAGAATCCAGTCGTTATCCAGGGCGCGCCCGATGGTGCCACCCTGCTGGTCGAACTGACGAACGTAGTCGTCGCCCACAAGGTCCCGGTGATTGCTGATTATCTTGAGTTGCAGGGGCATTTTCCGTTCCGTATGGCAGCACCGCGCCTGCGCCCGGCGCGGGCGCGGCACGTAGAGAATTGTGCCGCCGGACGACGGATTTCCGCTGCCGAGCAGTTCACATAAAAAGGCCGCGGCGCCCGCGAGAGGCCTTGCAAATGCGTTCTGATGAGCCCATATCCGGAGTCTGGCGGCAAACGCTCTTGGCGGCCACCCTGCGTGGCGTTTTTGGTTACACTAGCGCCCGCGAGGACGGCAGCCCGGAGTGCGCCGCATGGATCGCAATAACGGCAGGCAACAATGAGCAATAACAGAATCTACAAGATCGTCTTCATGAGCCAGGGCCAGGTGTACGAGATCTATGCCCGCAACGTTGGTCATGGTTCGCTGTTTGGCTTCGTGGAGGTCGAGAAACTCGTTTTCGGCGAGCGATCCAGCGTTGTCGTGGATCCCTCCGAAGAGAAGATCAAGTCCGAATTCGACGGCGTGAAGCGTACCTATCTGCCCATGCACTCGATCGTTCGCATCGACGAGGTCGACAAGCAGGGAGCGAGCAAGATTTCGAAGCTCGAAGGCGGCAACGTGGCGCAGTTTCCGGTGCCGGTGTATACCCCCGGAGAGTCGACCAACAAGTGACCTAGCTGACGTAGGCGGGTGGCTGCGGCCAGTTCGCTTATGTATTATCCCGATTCCTTCAATCGGCTCCGACGCGCATCAGGGGTTCACGCAGCTTGTCCACACCCGCCCAGGACCTGACCGCATCGACCGGCATCGACCTGCTGGAAATCAAGGGCCAGTCCGCGCATTCGCCATTTCGCGTGTCGCGCTTGCTGCGCCGGTTGCAGCGGCGTCAACCCGCCGTCACCGCCGTCAAGTCCCGCTTTGCCTATTTCGCACAACTCGGCAGCGAACTCGACCGGGAGTCGCGTCAGCGTCTCGACGCACTGTTGTTGTCCGGTGAGCCGCAGCAAGCGTTGCCGCCGGGTTCGCAGACCGTGTACTGCCTGCCACGCCCTGGCACGATCTCGCCATGGTCCAGCAAGGCGACGGAAATCGTTCATGCCTGTGGACTCCACGCAGTGCTGCGAATCGAGCGCGGCATCTGCTATGGCATCGAGTGTGAATCCGATGCAGGACTCGACGAGTCCGCACTGGCGCTCCTGTACGATCGTATGACCGAGTGCCTGCTCGACGGTGTCGCGGCGGCGCGCACGTTGTTTCGCGCCGACGCGGCGCCATCGTTCAACACGATTTGCCTGCTCGAACGTGGCCGCGAGGCGCTGCTCGAAGCCGACAGAAACCTCGGCCTTGCGTTGTCAGACGACGAAGTCGACTACCTGCTCGAAAATTATCAGCGGCTGCGCCGCGACCCCAGCGACGCCGAGCTGATGATGTTCGCTCAGGCGAATTCGGAGCATTGTCGTCACAAGATTTTTCGCGCCGACTGGAAAATCGACGGTGAGTCGCGCAGCGAAAAACTGTTCGACATGATCCGCAGTACGACGGACGCGAGCCCGGACGGAATCCTCTCCGCGTATTCCGACAACGCAGCAGTCATGGAAGGCTGGGATGGACCGCGCCTGATACCGGATCCGCAAGACCGGGCGTACGCATTTCGGCACGAGCCGATAGACATTCTGATGAAGGTCGAAACGCACAATCATCCGACCGCGATTTCACCGTTTCCGGGTGCAGCGACGGGCGCCGGCGGCGAGATACGTGACGAGGGGGCCACGGGACTGGGCGCCAGGCCAAAAGCCGGACTGACCGGATTCACGGTTTCGCACCTGCGCCTCCCGGACTGGCCGCGGCCGTGGGAGGATGATTTTCCGCATCCCGACCGCATGGCCACAGCGCTTGAAATAATGCTCGATGGGCCCATCGGCGGCGCGGCGTTCAACAATGAATTCGGCCGGCCTAACCTGCTCGGTTACTTCCGTAGCTACGAATCGGCGCTGCCCGGGCTGCCGTCGGGGGAGATACGCGGCTACCACAAACCGATCATGATCGCTGGCGGAGTCGGCAACGTCAGGCGCGAGCATGCAGTGAAGATCGACGTGCCGGTCGGCGCTCGCATCGTGGTTCTCGGCGGGCCGGCATTGCTCATCGGTCTGGGCGGCGGTGCCGCATCCAGTCTTGCCAGCGGCGCCAGCACTGAGGATCTGGACTTTGCATCGGTGCAGCGCGGCAACCCGGAGATCGAGCGCCGTGCGCAGGAGGTCATCGATCGCTGCTGGGCCATGGGTTCCGCCAATCCGATCCTGCTGATCCACGACGTTGGTGCCGGCGGCTTGTCCAACGCAGTACCTGAAGCCGTGGATCACAGCGGCCACGGTGCCGTCGTGGAGTTGCGTGATGTGCCGAACGCAGAACCGCGCATGTCACCGATGGAAATCTGGTGCAACGAAGCGCAGGAGCGCTACGTGCTCATCGTTGCCGCGGAGCGCTGCGAGGAATTCGCCGCAATCTGTGCGCGCGAGCGATGTCCGCATGCGGTTATTGGCACTCTCACCGATGACGGGCAGCTGCTGGTCAGCGACCGCGACTTCGGCAATAACGTGGTCGACATGCCGATGGAAATGCTGCTCGGCAAGCCACCGAAGATGTTGCGTGAGGTAACTCACCTGCATGCAAATCCCGCGGAGCTGGACCTCGACGGCATCGCGCTCGACGCGGCGATAGAGCGCGTATTGAGTTTCCCGGCCGTGGCGGACAAATCTTTTCTGATTCACATTGGCGATCGCACGGTTGGCGGGCTCACGGTTCGCGATCAGCTGATCGGGCCGTGGCAGGTGCCGGTGAGCGATGTTGCGATCACCGCGAGCGCGTTCGGCGCCACCACCGGCGAAGCGATGTCGATGGGTGAGCGAACGCCACTGGCAGCGCTTGATGCACCGGCTTCCGGGCGCGTTGCCGTTGGCGAAGCGCTGACGAATATCGCTGCCGCTGCAATCGGCGATATTTCACGCGTCCGGCTTTCGGCCAACTGGATGGCGGCGGCCGGCCACCCGGGGGAGGATGCCCGTCTATTCGACACGGTCAAAGCCGTCGCATCGGAACTCTGCCGTGAGCTCGGCATTGCAATACCGGTTGGCAAGGACTCGTTGTCGATGCGTACGCGCTGGCAGGACGAGGCTGGCGAACACCAGGTTGTCGCCCCCGTGTCGCTGATCGTATCCGCGTTTGCCCCTGTGTCGGACGTGGCAGATCACCTGACGCCGCAGCTGAGGCGCACAGCCGGGGGCACACAATTGCTGCTGCTGGACCTGGCAAACGGCGCCAATCGCCTCGGTGGTTCATGCCTGGCACAGACCTTCGGTCGTCATGGCGCTGCGGTGCCCGACCTGCGGGATGCCGCACTGCTCAAACGTTTCTTCCATGCGGTACAGTGCTTGCGTGAGCAACAACTGATACTCGCCTATCACGATCGTTCTGATGGCGGGCTCCTGGCCTGCGTGTGCGAAATGATGTTCGCGGGCAGACTCGGTGTATCGCTGAAACTCGCGGGCTCGCGCGAGGACATGCTGGGTCAATTGTTCAGCGAGGAGCTCGGTGCGGTCATACAGATTCACGATGGTGACGTGGCAGCCGTTACCCGTATTCTGCAGGAATTCGATCTCGGCTGGATCGAACTCGGGCCGGTCGATGTTGCCGAGCAGCTGGTGATTTACAACGACGACGAGGTCGTGTTCCGCGCTGACCGGACGGCGCTGCAACGCAACTGGTCCGAGCTGAGCTATCGCATGCAGGCGATGCGTGACAACCCGCTTACTGCCAATGAGGAATACGAGCGGATTCTGGAGGTAGAAGACCCCGGCCTGAACGTGCAGCTCACGTTCGCGCACGGCGACGCCGCGCCGACCGTGATCACCGGGCGCCATGCACCCAGCGTTGCAATACTCCGGGAGCAGGGGGTCAACAGTCAATACGAAATGGCGGCTGCGTTCATGCGGGCGGGCTTTCGTGCGGTCGACGTGCACATGAGTGACCTCGCTTGCGGGCTGGACCGGCTCGACGACTACCAGGGCATCATTGCCTGTGGCGGCTTCTCGTTCGGCGACGTCCTGGGTGCCGGTGGCGGGTGGGCCAAATCGATTCTTTACAATCAACGCATGCGGGATGAATTTGCGCGTTTTTTCGAGCGCGGCGACAGCTTTGCGCTGGGTGTCTGCAACGGCTGTCAGATGATGTCGCACCTGAAAGCGCTAATTCCCGGCGCGGATCACTGGCCGTTATTCCTGCGAAATCGGTCCGAGCAGTTCGAAGCCCGGCTGAGTCTCGTCGAAATCGTAGATAGCCCGTCCTTGTTTCTGCGTGGCATGGCGGGGTCGCGATTGCCGATAGCCACGTCACACGGGGAGGGCAGAGCGGTATTTCCGGCTGAATCTGCGCCGGCGAGCGCCCAGGTCGCGCTGCGCTATGTCGACAATTACGGCAACGTCGCGGCGGCGTACCCCGCGAACCCGAACGGCTCAGAGGCAGCCGTTTGCGGTCTTACGACGCGCGACGGGCGGGTCACGATCATGATGCCGCATCCCGAACGGGTTGCACTGACCGTGCAGAATTCATGGCACCCGCCCGATTGGGGCGCGGAGGGTCCGTGGATGCGAATGTTCAGGAACGCACGACACTCGGTGAATTGACCACGGCTGCCGGGCGAAATATCAAGCCGACTTGTTGCCTTCCTGCACGAAAAACCGCCGTACCTTGATGGCTCTGGCGAGTTTTCCGCGCCTGACAAAGCACTGGTAAAACATGTCCTTCAGCACTTCCAGGAGTACGCCGGCCTGTGCGCGTTTCAGCATCGGCATTGCGTCGTTGTCTGCGTCGAACAAAATGGTTTTTACGGGTTCGAAGCTGTCATCGTCGATTTCCGCGATTTCCTGGGCCGCCATGACTTCGTCGAAGGCCTTGAGTTTGCCACCTTCGCCAAGTTCATCGAACGCAGTCCTGGCAGCGCGCCGGCACATGGAGGCAAAGGCATTGAAATTGTTGTGGCTATAGCAGGAAAGTGCCTCGCGAAACATAATCTCCGTCTTGTCCGGCAGGTATGAAAACGGAAAACGTTCCTTGGGTCGCTCCAACTCGACGAAATTTCGATTCAGCTCGATCCTGTCGTCGGCAAACTCCTTGACGGAAAACCGCAGAAAGATCGGAACGTGGCAGGCATCGCACTGGTACACCAGGCCGACGTGCCTGGGTCTCGAGGCGTACAGGAATTCCGTGTCGGGCACCGACTGCGGTGTCATGTGCGCATAAACACCGCAATGCGGACATTCGAGTCCGAATTGTTCATCCGCGTCTTTGCGTAATCCGCCCTGCCGGTCGAGAGTGATCGTCATGATCCGTTGGTGTCCCGCGTCGCTGTTATTGGCTGTTCTGGTCGGGCGCCAAGCTGTCAGTATATCCCCTGCGCATTGCCGACCAGGATGCGTTAAACATAATAAACCGTCCAGACACGCTATTCCCAGTTTCCCGTGGCTTGCTCGGCGATTTCGTTGGCCGGCCGCGCGATGAGTGCATCGCGTGACAGGCTGACATCAAAGCGCGCACCGTGCGCCATCGGTACGAACGCTGCCGAGCCGTAGTGCGCGTCGACGCCGGGAAAGAACAGCGGCTGACGGCGCGCAACGCTCCAGACGTCGAGTGGCTGCGCGGATGACAGCGAGTGCACGGTACGTGACGCGTTGCGTTCCTGTTCTATGGCAGAGTATCGCCCGCTGAGCCGGTCGAGACGGTAAATCGGGTCAAGTCCCAGTATCGTGGCGGGCGGTTTCCAGGTGACCAGCCGCGCGTCGATCTGCCACTCGTCGCCCCGCAGGTCAAAGAAGCGGTCTTCCTGTCCCGCGACCATCAGCCGGGCACGGTACTCGTCGTCCTGGAGCCGTTCGAACACGATGCTGGCAACGCGTTTCTCGGCGACAAGTCGCTCGTAGCCGTAGTAGCTGAAAATGACGACAAAGGTGATGCCGGCGACGAACGCAAACAGCAGGCAGCTGACGCCCGAGCCGCCCGCGCGTAACAGGCGGCGACGCCGCAAGCAACGAAATGTGCGCAAACAGAAAAACAGGGCGAGGAAAGCGGCGATCGCGAACGATGCCAGCAATACTGCCATCAGACGTCCAGCCGCTTGTACTTGATGCGATGTGGTTGCGCCGCCTCCGCACCGAGACGACGTTTCCGGTCCTCCTCGTAGTCGGCGTAATTGCCGGCGTACCAGGTGACCTCGCTGTTTCCCTCGAACGCGAGTATATGTGTGGCGATACGATCCAGAAACCAGCGGTCGTGCGAAATCACGATCGCCGAACCGGGGAACTCCAGCAATGCCTGTTCGAGCGCGCGCAGCGTCTCGACATCGAGATCGTTCGTCGGCTCGTCGAGCAACAACAGGTTGCCGCCGCTACGCAGCATCTTTGCAAGGTGTACCCGGTTCCTCTCGCCGCCGGATAACAGGCCGATTTTCTTTTGCTGCTCGGTGCCGCGGAAGTTGAATCGACCGACGTACGCACGCGACGGCGTTTCGTACTTGCCAACCTGGATGACATCCTGCTTGTCGGAGATCTCTTCCCACACGGTTTTCGAATCGTCGAGGCTATCGCGCGA
Source organism: Gammaproteobacteria bacterium (assembly GCA_018677555.1). Classification (GTDB taxonomy): domain Bacteria; phylum Pseudomonadota; class Gammaproteobacteria; order Steroidobacterales; family Woeseiaceae; genus JAHHOT01. The sequence continues at coordinate 11,901 of JAHHOT010000024.1, read as the reverse complement.
CTGGTCGACGCTGGCGATCTCGACCGATTCGCCAACCCGAATGTTGCCTGCGTCCGGCTTTTCGGTCCCCGTGATCATGCGGAAGAGGGTCGTCTTGCCGGCGCCGTTGGGGCCGATGATGCCCGCTATTCCGCCGGGCGGCAGTGAGAATGACAGGTCGTCCATCAACAACTTGTCGGCAAATGCCTTGCGCACACCCGCGACCTCCACCACGACGTCGCCCAGTCGTGGGCCTGGTGGAATGTAAATCTCGTTGGTTTCGTTCCGCTTCTGGTACGCGTTCGACGAGATTTCCTCGAACTGGCGCAACCGCGCTTTCGATTTTGCCTGGCGACCCTTCGGATTAGATCGAACCCACTCGAGTTCCGCCTGCATCGCTTTCTGGCGCGCTTTTTCCGTAGCCTCCTCCTGGGCGAGGCGGTGCTCCTTCTGCTGCAGCCAGGAAGAATAGTTGCCCTCCCAGGGGATGCCATGACCGCGGTCGAGCTCGAGGATCCAGCCCGCAACGTTGTCGAGAAAGTAGCGATCGTGGGTCACCGCGATGACAGTGCCCGGGTATTCTTCGAGGAATCGCTCGAGCCACGCAACCGACTCGGCGTCCAGGTGGTTGGTCGGCTCGTCGAGCAGCAGCATATCGGGTTCCGAGAGCAGCAGGCGGCACAACGCGACGCGACGTTTCTCGCCGCCGGAAAGATTGCTGACATCGGCATCCCAGGGAGGGAGCCTGAGCGCATCCGCGGCGACGTCGAGTTTTCGATCGAGTTCCCATGCGCCGGCGGACTCGATGGCATCCTGCAGTTTGCCTTGCTCCTCGAGCAAGGCGTTCATCGCGTCATCGTCCATTGGTTCCGCGAATGCCATACTGATTTCGTTGAATCGATCCAGCAGCGCCTTGGCGGACGTCACTCCTTCCTCGACATTGCCGCGCACGTCTTTCTGCGGATCGAGTTCCGGTTCCTGCGGCAGGTAACCAATATTGATGCCTGGCTGCGGTCTCGCTTCGCCCTCGTAATCCTTGTCGAGCCCGGCCATGATGCGCAGGAGCGTGGATTTGCCGGAACCGTTAAGGCCGAGTACGCCGATCTTGGCACCCGGAAAAAAGCTGAGCGATATATCGCGAATGATGAAGCGCTTCGGTGGAACGACCTTTGCCACCCGGTTCATCGTGTATATGTATTGTGCCATGGTCCGACGAGCGTCCTCGTTGTGCGGTGGAGCCGATATCCGGCTGATTTCGGGCGACATTATCCGGTAAGCTGGGCAAATACAAAACATGTCACCCCGGAGCGGTTCGCAACGTGGCAGCACAGCCGGTTTACGTCTACAAGGGCGAAGCACTAGCGCAGTATGGATTCGGCGAGGATCACCCGTTCGGCATCGATCGTCATGACGTATTTCACGACGAGCTTGCGGCACAGTCATTCGAATCGGCAATTGTCTATGCCGCGCCGCGGCGCGCATCGGTCGACGATCTCGCGCTATTTCATACCGCTGAATACATCGATTTCGTTTCCCGGCGATCGGCCGACGGTCATGGCTATCTCGACGCTGGCGACACACCGGCAATGGCAGGAATATTCGATTCGGCCCGTGACGTCGTCGGCACGACGCTGGCTGCGGTAGACGCTGTCATGTCGGGCAGCGCGCGCAGGGCGTTCGTGCCGATCGCCGGCTTGCATCATGCCGCACGCGATCATGCCGCAGGCTTCTGCGTCTTTAATGATTGCGGAATCGCAGTGGAGTACTTGCGTAAAAAGCATGGATTGCAGCGAATCGCATACGTCGACATCGACGCGCACCACGGCGACGGCGTGTTTTACGGTTTCGAAACGGACCCTGATCTGATATTCGCCGATCTGCATGAGGATGGGCGTTATCTCTATCCGGGCACTGGTGCCGAATCTGAAACCGGCCGCGGCCGGGCTGCGGGTACCAAGCTCAATATTCCCATGCAGCCGGGCGCGGGCGATGCCGAATTTGCCGATGCCTGGACGCGGGTTGAAGATTACCTTGAGCAACATCCACCCGAATTTCTGTTGTTCCAGTGCGGCGCTGACAGCATGGCCGGCGACCCGATCACGCATTTGCGCTACAGCGAAGACGCGCACGGCCGGGCGGCTGCTGCGTTGTGTGCAATTGCGGAACGACACGCGCAGGGCCGCATCGTCGCAACGGGCGGTGGAGGCTACAACCGGCGCAACCTCGCACGCGCGTGGACGCGCGTCGTGCAATCGTTCGTCGAGAGCCAATAATCGGAATTAGTCGATTCTATTCCGGCGGCATACAGGTACAATTGCCGCGTTTTGTGCCTGCCACCCCGGAGACCGATCCAAATGTTTGCCGATACGCCGTCGATCGAGGAATTTGACGCCGAGTTATATGCCGCCATCGTTGACGAGACCCGTCGTCAGGAAGAGCATATCGAGCTGATTGCCTCAGAAAACTACGCCAGCCCGCGAGTCCTGGAAGCGCAGGGCTCCGTGCTGACCAACAAGTACGCGGAGGGCTATCCCGGCCGTCGCTATTACGGTGGGTGCGAGTATGTCGATGTCGCGGAGCAGCTGGCGATCGACCGCGCAAAGCAGCTGTTCGGCGCCGATTTTGCCAACGTTCAGCCGCACTCCGGGTCGCAAGCCAACGCCGCCGCCATGCTGGCCCTGCTGGATGCGGGCGACACGATCCTGGGCATGAGTCTTTCCGACGGCGGTCATCTCACGCATGGCTCCAAGGTGAATTTTTCGGGCAAACTTTTCCACGCCGTGCAATACGGGGTTGACGCCGAGAGCGGTTTGGTCGACTACGACCAGGTGCAGTCGCTGGCGGAACAGCACAAGCCGCGCATGATCATCGCGGGTTTCTCGGCGCATTCGAGAGTGCTCGACTGGCAACGCTTTCGTGCGATCTGCGACAGCGTGGGCGCATACTTCATGGTCGACATGGCGCACGTGGCGGGCCTCGTGGCGACCGGCCATTACCCAAGTCCGTTGCCGTTCGCCGACGTCGTAACGAGCACCACGCATAAGACCCTGCGTGGCCCCCGAGGCGGAGTCATACTTGCGCGCAAGAACGACGAGCTGACGAAAAAATTCAATTCCCTCGTGTTTCCGGGGACGCAGGGCGGTCCGCTGATGCACGTCATCGCGTCCAAGGCTGTGGCGTTTCTCGAGGCGATGCAGCCGGAATTTCGCGACTATCAGGCGAAGGTTGTCGACAACGCCAGGGCCATGGCCGCTGCATTCATGACGCGTGGCTACGACATCGTTTCCGGCGGCACTGATAATCACCTGGTGCTGCTGAGCCTCATCGATAAAGACATTACCGGCAAGGACGCCGACGCAGCACTCGGCCGTGCAAACATAACGGTCAACAAGAACACGGTGCCCAATGACCCGCGCTCGCCATTCGTTACCAGCGGACTGCGGCTCGGTACACCGGCAATTACGACCCGCGGGTTCGGCGAGGCGGAAACGCAGGAGCTGACCAACTGGATCTGCGACATCCTGGATGACATCGGGAACGGCGACGTGATCCGGCGGGTGCATGACCAGGCCAAGGCGCTGTGCGGGCGCTTTCCGGTCTACGCGTGAGGCGTGCCTGGCCACGGCCTCGATCGGCGCGGTGAGTCCGGTCGGGGAACTCTGATAGGATAATAATAGTATCCCGGCCCCGGTAGCACGCGTGCATTGTCCATTCTGCAATAATGAGGAAACGAAGGTTATCGACTCGCGCCTGGCCGGCGAGGGCCGCCAGATACGCAGGCGGCGCCAATGCCTGCACTGCAACGAGCGTTTCACTACGTTCGAAAGCGCCGAACTGGTCATGCCACGCCTGGTCAAAAGCGACAACAGCCGCCAACCCTTCGACGAGTCCAAGTTGCGCAGCAGCATGGTGCGCGCACTGGAGAAGCGGCCGGTGCCCTCGGACGAGTTCGAGCAAGCGGTCGGCCGGCTGATCCATCGATTGCGCACCATGGGCGAACGGGAAGTGCCATCGCGACTCATTGGCGACCTCGTCATGGAAGAATTGCGTAATCTCGACGAGGTCGCATACGTCAGATTCGCGTCGGTCTATCGCCGCTTCCAGGATGTCACCGAGTTCGAGGACGAGATAAAACGGCTGCAGGAAATTTCCGACAATGCGGCAAACCGCGAACAGATGTCGTTGTTACCGGAACTCCTTGGCAAGAACAAATAGCGACGCGCCCGACACGCGTCAGCTCGGGAACGACTACGTTGACCGCCACACAGACAGAAACATTTTCCGCTGCCGACAGCGAATATATGGGGCACGCGTTGCAGCTTGCTCGCCGGGGTCAGTACACGGCGCATCCCAACCCGCGGGTAGGCTGCGTGATCGTCCGCGACGGCAAGATGGTCGGCAGCGGCTGGCACCGCGAAGCCGGCACCGAGCACGCCGAGATTCATGCGCTCAACGAAGCCGGCAGCACCGCGGAAGGTGCGACCGTTTACGTAACGCTGGAGCCCTGTGCGCATCATGGCCGGACTCCGCCTTGCTGCGACGCGCTGATCGCAGCCGGCGTTGCGCGCGTCGTGGCTGCCATGGAGGATCCGTTCAAAAAGGTGTCTGGCAAAGGTTTGAAGGCATTGCGACGCGCCGGGATCGAGGTGAGTTGCGGTTTGTTGCGCAACGCAGCCGCGGCAATGAACGAGGGGTTCATATCCAGGGTGGAGCGCGGCAGGCCATTCGTACGGCTGAAAGTGGCCTGCAGCCTGGATGGTTGCACCGCGATGGCGGATGGCCACAGCCAATGGATCACCGGCCCGCAGGCGCGTGCCGACGTGCAGCGCCTGCGGGCTGCCTCCGGTGCCATCCTTACAGGGATCGGGACTGTCCTGGCGGACGATCCATCCCTCACGGTGCGCGAGCCGGACCTGGTTTCACGACAGCCTTTGCGCGTCATTGCGGACTCCCGCCTGCGCATGCCGCCGTCTGCCTGCATGCTGGAATTGCCGGGTGAGACCCTCGTGTTCTGCATCAACGACGAAAACCGTCAGGCCCTGGAAGCGCGTGGCGCGACCGTGTGCTGTATGTCCGGCGCCGGGCAGTTGTCGTTGGCCGGGGTGTTGCAGGAACTCGGCAAACTGGACGTCAACGATTTGCTGGTAGAGGCGGGGCAAACGCTGGCCGGCACGCTGCTCACCGAGGAACTGGTCGATGAGCTTGTGATTTATCAGGCGCCCCATATTATGGGGAGCGAGACCAGGGGCATGTTCAGCACGCCTCTATGGGAAGGGCTGGAACAGAAAATGGCATTGTCGATCTCGGACATGCGGCGCGTGGGCGCTGACATGCGCATTACCGCCAGGCCGGCGCCGGCCAGCTGATGTTTACCGGAATCATCAAAGCCCTTGGCCACGTGCGCCAGTTGCAGCGGACCGGAGGCGACGTGCGCCTGGTCGTCGCCAGCGACGGTCTCGACTGGGAAACTCTCAGCATTGGTGACAGCATTTCCGTCAATGGCGTGTGTTTGACCGCCGTCGAATTTTCCGCGGACGGTTTCGCCGCCGACGTGTCCGTCGAAACGCTGAATGTTACTGCGCTGGACGACCTCAAGGTGGGCAGCAGTGTGAATCTCGAACCGGCACTGACGGCGGGCCAGCCGCTGGGCGGTCACCTCGTGAGTGGCCATGTCGATTGCGTGGGTACAGTAAGGAGTCGCAGCAGCGATGCGCGTTCGATCGTGCTGTCAATTGATATCCCGAGCGAGTACGCTCGTTACGTGGCGCGCAAAGGTTCGGTTTGTGTTGACGGTGTCAGCCTTACTATAAACGAGGTATCAAAATCGGGCTTCGATGTGAATATCATTCCACATACTGCCGATGTCACGACGATAGGCGGATTTTCCGCCGGTACCAGAGTCAATATAGAGGTCGACATGCTGGCGCGTTACCTGGAGCGGTTGCTTGACCCAGACGGTAACGGTATCACCCGGACTTTTTTGCGAGCAAACGGTTATGCATAACAAGACCACGCTGCACCCTTCGGCTGGAAATTCCACGTTCAGCGAAATCGAAGACATCATTGCCGATATTCGCGCCGGCAAGATGGTCATCATGGTCGATGACGAAAATCGTGAAAACGAGGGTGACCTGATCATGGCGGCCGAAAAAGTCCGTCCGGAAGACATCAACTACATGGCGCGTTACGGTCGTGGATTGATTTGCCTGACGATGACACGCGAACGTTGCGCGCAGTTGCGTCTGCCACTGATGGTGGACGAAACGGACCAGCGCCATGCGACGAATTTCACGATTTCGATCGAAGCCGCAGAGGGAATCACGACCGGTATTTCCGCACACGATCGCGCCCGCACGGTGCAGGTCGCGGTGGCGCCGGGCGCCAAACCCGAGCACCTTAGCCAACCCGGGCACATCTTTCCGGTAATGGCGCAACCGGGCGGCGTGCTGACCAGGGCCGGCCACACCGAGGCGGGTTGCGATCTGGCGCGACTTGCCGGCCTTGAGCCCGCGGCAGCGATTGTCGAGATCCTCAACGAGGACGGGAGCATGGCGCGTCGTCCGGATCTGGAAACTTTCGCCAAGGAGCACGGCGTGCGAATCGGCACGATCGCCGACCTCATCGAATATCGGCTCGGCAAGGAACGTTTTGTCGAACGCATCGCGACCAAGTCGGTACAAACGGACTACGGCGCGTTCACGCTCTACTGCTATGACGACCACGTCAACCGGGCGGTCCACATTGCCCTGGTCAAAGGCAAGCTCGAGAAATGCGACGACCCACTTGTGCGGGTCCATATCCAGGACACGTTGGGCGATTTGCTGACCGTGCACAACCCGGACTTTGGCTGGGGCATTGGCAGTGCGATTGAACGTATCGCGCAGGAAGAGACCGGGATCGTGGTGTTGTTGCGTGGGCAGGAAACTGCGCGTGACCTCATGGATGCCGTGGAAGGTCTTTCAAAAAAGCGCGACGAACTTGGTGACAAGCGTGCGGGTGACGCAGTGCTGAAAACTTACGGCGTCGGCGCGCAGATACTGCGTGATCTGGGAGTTACTCGCATGCGCGTGCTCTCGGCGCCGAAGCACATGTACGGTATTTCCGGCTTCGGCCTCGAGATATCCGAATACGTCGAAAAATAACGGATATTCAATGGACAAGATCAAAGTCATCGAAGGTGACATGAGCGCACGGGACGCACGTTTCGTTATCGTTGCATCCCGCTTCAACGAATTTATCGTCGAGTCGCTGGTGAAAGCGGCTGTTTCCTGTCTTCGGCGCCACGGCGCGAACGACAAAGACATCGAAATCGTGCGTGTACCGGGCGCCTACGAAATGCCGCTGGCCGTTGCCCGGGTTGCTGCCGCTCGCAGGGCGGACGGCATTATTGCGCTGGGCGCCGTCATCCGTGGCGCGACGCCGCATTTCGATCATGTTGCCGGCGAATGCGCGCGCGGCGTGAGTGCCGCGGCGCGCGAACACGGAGTACCGGTCGGCAATGGCGTGCTCACGGTCGACACGATCGAACAGGCGATCGAACGGGCGGGCACGAAGGCCGGCAACAAGGGTGAGGAAGCCGCACTGGCTGCCATCGAAATGGTCAATCTCCTTCGCAAACTGGACTAATTCGCGGACGCGAAGCAAACGGGACAACGGACATGAGCAGGGGCGGACCCGCCGGCGCGCGCAGTCGTGCCCGTGAACTGGTAGTGCAGGCGTTGTACCAGCAACAAATTGCCGAACACGATACTGACGAACTGATTGCCCAGTTCAGCGATCGGCCGGAATACCAGCGCGTCGATCAGGAGTACTTTCTGGAGACGCTGCGCGGCATCAGCGGCAACATCGACGCAATCGACCGCAGTATCGGGGCGTTCGCTGATCGGCCGCCGGAACAGCTCGACCCAGTGGAGCGCGCCATCCTGATGCAGGGTATTCATGAACTGCAGGCTCGCCGCGATGTCCCGTTCAAGGTGGTCATCAACGAAGCCGTCAACCTGGCCAGGAAGTTTGGTGCTGCCGATGCTCACAAGTACGTCAACGCCGTACTCGACCGGGCGGCCAGGCAAATTCGTTCGGACGATAATGATTGAACGCCAGGACCGGCCCGGTGCGTGAATTCGACATCATCCAGCGATACTTCACACGCGAATCAGCGGACCAGGCTGTCGCTCTCGGCATTGGCGACGATGGTGCGGTGCTTACGCCGCGCCACGCACGACAAATCGTCAGCGTGGTCGACACAATGGTGGAAGGGGTGCATTTTCCGCAGTCGATGCCGGCGGACGACATCGGCTTCCGCGCGGTTGCGGTGAACCTTTCGGATATCGCTGCCATGGGCGCCGAGCCGCGCTGGATGCTCCTGTCGCTTACGCTGGCGCAGGCGGAAGAAGCATGGTTGTCCCTGTTTTCGGAAGGTTTGTTCGAAGCGGCGCGCCGACATTCGGTCACGCTGGTGGGAGGCGATACCACGCGCGGCAGCGAGCTGGTGGTTGGCATTCATTTGCTCGGAGAAGTCGAAGCGGGACGGGCGATCGCACGCAGCGGCGCTGCCAGCGGTGACGATATCTGGTTGAGTGGCACAACCGGCGATGCGGCGGCTGGTCTGCGCCTTGACGATGTCGAGGGTCCTGACGCAGATGTTGCTTATTTGCGCGGCCGTTTTCGCCGGCCACAACCACGGCTCCAACTCGCGCGCGAACTCGCCGGATTCGTCACCGCCGCCATCGACGTTTCCGACGGCCTTTACGGGGACCTCGTCAAGCTGTTGCAGGCGAGCGGCGCCGGCGCAACCCTGGAGCTGGATGCCATACCGTGCTCACCGGCCCTGCGCAGGGCGTTTCCGGATAGCGCGCTCGATCTGGCGCTGGCCGGCGGCGACGACTACGAACTCTGCTTCACGGCAGCGCCCGGTCAACGCGGTCGGATCCGGCAAATCGCGTCCGGGGCCGGCACGCCGGTCGCTCGTATTGGCAGCGTAACGCAGGGCGCCGGGGTCATATGCCGGCAAGACGGCCGGCAGGTGCCCTACGACGACGCGGGTTATACGCATTTCGGGAATCCCTAGGACGGCATGCAACGACTACCGGCGAAAAAGCTGCTCGATCCTGTCAACTTTCTGGCATTCGGCTTCGGAAGCGGCCTGTCACCGTGGGCGCCGGGCACCGCAGGGACACTGGTCGGGGTCGGTATTGCATGGGCGAGCCTGTCGCTGGCGCCGGACCTGCGTCTGGTGATCGCCCTGGTCCTGGTCATTGCGGGAGTGTGGATTTGCGGGGAGTCGGCACGGCGCGTCGGCGTCCACGACCATCCCGGCATCGTGTGGGACGAGATTGCGGGGATTTACCTGGTACTGCTGGTGGCTCCGCCGACGGTATTCGGCTGGGCCGCCGGATTTGGCCTCTTCAGGCTGTTCGACATCTGGAAACCGTGGCCGATTCGGGACCTGGATCACAGACTGGCCGGAGGCACGGGAATTATGCTGGATGACCTCGTAGCCGCTCTGTATGCCGCATTATTGCTCGGTATTGGCAGGTGGCTGTTGCTCTGAAGAGAAGGATCAAATGGCCCGGAACGCCTCCGATGTCGCTCGGTCTGCAGCTGTGCCTGCGAAGATCGGCAAGTATGTCATCATCAACCAGGTCGGCAAGGGCAGCACCGGAACCGTCTATCTTTCACACGATCCTTACTACCGCCGCGATGTCGCCATCAAGGTTTACAACATCGAGGAAGATGCGGACCAGGATCGGGCGCGCGTGTCGCGCAAGATGTTCTTCAACGAAGCTCACATGGTCGGCATGCTGCAGCATCCGAATATCATGCCGATTTACGACGCCGGCGAAGAGGACGGCAAGTACTACGTCGTAACGGAGCACATACAGGGCGCACGTACGCTGGCGGCATACTGCCGTCCCGACAACCTGTTGCGGGTCGACGACGTCGTCGAAATCATCTACAAGTGCGCGAAGGCGCTGCACTATGCCCACGGCCGTGGCGTTATTCATCGCGACATCAAGCCCAGCAACGTGATGCTCACCATCGACAACGATGTGCGTATCATCGATTTCGGCATTGCGATCGTCAGTGATTCGGAGGTCTCGCGAATAGAGGGTATTGCCGGTTCGCCGAGCTACATGTCGCCCGAGCAGGTGCAGTCCGAGGACCTGACGCCCGCATCGGACATTTACTCGCTGGGAGCCGTGCTTTACGAGTTGTTGACCGGCTTCCGGCCATTCCGCGCGGACAACCTGTCGAAGCTACTGCACCAGATCGTCTACGCGACGCCGCCGCCCATTCATACCTATCGCGACGACCTGTCCGAAGAGCTGGAGGACGTCGTTGCGCAGTCGATGCAAAAGGACGCGACCAAGCGCTGCACCAGCGGCGCGGCGATGGCTGCGGATCTCACGCGGGTGTACCAGGACCTGCGCACCAAGTACCAGAGCCTCGACAACCAGGAACACTTCGACCTGCTGCGTACCCTGACTTTTTTCCACGAGTTTTCGCATGCCGAAATCTGGGAAGTGCTGCGCGCCAGTGACTGGCACGAATACCAGGACGGTGAAAATATCGTTCGCGAAGGCGAGATGGACGACCGCTTTTATATCATCGTGTCCGGACAGGCCGCCGTAGAGGCCAACGGCAATGCACTCGGTGTGCTCGCGAACGGTGACTGTTTCGGCGAAACGAGTTATGTACGCGGTGCCAAGCGCACCGCCTCCATCCGCGCGCGCGGCCCGGTCACGATACTGCGCGTCAGCTCGACACTCATGGAGCAGGTTTCCTCCGCCTGCCAGCTGCGATTCAACAAGGTATTTTTGCGGGCCCTCATCACTCGCCTGCAGGGCGACGGCAGCGCGCAGACCTGACCGTGGTTACTCCGTTCGGATTACACGACCGGCGGCTGCGTCGCGGTCGCTGAAGGCAGAGCGCTTCGTCTAGTCTTCGTCGGGCTCCAAGTCCTGCAGGAGTTCCTCACCGCCCGCGCTTTTCAGCAATACTTCGACTTTCTGTTCGGCGTCCTTCAAGGCTGCCTGGCAACCGCGGGTGAGTTTTATGCCCTCCTCGAATTTTTTCATCGCCTTGTCGAGCGGCAACTCGCCGCCTTCGAGTTCCTCGATCAACGCTTCGAGTTGTGACAATGATTTCTCGAGATTCAGGTTTTTACTGCCAGTCATTGGGTCTCGACCGCCTTCGATGCCCTGCGCAAGAGCGGCTAAGCTACCTGCGCACAGCGGCAGCGTCAATTCACGGGTACCCGAGATTGACACGAGCAATCGCTACGCTTATCGTCATGGCCAATTAGACTGAGTCTAGCCAATCGGACTAACCCCTGCGGGAGGAAAAGATCATGTCATTGAAGGGCAGTAAAACCGAGACGAATCTGAAAGATGCATTTGCCGGCGAATCCCAGGCAAATCGGCGCTACCTGTATTTCGCGGCGAAGGCCGATGTCGAAGGTTACAACGACGTTGCTGCCGTATTCCGCTCGACGGCGGAGGGTGAAACGGGGCACGCGCACGGGCACCTGGAATATCTCGAGGAAGTTGGTGACCCGGCGACAGGAATGCCAATTGGCTCTACGTCGAAAAACCTTGCTGCGGCAATTGCCGGCGAAACGCACGAATACACCGACATGTATCCCGGCATGGCGAAAACCGCGCGGGACGAAGACTTCGAGGAAATCGCCGACTGGTTCGAGACACTCGCCAAAGCCGAGCGGTCGCATGCGAATCGCTTTCAGAAGGCACTCGATACGCTGGACGACTGATAGCAGGGCCGGGCATCCGACCGGCCCGTGCGCACCGTATGAGTAAATCTGGCGAGAGGCGCGAGGGTAGCCTGGATGCGCCAACACGGCACCCGATACCCTGGCAATCCGACGACTTTTACAATCAGGAAGCGCTCGAGCAGGAGCTCGAG
>JAHHOT010000026.1 GCA_018677555.1 Gammaproteobacteria bacterium | reverse complement strand
GGCTGACACCGTCCTGGCGTGGCAAGATTCTGTGGCGTATCGGCGACCTGCTCGAGCAGCATGCCGACGAGGTTGCCGAATTGGAGATGCTCGATGCGGGCAAACCGTTCGCGGCGGCGCGGCATGGCGAAGTGCCGTTCGCCGCCGATTGCTTCCGTTACTACGCCGGCTGGTGCACGAAAATCGAAGGCAGCACGAAACAGCTCTCGACGGTCCCTGGGCAGGCGTTTCACATCTATACGCTGCGCGAGCCGGTGGGCGTTGCCGCGCTGATCGTTCCGTGGAACGGCCCGCTGGTGCAGGCCAGCTGGAAAATCGCGCCGGCACTGGCGGCTGGGTGCAGCGTCATCGTCAAGCCCGCCACGCAGACACCGCTGTCCACGGTTCGTCTCGGCGAGTTGATGATCGAAGCGGGCGTGCCTGCCGGCGTGGTCAATATCGTTACCGGTTCGGGCTCGCTCGTCGGGCAACGGCTGGCGGAACATCCTGATGTCGACAAGGTTTCGTTTACGGGCTCGACCTCGGTTGGACGAAGCATCGTTGACGCTGCAAAAGGCAACCTGAAGAAAGTGACGCTGGAGCTCGGCGGCAAGTCGCCGGTCATCGTTTACGCCGATGCGGACATCGAAGCTGCGGTCAGCGGCGCTGCCGCCGCGATATTTTCCAATGCCGGCCAGGTTTGTGTTGCCGGGTCGCGGCTGTACGTGCAGCGGCCGGTCTACGACGCCGTTGTCGATGGCGTGGCCGGGATCGCGAAGCGCCTCGAGGTGGGCTCGGCGCTGGCCGCGGACACCGAAATGGGCCCGCTGATCTCCAGGCCGCATCTGAATTCCGTGTGCGAGCTGATCGAGGCCGGCAAGCGCGAGGGCGCGCGCGTTGCAGCCGGCGGCGAAACGCTACCCGGCCTGGGTGGTTTCTACCTGCAACCCACCGTGTTCGCGGATACGCACAGGGAGATGACCGTCGTGAAAGAAGAAATTTTCGGTCCCGTACTGGTGGCGATGCCGTTCGACAGCGAAGACGAAGTTGCCGCGGTCGCCAACGACAGCGAGTACGGACTGGCAGCGAGTATCTGGACGCGAGATATCGGCAAGGCGCATCGAACTGCGGCCGCGATAAAGGCAGGCATTGTGTGGATCAATTGCCACGGTATACCGGACATGGCAGTCCCGTTTGGCGGTTACAAGCAATCGGGCTGGGGTCGGGAAAATGGCCTGGAGTCGCTGCTGCAATACACCGAGCTGAAGTCGGTGGTCGCGAAAATATGAAAGTGAACCGTATGGCCGCCGCGAACTGATCGTCGTGGGTGACGCGGCACTTTACCCGGGATCTGTCGATGCAAGACAAGAACCTTTTTGAAATCATCGTTGAGACGCTGCCGCAGGACGAATACCGGATGCGCGCCTGGCTGGCGCTGCTCGGATGCTTCACCAGCGTGGAACGCACGTTGCGGAAGCGCTTTGCGAGCGACTTTCAATCGAGCTTGCCGCGCTATGACGTGCTGACGACGCTGGCGCAATTCCGCGACGGGCTGACGATGGGGCAGCTTGCCGCAAAATTGATGGTAACCAAGGGCAACATCACCGGTGTGGTCAGCCGACTGGAGTCACGTGCCTACATCAAGCGCAGCGTGTCCGATGAAGACCGTCGCGTGCAGCTGGTTACGCTGACCGGCGCGGGGCGTGAGCTATGGGAAGAAATGCACGCGGTTTACAGGGAGGTCATCGAAGACGCATTGCGCGGGCTCACGGATAGCGACGCTGAAACGCTGGCGCAGCGGCTGACGGATACGCAGGTTGAAATCGACCGGGTATTGCTGGACTGAGCCGGCCGCGGGAAGTCATCCACGGGCAACGAGTCCATGTATCATCCACCAACAAACAACGAATACGGGAATGCCGGCCGAATGCCGGGTAATGCGGAAAATGACAGCCAAAGTTAAAGCATTTGACGAATGGATTCGCGGCAGTTTTGTCGAGATGAATACGAAACTGGAAGAGCTCTATTTCACCCAGGAAGATCGGGCCGATGTGTCAGGGTCCGGACAGACAATAAAAGATAGCCTGGTTGCAGACGGCCGACGTTACATTGCCGCGTTGCTGGAGGAGGGCAACACCGACGAAGGGTTCGACAGCGGATTCGATCTTCTCGGCAATGTCGGACTCTACATGGCCGCGTGTCGCCGACACGATATTACCGAGCCATCGCGCGAACGGTCGTCGCCACTGATTGAAGCGTCTTCCCTGGCTCTGCAGCTCGGCGCGTCGCTTGGCGTGACGCCGCGTTTCGCGACGAGTCACTTGTCGACGCATAACCGTGCGATCGCTGGAAAATACAAGTGTTTTACGTCGCTCGAGGCCGAAGAAATTTTTCTGTCGTACAACACGCGCAGTATCTTCGCGTTCAAACGCGCCGCGGATGCGCTCAGGCGAATCCTGCCGCTCGGTGTTTCGAACCCGGTAAGCTACGATCTCCTGGTCGTGGCGCGGGACGCATTGCAGGACGTGCTCGATTTCAACGACGAGTTGTTCAGAAAACTGGATACGGACCGGTTCTTTTACAATGTGCGGCCGTATTACAAGCCGCACCGTGTCGGAATTCACGAGTACCGTGGAGCCAACGCCGGGGATTTCGCCGGCATCAACGAAATCGATCTCCTGCTGGGACTGTGCCGTGCGGACAGTGCGTCGTATTCGCAATTGCTGGTCGACAAGTTCCTGTACATGAGACCTGAGGACCAGGGGCGGCTGCGCGACTGCATGCGTCGCCGGAGCCTGTTGCGCGAATTCCTTGCATTGCTGAAAAAACACAGCGGCGAGGACTGGTTTCGCAGGAACGCAGCGATGTTTGTCGAGGTTTGCGACATGCACGGCAAAACCGCGCAGCAGCACCATGATCAACTGGTCCGTCGCTTCATCGAGAAACCGTCCTCTGAACTCGATGAAATGCACCTGAAAGGCATAACCGCGAGCGGCCCGCCGCTGGATGTATTGCTGAAGTCGCTCGAGAAACTGCGCGACCAGCGCATGGCAGCGAATCGCGACGATATTCGAACAGCCTACCGCGAATTGTCGCGGCTACGCGAGGCGCTGGCGCGCTGATCTGGAGCATGGATACTTCAAGAGAGAAACCGCCGGCTGGGGACATCGTTGCACGACTGCTCGAGCTGCAGCAGGGGGCGGCGCCGCTGCAACTCGATTCGCAGACGCGCCGGGCAGCCCTGGCGAAGGTCGCCGAGTTTACCGAGTCTTTTATCGAACGCAGTGCGAAGCAAGCCGTTTATCAACCCGCACCCGCCGCAGCGGATTCGCTGGCCGCGTTGCGCATCACGGGTCAACCGGACACGATCGAGTCAGCGCTGGATATCTTGCACGAGCATGTGTCGAGCACCGGTCAGGCGATTGTCTCTGACCGATTCTTTGCGTACATACCCAGCGGCGGCATCTACCCCTCCGCGCTTGCCGATTTCATCGCGGCCGTCATCAACCGCTATGCCGGTGTCGGCTATGCGGGTCCGGGCGCTGCCCGCCTGGAACAATCCCTGGTTAACTGGCTTGTTGACCTCACCGGTTACCCTGAAACGGCGGAGGGCGACCTGACCTCTGGCGGCAGCATGGCGACGCTGTCCGCCGTCGTGACGGCGCGCGAGGCACACGGTATCGGTAGCGCGAAGGTTTCCCGTTCCGTCGTGTACCTCACGCCCCAGATGCATCATACGTTCGCCAAGGCCCTTCGCATCGCCGGGATGGGCGATTGCGTGCTGCGGCAGGTTCCGATGACTGGCGAGCTGCGAATGAACGTCGCGGAGCTGGAGCACGCAATTGCAGCCGATCGGGACGCAGGTCTGACACCTTGGCTCGTGGCGACCAGTGCAGGTTCAACGGACGTCGGTGCGGTCGATCCACTCGATGATATAGCGGATGTCGCCAGGGCCGCAGGCGTCTGGTTTCACGTTGACGCTGCCTACGGCGGCGCATTCCTGCTGTGCAAGGACGGGAAAACACGTCTTGCCGGCCTGGAAAAGTCCGACTCCCTGGTGCTCGACCCGCACAAGGGCTTTTTCCTCCCCAGCGGGACAGGAGCCGTGCTCGTGCGCGATGGACAAAAGATGCGCAATGCGTTTCGCGCGCGCGGCGTCTATATGCAGGACATCGAAGACGATACGGAACGTTCGGCCTGCGACCTTTCGCCTGAGCTGACGCGGCCGTTCCGCGGTCTGCGGTTCTGGTTGCCGCTCAAGTTGCTGGGCGTCGCCCCATTCCGCGCGGCGTTGGAGGAGAAGCTGTTGCTGGCCCGCTATTTCCGCGATTGCATGCGTGATGAAGAGCACTGCGAGCTTGGCCCGGGCCCGGACCTCTCGGTCGTAACTTTCCGCTACCTGCCTTCTGGCCACGACCCGGATGCATTCAATCGTCGCCTCGTAAAGGAGATACAAGACGACGCACGTGTTTTCCTGACGTCGACCACGATAGACGGCAGGTACACGATCCGCATGGCAATTCTGGGCTTCAATACTCACCTCGAATCGGTCGACACAGCGATTGCGGTAATTCGGGAAAAAGTTGCGCTGCTGTTGTCGCGGTAGCGCCGCGGTGGACCGCAGGGCGATGTCATGATCTCGATCGGCGAAGCACAGACGCGGACAGAAATCGACGCCGCGATCGCGCTCCAGTTGCGCGTCTTCTGCGATGAGCAGGGCATCGCAAAGGACGAATGCCTCGAAGGAAACGACACTGCGTTGATTCTAGTGGCGCGCGACGGCAACGACGTCGTCGCAACGGCGCGACTGCGCGACCTGGGTAGTCAGGTAGCCGAGGTTGCGCGAATCGCGGTGCTGCCAGCGTATCGTGGCAGAGGAATCGCTGCGCGTTTGTTGGCGGCGCTCGATGCCGCCGCCGAAACGCACGGCGTGCGGCGACTGGTCATGCATCCGCACGCACATCTCGAAGGATTTTATGCGAGTCTTGGATATTCCGTGACCGATGACGCGGCGTACCGTATCGGCGATCACCTCATCATAACGATGGACAAATACCTGGCGGGACCCAATACATGAGCCGTAAGAAACCCTTCAAGCCGATGGCGCGCTTTACTGACTGTTTCCCGGAGATATCCGGCAACGCCGTCAATGGCCTGGGTGAGTCCGAGCCGCGCCGGCCTTCGCGATTTTTCTGGCATCCGCCCGATCGCCAGACGCATGCGCGGCTGCAAAAGGAGGTCACGGACTACCACCGGCGTTCCCCGGCCGTGCGGGAATATTTCCGTCCGGACCCGCCCGGCGGCCGGGGGCCGAAAGCGGTTCCGCAGGCACCCGGGAAGAACAGCAAACCTGCCGCCGAGTGGACCTCCATCGTCAAGGAATTCGCACTCGCCAATGAAAGCGATTTGGTCGGGATTACTGCCGTAAAACCCGAGTACGTTTACGAGGGTTACGAGATCAATGAGCCCTGGGTGATCACGATCGGTGTTGCGATGGATTACGACGAGCTGGCGCAGGCACCGCCCAGTTTCGAGAATCCGACGGCAGCGGTAGTGGTCGCCAAGGAGTACAATCGCGCCGCGCGTGCCTGCCGCAAGCTGACGAATTTCATCTTGTCGCAAGGCTACTACGCAAAGGCCTACCAGGGTCCGTACGCCACCGCCCTCAATATGATTCCCGCCGCGATTGCCAGCGGCTTCGGCGAACTGGGCAAGCACGGATCGATCATCAATCGGCAGTTCGGTTCGGCGTTCCGCCTGTCGGCGGTGACCACTGATTTACCGCTGCTGAGCGACTCGCCGGATGTGTTCGGCGCCGACGATTTTTGCATGCGCTGCCGGGCCTGCAGCAACGCCTGCCCGCCCGGCGCCATATTCGACGAGAAACAGATGGTCCGCGGCGAGGTGAAATGGTACGTCGACTTCGACAAGTGCATCCCGTATTTCGGCGAAGCGCTCGGTTGCGCGCTGTGCTTGCCTCGCTGTCCCTGGTCGAGGCCCGGTAATCCCGAGAAGTTGCTGCGGCAGATTCGCCGGCGTGCCAACAAACCTGGCGACTGATCGTGTTCAGTTGTGATCCTGCAACGGTGGTCTTTTGCCCGGCCCGGGGTCAGGAAAACGGGTTGACGCCCAGATCGTTTATACATAAACTAATTTTGTCGTTCTCTGGTTTATCGGCCTTTGGTGCTACATTACAACAAACGGCTGAAACCATTATTCGGTACCGCGACCCGGGACAATCGGCCGGAGCGCAAAGGGGGAATTAACATGAAACGTCTCGTCTCAGGCCTGGTCTTGTCGACCATCGCCTTCACGCCACCGCTGTTCGCACAAAACGACGTGCTCGAGGAAATCATCGTCACGTCGCAACGGCGTGAGCAGAGTATGCAGGATGTGCCGGTCGCGGTTACCGCGTTTACGGCCGAAGCCATCCAGCGCCAGAACATTACCGCCGCGACGGACTATCTCGCGTTGACGCCCAATGTCAGCTACACGGAAGACGGCCAGTTCGGCAAGCGTGGTGCCGGTATTGCGGTGCGCGGGATCAACAACCTGGTTTCCGGCGAAAACGCCAGCGTGCCGTCGATCGGCGTCTACCTGGATGGTTTCAGCATAGCCTCCGTGCCGAATCAGTTCTCGAACCCGCAGATTCCCGACATGCAGCGCATCGAGGTCTTGCGCGGTCCCCAGGGAACGTTCTTCGGGCGCAACGCGGTCGGCGGAGCGCTTAACCTGACTACCCGCAAGCCGGAACTGGGCGAGTTCACCGGCGAAGTATGGGCAGGTGCAGAAAACTACGAGGATGCCGGGGAGCAATACTCGATTGGCGGTGTATTGAACATCCCCGTGAGTGATACGTTTGCCTTACGCGGCGTATTGAACTACGAAGACAATTCGGGCTGGGTCAGCAATATCTGCCGCGCCGGTGCCCCGCAGGCGAATTGTCCGGCAGCGGCCGAAAACAACTTTACGCCGAACGGCGCACCGGATAGCGGCCACGAGAACACGAGTCTTCGTCTGAGGGGCCTTTGGGATGTATCTGACAGGACAGAGATCCTGGCCTCTCTCATTTACGCCAGGGAAGACCAGGGCCATGACGAAAATGTACCCTCCGGTTTCCTGGATATCGACACCACGGAAACGCTCGGCATTACGGAGGCACTCGACCCCGGCACCGGATTCTGGGATACGAACCAGAACCAGCATGCTCGTGACCTGGACGAATTCAACGAGACCGAGACCATCATTGGTATCTTCGATGTGCAGCACGACTTCAGCGACCAGTTGCACATGGTGTGGATCAGCGGTTTCATCGATTCCGAGTTCAACAGGCTGTTCGAGCAGGACCTGATTGGCGGTGCCGACACCTTGCTTCGCCGCAATACCTATGACGGCACCTCCTGGAGCTCCGAATTCCGCCTGGAATTCAGCAGCGATACCTTCCAGTGGATCGCCGGTGCGATGATATCCAATGACGATCAGAACCAGCGCAATAATGTCGCCATTTCGAGTAACGCGACAGCGACGATCAACGGGATCGGCTGGTTGCCGCCATTCCCCGAAGGCCTCGGGCTCGCGCTCAATGAGAAGAGTTTCGAAATTGAGGGCATTGCCCTGTTCGCGGACTTTACGTGGCGGGTGAGCGAAAATCTCGAATTCATCCTTGGCGGACGCTACAGCCACGACGAGGTGACCACTGACCTCACCGCGTTTGGCATTGCGCCAGGCCCGAATTCCTGTGATCCAGGCGTCGATATCGTGTGCTTCTTCATGGGCTTCGAAAACTTCGCTCGCCCACCGGTCAGCGGTTACAATTCGTTCGACGACATCGCGCCGCGTGTCGGATTCCGCTACGACGTCAACGATGACGTAAACATTTACGGCATTGTCTCGAAGGGCTACAAAGCCGGCGGCAACTCGATCGGCAATGACACGAATAACAATGACGCGCTCATCAATGTTCCCTACGACGAGGAGACGCTCTGGAACATCGAGCTGGGCTTCAAGTCGATGCTGGCCGGCAACCGCCTGCGATTCAATGCCGCTCTTTTCATGATGCAATGGGAGGACATGCAGTTCGAAGCGTTCCGCTTCCTGACGCCGGGCGATCTGTCGTCAAACTTCGAGCGGACGATCAACATCGTGGAAGCGACAGCAGCCGGATTCGAGGCGGAATTCACGTGGCTGGTGACCGAGAACTTTACGCTCAGTGGATCTCTCGGCATCCTGGACACGGAAATCGACGATCCACAGCCAATCGAAATAACCGGTGGCTACCAGGTCGTCCTCGACGGGCTTGAGATACCGAAAGCGCCCGAGACGATGTACAACCTGGCTGCGGAATACCGCTTCCCGCTGGCAGACAGCGAGCCGTGGATCCGCGTCGAATTCATTCACCGCGACGGCCAGTACTCGGATATCGAGGGCCTGACCAACCAGCAGACGACCGGCCCGGCGCCGGCTTCGGGATTGTCCCGGGTCGTCGATCCTGGTCAGTTCCCCTACCTGAGCCCTGACTTCGACGTCGTCAATGTCCGCGCCGGCTGGGACTGGGAGCGATTCAGCGTCATCGGGTACGTCCAGAACGCGACTGACGAGGAGTACTACACCGGCACGCAGGAAAATTTCGGCGCCAGTGGCATTCGCCTGCGGCCGCATCCGCGCATTTTCGGACTGCGGGGCACGTTCCGCTTCTGACGGGCTCCGGTTGTGAGACTGATAAAGGTCAGGCCCTGCGGCCTGGCCTTTTTTTTCGCAACAACGTTTCGCCAGAATCACCAGTGATATGAGACTGATCGTCGGCATATCCGGAGCCAGCGGCATCGCCTATGCCATACGACTGCTGCAGTCTTTGCGTGCGATCGAAGGCTGCGAGACGCACCTGGTGATTAGCAAGGGCGCCAAGCTGGCGATCCGCCTGGAGTCGCGGGAATCGATTGGCGACATCGAGGCGCTGGCCGACGAAGTGCATAGCGACAGGAATCTTGCCGCATCGATCGCGAGTGGCTCGTTTCGAACCGACGGCATGGTAGTTGTGCCCTGTTCGATGAAGACGCTGTCCGCGATCGCAAATTCCTACGGCGCAAACCTGCTGGTGCGCGCGGCGGACGTCACCTTGAAAGAAGGGCGTCGGCTCATACTCGTGCCGCGGGAAACGCCGCTGCATGCCGGTCACCTGCGTCTGATGCACGAGGCGGCGCTGATGGGCGCTATCATCGCGCCACCTGTGCCGGCGTTTTACAGCGACCCGCAGAGCGTGCAGGACATCGTGGATGACATGGTCGGGCGCTTGCTGGATTTGCTTGGCATCGACAACGAGCTGGCACGCCGCTGGCAAGGGCCGGAGTCGGGCATCGACCACGATTAGGGCGGGCGCAGCAACTCAGGACGTAAGATACTTCTCGAGATCCAGCGTATCCGCTCCCGGAATTCGCTTGCGTTCGAATTCGGCCTGGCGGTCGAACGGCTTGGTGGCGTCGATAGCGAGCCTGCCCCAGTGGTCCTTGTGCGGATCGCGGTAGAAGCCGGGCATATCGTCGATGATGAATGCCCGTTTGTCGGCGCGACCGCGAGTCAGGTAGGCCCACAGGACATCGTCCAGGCTGTGAATGTCGACGTCGTTGTCGACCACCATGCAACTCTTGCTGTAATCGAGGTGCGCAGCGAATGCGGCGAGCAAAACATGCCGCGCGTGACCGTCGTACTGCTGTTCGATCTGCACCACTGTGTTCATCAGGTTCGGGTAGCAGGCCACGTTGAGTATGCCGGGGAGCTGAGCCTGTAGCGTGCGATAGATTCTTGTAGCGACCGAGAAATTCAAAGGATGCATGTCTTCCGGAGAGCCGCAATTGATGCTGTGGAAGATCGCGTTCTCCCGCCAGTGCACGTCGAGTATTTCGAAGACGGCGTTATCCTGTACCGGCACGTAGTAGCCCATGAATTCCCCGAACGGTCCTTCGGGCCGCATTTCATTCGGCAGGAAGCGGCCTTCTACGACGACCTCGGTCGCCGCCGGGTACTCGAGGTCGATGGTGTTACAGGCTGCCATGGCCGGCCGGCGACCACTGATG
>JAHHOT010000040.1 GCA_018677555.1 Gammaproteobacteria bacterium | reverse complement strand
GTATGTGACGATCAACGACATCGTGCTGAACGAGGGGACGCCACATGAGCAGCGCCGCCCGTTCGAGATCTTTATTAATTCTAAAAGCCTCGATCACTATCAGTGGATCGTTGCGCTGACGCGAATCATTTCCGCAGTGTTCCGCAAAGGCGGCGACGTCACCTTCCTGGTGGACGAGCTCAAGGCGGTATTCGACCCGCGTGGCGGCTACTGGCAGGCGGGCGGCAAGTTCATGCCGTCGATCATTGCCGAACTCGGTTACATCGTTGAGCGGCACCTGGTGTCGATCGGTTTGCTGAGCCCGCCGGAGCTGGACGAAGGTCAGAAGAAGCTGATCGACGAAAAGCGTGCCGAGTTCGAAGCGTCCAGAAAGCAACAGGATGCGTTCTCGAAGACCGAATATCCTGCCGGGGCGCAGCTATGCAGCAAGTGCAGCACCGTGGCACTGGTCAAAATGGATGGCTGCATGACCTGCCTCGCCTGCGGCGACTCGAAGTGCGGTTGAGATAGCTGCCGGCGACTTAGCAACGCGCCGGCGCGCGTTGACCCGCCTCGCTCAAGCCTGTAGAACCGTTGCGGTTCACGTCGCCGGCCGATGGCCGCCCGCAACCGATTCGATCCAGAGGCCTGTGGACAATAAATGCTGAGGCGCATCGCTTATACCGCAGTGACCTACCTGATGTCGCCGATCTACGCGATCTACTGGTTTCTGCGTGGCATTGGCAATCGCGCATACCGTGACCGCTTCGGCCAGCGCTTCGGCATCGGTTACCCGTTACTACCGGACGGCTGTATCTGGATTCATGCGGTATCCGTGGGGGAAGTGCAGGCTGCCGTGCCGTTGATTCGCACCCTCGCAAGGCAGTTCCCGGAGCGCAAACTGCTGATCACCACGGTGACACCCACGGGTGCCGCACGCGTCCGTGCGGTGTTTGGTGATACGGTCGCGCACAGTTATCTGCCATTCGAAATCCCGAATGCGATTCGCAACTTCTTTGAAGCGACGCGGCCGATCATCGCGTTGATACTCGAAACCGAGATCTGGCCGAACCTCTATCACGCCTGTGGCAAGCGCAAGATTCCGCTGATTCTGGTCAGTGCCCGCATCTCGCCGAAATCGGTGGCGCGCTACCGGCGGCTGTTGCCGCTGTTCAGCGAAACCCTGTCGTATGGCATCGTCATCGCGGCACAGAGCGAGGGTGACGCACGGCGCTTCAGGGATCTCGGTGCGAGCGCGGAGCGCACACGCGTAACAGGAAACATCAAGTTCGATTTCGAGACGTCGGACGGGCTCCCTGATAAAGGGCGTGAGTTCCGCCGCCGCTACCTGGGCGACCGCCCGGCGTGGATCGCGGCAAGCACCCATGACAAGGAAGAAGATATGGTGCTGGCCGCGCATCGCAAGGTCCTTGCGGCGCAACCGGACGCGGTGCTGATCCTGGTGCCGCGGCATCCCGAACGATTCAACGCGGTCGAGTCGCTGCTGCGCAAGCAGGGGCTCGGTTTCGTCACGCGGACCAGTGGCGATTCCTGTACTGCCGAGCACAGTATTTTCCTCGGCAACACGATGGGTGAGGTGCCGCTGTTTTACGCCGCGTCGGATATTGCATTTGTTGGCGGTACTCTCGTGCCCGTCGGCGGCCACAACCTGCTCGAGCCCGCATCTCTCGGCCGGCCGGTGATTACCGGCCCACATCTGTTCAATACCCAGGACATTGCGGACAAGTTCTCGGAACGGGACGCGTGCATCGTCGTACAGTCGGAAGCGGAGCTGGCGCGCGCCGTCATCGACCTTTTCGATAACCCGTCCAAAGCAGAACGAATGGGCAGGGAAGGGGAACAGATTATCGAGAAAAACCGCGGCGCGCTGCAGCGGCTGCTGCAGCTGCTGGACCCGCTGATTCACGCCGTGATCAATCCTTCCGGTTCCGCCTCGGCACGCTGACTGATGCAGCGTTCGCATGCGGCCACTCAGGATTCGTTGTTTTCTCGCGCTTCATCCTCGGCAATGACTTCTTCCGGCGGCCGTCTCTCGGACAGCCAGCGATCAATGTCTTCCAGATCCTGAATCTGCAACGTGCCCGCAGCCTGTTTGAGCAGGAGGACATTGCCGATATAGGCATAACGGCTCTGGTAATAGTTCGTGATCGCCTCGTACAGGGAAAACTGCGAATTCAGCACGTCGACGATCGTGCGCGTCCCGACCTCGAAGCCGGCTTGCGTGGCGTTGAGTGCCGTGCGGCTGGACTCGACCGCCTGTTTGAGGGCTTTGACGCGACTGATTTCGGCCAGCACACCCAGGTATGCGTCGCGGGTTTGTCTCTCGGTTTCGCGCATAACCCGCTGCAGTTGCTCGAGCGACGCGCGATGCAGGTAGACCGCCTCGCGAACCCTCGATGATACTCTGCCGCCCTCAAACAGCGGCACGGTAAACTGAATGCCGATCGAATCGCGTGTGCTCCCGGTCGGGAAGTCCGGATTCGGGGTCAGAGCACCGTCGATCGTTACTTTGCTGATGTCCGAGTCCGAATCCGCATAGGATGCAACGAGGTCGACCGTCGGATAGTGACCGGTCCGGCGAAACGCGATTTCATCCCGGGCTACGTGTTCCTCGAGGCGGCTCGATACGATCGCCAGGTTCTGGCTCATTGCGAGGTCCAGCCAGGCTTCCTCGCTGGCCGGGTTCGGGTTGTTCAGGGGAAAGTTGTCCGCTGGCGCCGCCAGGGACGATACGTATTCGCCGGTAATCTCACGCAGCAACTGGCGCGCAGTCGCCAGCGATCGCTTCGCGCCGATTTCGGAAGCGACCGACTGATCGTACGCTGCCTGGGATTCCTGCACATCCGTGATCGCGATCAGGCCAACTTCGAATCGCTGTTTTGCCTGCTCGAGCTGCCGCGCAATTGCGAGCCGGTCGGCGTGAATCGACGTCAGCACGTCCTCGGCAGCCAATACATCGAAATAGCGCGTCGCAACGCGAATGATCAGGTCTTGCTGGGCTGCCTCGTAGTCGGCCGCAGCCTTTGCGACGAGCTTGTTGGCCTGTTTCAATCCGACAATCTGGTCCCAGCGGAAAAGCGTCTGCCGCAGGTCTGCACGCCAGCTGAACGAATCGAAATCACTCTCGGTTTCGACCGTCTGGAAGCCGCGAATGATCGTCGGGTCGTCGGGATCGAATACGGTCTGTTGCTGCAAGCCCGAACTGGCACCCTGTTCCCAGCCGCCGCTCGCCGAGAGCTGCGGAAAGAGCGAGCCGCGCGCTTGCGGCGCCACCTCCTCGGCCGCAAGCCGGCGGGCGTCGGCTTCGTGAATGAGCGGGTCGCTCTGCAGCGCCTGCTGGTAGATCTCCAGCAGCGATGCCGCAAATGCAGACGGTGGACTGGCGCCCAGCAGGACAGCTGCCAGCAGGCAGCCGATAGAAAAGGATTTATTCATGGTATTCCCGTATCTACTGGCCCGCAGGCCCAAGGTGTTATGGTCAACTATATCACTATATCAGTCAGCGGCTCAACGCCGTCGCGCGAACCCGTCAGTAGCGCGGCAGCGTGCGGTCGACGGTCTCTGCCCACGCATCTATGCCACCGGCGATATTCGCCACGCGCGCGAAGCCGGCGTCCACCAGGAACGCCGCCACGCGGGCACTTCGGCCGCCGGAATGGCACAGCACGGCCACCGGTGCCGCCGCGTCGAGCTCGGTATACCGCGCGGTAATCTCGTTCATCGAGATATGGATGCTGTCGCTGACCCTGACGGTATCGATCTCCCATTGTTCTCGGACGTCGAGCAACTGCCAAAGTTCGCCGTTGTCGCGGATCTGCACGAATTCACTTGGTGCCAGGTTTTCGAACATTGAACCCCCAGTTCGCGGTTTCTCCAACCACATGCGTTAGATGCGGCAAAACGGGTTTCGGTTCCAATCGTCCCGCCGCGTAGCGCCGTGCCGCGGGCGTGGATCAGAATGTGAAATGTGGTGACTGTGCAGCATTTTGCAGGGGCGCGAGCTGGGTCTCGAATAACACTTCGGTGACCCAGGAATCCGTACTCTCCCGGGTTATCCGGCGCGCCTCCATGACGGGCGCTTCGCCGACCACCGCGAACAACCGCCCACCGACTTTCAGCGCGTCCGCGAATCGCTGGTCGAAGCGTGGCATCGACGCGGTTACGGCAATGACGTCGTATTGACCGGGCGGCAGGCCGCGCATCGCATCCATCTGGTGCAGTGACACATTGCCGATACGGGCATCGTCGAGATTAGCCTGTGCCATCGCGACCAGTTCCCGGTGGATGTCGACACTGATGACGGTGGCGCCGAGCTTGCCCAGGCACGCGGTCATGAAGCCGCTGCCGCTGCCGATTTCCAGAACCATGTCGGAGGCTGCGATGTTCAGCGATTGCAGCATGCGGCCCTCGACCAGGGGTGCCATCATGCGTTGCCTGCAGGGCAGGGGGATCTCGCTATCCGCATACGCAAGATGGGCAAATCTCGGCGGCACGAAGCTGTCGCGTGGCAACGAGCCGAGCAAACCCAGAATCGAGGGGTCGCTGACATCCCAGCAACGCACTTGCTGCTCTACCATCTGGTGCCGTGCATAGTCGAGGTTCATTCCGCTGTCCGCTCGCAAATTCCTGCATCCTGTGGTTTTTGTCGGGGCCATTCGCGCGGTATTCCGGCCCCAAAAGGCACAGATGCCGTCGCGCTTGGCGAATTATGGTGAATTGTCGCAGCCAGCTGCAACAGCTGGGATATCCTTCGATATGAACTATATCAACGCCCGCAGCACGTCCATGTACCGCGCATGAGGATGATAAACGGGCGACGAATAATAACAAATGATCGCTTAGCGGCATCATCGGCTGGATCATTGGCAGCGGACCCGGCATTGCACCGTCGGGTCCGGGCTACCGGGCCGGATCGATGACCCGGGGGACGTCGCCGCGCGACAGGGCCACTGCAAGGAGAGATTCGTGCTCACTAAACGCCTTTTAAAGGCGTTTGCGACAGGACGTCGGCGTGGATGCCGATCAATTGCCTGCTCGCAGCGTATACTTTTGCGCTCCTCATGCGACGGGCCAAGATAGGCACTCGATGTCGACCATCGCCCTGACATTGATCGTTGCCGCCATCCTGGCCATTCTCGTGGTCGCCGTCGTGGGCCTGTGGTTCAGCAAGCGGCGGCTGCGCAAACGTATTGCGAAACTCGATGCAGAACTGGTAGCAACCTCGGTGGACGCCTCGGTCGGCCGTCGCCTGTCCACGGCCGACGCAGGTGACGTCGGCCGGCTCGCAAGCACGATCAACCAGCTGTTCGACGCGCTGGCCGAGCGTGATGAGGAGATACAGGACCGCGATCGAATGTTCGTGGACTTCGCCCGCACGCTGCCCGAGATTGTCCTGATTCACGATGAAAAAATCCTGCAGGCGAACGAAAGTGCCGCCAGCCTGATGGGCCTTGAACCCGCGGAACTGGAAGGCCGCGACGTAGCGGACCTGGTCAAGCCGGCGTACCGCGCGCTGTTCCGTAAAACCATGGCCGGTCGACTCGATGGCGAAAAGGTCCCGCGGCGCCTCGAAATCCAGCTCATCAACGGCGACGAACAGGGCCTGTGGGTCGAATCGCAAAGTGCGACGATCGAGTTTCGAGGTGCTCCCGCGATTCTGACGATTGCCAGGGACGTCAGTTACCGCAAGAGCCTCGAGGTGTCACTGAGCCGCAGCAAGCGGCAGGCGCAATACACGCTGGAGTCGATATCCGAGGGTGTGATAACGACCGACAATGAAGGCCGCATCGATTACATGAACCGCGCTGCGGAAGGCATGACCAATGCGAACCGCGAAGAGGCGGCCGGACACAAAATCAGTGAAATCTTTTCGCTGATTGACGAAGCCGACCGGCGACCGCTCGGCGACCCGGTGGAGCGATGCCTCGCAATGCGCCGCCGCGTAAACATGGGGCGCCGTGCCCTGCTGGTGAGCAAGGATGCGGAATCGGAACACTCGGTCGAGATCACCGCGTCGCCCATCCGCGGGCCGGGCAACAGTATTTCGGGCACCGTGGTCGTTTTCCACGACGTCAGCGAGATACGCGGCTTGACCCGGCAAATGAGTTACCAGGCGACTCACGATGCACTGACCGGCCTGGTCAATCGGCGCGAGTTCGAGCGGCGCCTGCAGGATGCGATGGACTCGGCGCAAGCCGAGGAGGCCGTGCATATTCTCTTCTATATGGACCTGGATCGCTTCAAAGCGGTCAATGACAGCTGCGGTCACCTCGCAGGCGACAACATGCTGCGCGAGGTCGCCGCACTGATAAAGGACAAGGTGCGCGACTCCGATTTCGTCGGCAGGCTCGGCGGCGACGAATTCGGCACGTTGCTGATTGGATGCCCGCTCGACAAGGCGCGGCAGATTGCGACGGACATCTGCAATGCGGTTGGCGACTATCGCTTCGTCTGGAAAGACAAGATTTTCAACATTGGAATCTCGATCGGGCTCGTCGAAATAAGCCGCGGCAGCGGCAACCTGCAGGACCTGATGAGCGCGGCGGACTCCGCGTGCTACGTAGCGAAGCAGCGTGGCCGTGGCCA
Source organism: Gammaproteobacteria bacterium (assembly GCA_018677555.1). Classification (GTDB taxonomy): domain Bacteria; phylum Pseudomonadota; class Gammaproteobacteria; order Steroidobacterales; family Woeseiaceae; genus JAHHOT01. The sequence continues at coordinate 35,814 of JAHHOT010000040.1, read as the reverse complement.
GGTACACGTGTACTCGGCGCGTGACGAAGCCATCGCGCGGGAGCGGGGGGACATACAGTGGTTACGCAAACTGCAGGAGGCGCTGCACGAGGGCAAATTCGTGCTGGCTCGGCAACCCATCATTGCCACGGGCAGCGACGACTCCGGGCCGGCCGTGGAAGTGCTCATCCGTTTGCCGGACAGCGGCGGCCGTTACACCAACACGGCGGAGTTCTTGCGTCCGGCCGAGCGCTACCAGTTGATGCCACAGATTGACCGCTGGGTCGTCAGCGCGACGCTGGCGGCGATCAGCGGCGGCGAAATCAGGCTCCCCGGCCGGCGCAGCTGTGCGATCAACATTTCGGGACAGACACTGGGCGACGAGGGCTTTCTGGGTTTCGTCGTCGAAGCGCTGGACCGCAGCGGCGTGGCGCCGTCCGCGATTTGTTTCGAGGTCACGGAAAGCGCGGTGTCGGGAAACGTCCAGTATGCGCAGCGCTTCATTGAGGTCTTGCACGGCATTGGCTGCGAGTTTGCGCTGGACGATTTCGGCAGTGGCCTCGGTTCCTTCGCCAGCCTGAAGCATCTGCCGGTCGATTACCTGAAAATCGACGGTGCCTACACGCGCAACCTCAGCAGCGACCAGGTCAACCAGGAAATGGTTGCCGCGATGATCAAGCTGGCGCGGACCATGGATTTTCGCGTTGTCGCGGAGCAGGTCGAGCAGCAGGAAGACTTCGACTGGTTGCGCGAGATCGGTGTCGACTTCGTGCAGGGAAACTTCGTGGAGGCACCGGCAGCGCTGGGCACTTCGCGCTCGCCCAATCCGCTGAACCTGTAACGGCAACGCAAAAAAAAACCGCTGGCAGTGCCAGCGGCTTTTGTCATTGTCGCGATTGGCCGCTTTACAGCAAGGTGACCATCAACAGTGCAACGATGTTGATGATCTTGATCAGCGGGTTGATCGCAGGGCCGGCCGTATCCTTGTACGGATCGCCGACGGTGTCGCCGGTCACCGCCGCTTTGTGGGCATCGGACCCTTTGCCGCCGAAATTGCCGTCTTCGATGTACTTTTTGGCGTTGTCCCACGCACCGCCGCCGGCGGTCATTGAAATGGCGACGAACAGGCCGGTGACGATTGTGCCCAGCAACACGCCGCCGAGCGCGACCGGCCCCAGCAAAAAGCCCACCAGCAGAGGAACGGCGATCGGCAGGATCGACGGCACGATCATTTCCTTGATCGCGGCCTTGGTCAGCAGATCCACGGCACGACCGTAGTCGGGTTTGCCGGTGCCTTCCATGATGCCTTCAATTTCGCGGAACTGCCGGCGAACTTCTTCGACGACCGACGCAGCCGCACGACCGACCGCTTCCATGGCCATCGCGGCAAACAGGAACGGTACGAGTCCGCCGATGAACAGGCCGATGATCACGAGGTGGTTCGACAGGTCGAAAGTTGCTTCGATGCCCGCACCCTTGAGCGCATTCGTATAGTCGGCGAACAGCACCAGCGCAGCCAGTCCGGCAGAGCCGATAGCGTAGCCTTTGGTCACGGCCTTGGTCGTATTGCCAACCGCGTCGAGCTGGTCGGTGATCTTGCGCACTTCCGGCGGCAGCTCGGCCATCTCGGCGATACCGCCCGCATTGTCGGTGATCGGGCCGAAGGCGTCGAGCGCGACCACGACGCCGGTCATGGACAGCATCGTGGTCGCGGCGATCGCAATGTTGTAGAGGCCGGCCGTCGCGTCGCCACCGCCGAGCGCGTAGGCGCCCCAGATGCTGAGACAAACGGCGAGAACGGGCAGGGCGGTCGCTTTCATCGAGATGCCAAGTCCGGCGATGATGTTGGTGGCGTCGCCGGTGGTGGATGCCTCGGCAATAGTCCTGACCGGTTTGAAGTCGGTGCCGGTGTAGTACTCCGTGATCACCACCATCGCGGCCGTCAGCGCCAGGCCGATGAGCGCGGCGCCGAACAGCATCCTGGCGTTGTCGCCCATCATCATGTCACTGATGAACCAGAAGGCGATCGCCGCGAGCACGCCGGCGACGATCATGCCTTTGTACAGCGCGCCCATGATCTTGCCGCCGTCCGAGGTGCGCACGAAGAACGTGCCGATAATGGATGCGGCGATGGACGCTGCACCGAGAACCAGGGGGTACATTATGGCCATGGCACCAATCTGGCTGACCACCAGGCTGCCGAGGAGCATTGTTGCAATGATCGTAACCGCATAGGTCTCGAACAGGTCGGCTGCCATACCGGCACAGTCACCGACGTTGTCGCCGACGTTGTCCGCTATTACACCCGGGTTGCGCGGATCGTCTTCGGGAATTCCGGCTTCGACCTTGCCGACCAGGTCGGCGCCAACGTCCGCGCCTTTCGTGAAAATGCCGCCGCCGAGTCGCGCGAAAATGGAGATCAGTGAGCCGCCGAAGGCCAGGCCGATGAGCGCGTGAATCGCATCGTCAACCGTAGAGCCCATTGACAGGAGGATGTAGTAATAGCCAGCCACGCCGACAAGTCCGAGACCCACGACCAGGAGCCCGGTTATCGCGCCACCACGAAACGCAACGTTCAGCGCGGGGTTGACGCCCTTCGTCGCAGCTTGCGCAGTACGCACGTTGGCGCGTACCGACACGAACATGCCGATGTATCCAGCCAGTGCGGAAAACACGGCGCCGATGGCAAAGCCGATCCCGGTCGCCCAGTCGAGGGTGATGCCGAGCACGACGAACAGAATGACACCGACGATTCCGATCGTGAAGTATTGCCGGTTCATGTACGCGCGCGCGCCCTCCTGGATGGCCAGCGCGATCTCCTGCATGCGCTGGTTTCCTGCAGGCTGCTTCATTATCCATTGCACGGACAGCATGCCGTAGATTACGGCGAGCACGCCCGCACCGATGGCGGCCCACAATGCCGTTTCGTTTGTCATCAGATTGTCTCCCGATTTCGTATAACCCCGCCGCTGCGATGCAGCGGGTAAATCCAGTTCGAACGTGGGGGTTCCCGGCGAAGGCCGGGTGATGTTTTCCCTACCGCGTTATTGTTATTTGCCTTGAGCGCTGCCGGCGCTCCCTGAGCCCGCGCTGGGCCCCCCGGCAGCAGGCGGCGCATCATACCACAAAATCTGTCTCGAGCCGTTTCGCGACAGGCACGTTTTTCAGACTCACGTACTTGGGTAAGCCGTTGATATACGGAGGATAATCTTCGCCGCGAATGAGCGGTTCCAGATACCGGCGGCAGGCCGCGGTTATGCCAAATCCGTCGCGCGTGATGTAGCGTTTCGGCAGCATTTTTTCCTTGTTGGCCACACGTGCGAGCGGTGCCATTTCGATGCGCCAGCGGTACGGCTTGTCCGACAGCCGCTTGATGACCGGCATCACCGCCGAATTTCCCTTCAACGCCATTTGCACGGCCGCTTTGCCAACGGCATACGCCTGCCGCACATCGGTTGCCGATGCGATGTGGCGGGCCGAACGTTGCAGGTAGTCCGCGACGGCATAGTGGTACTTGTAGCCGAATTTCTCGCGCACCATGTTTGCCACGACCGGCGCCACGCCGCCAAGCTGTGCGTGGCCGAATGCGTCGCGCGTTCCGGCTTCGGCAAGGAAACGGCCGTCCGGATAGCGTGCGCCCTCGCTGACCACGACGACGCAGTATTCGTAGGCCTCGACGCATTTCTTGACGCGTGCAAGAAACGCTGCCTCGTCGAAAGGCACTTCCGGGAACAGGATAATGTGTGGCGCGTCCTCTGGCGCGCTGCCCGCCAGCCCGCCGGCAGCGGCAATCCAGCCGGCATGCCGCCCCATCACCTCGAGTACGAATACCTTGGTCGAGGTCTTCGCCATCGACAAGACGTCGAGCGCCGCCTCGCGCGTAGAGACCGCCACGTACTTGGCGACGGAGCCGAAGCCGGGACAGTTATCGGTTACCGGCAGGTCGTTGTCCACCGTTTTCGGAATGCCGAGACAGGTCACCGGAAAGCCCAGCTGCTTGCTGATCAGCGAAACCTTGTGCGCGGTGTCCATCGAGTCGTTGCCGCCGTTGTAGAAGAAGTAGCCGATGTTGTGGGCGTGAAATACCTCGATCAGGCGTTCGTATTCGGCGCGATTCTCTTCGATGCTTTTCAGCTTGTAGCGGGCCGAACCAAAGGCGCCGCCTGGGGTATGTCGTAACCCAGCGATCGTCGCAGCCGTTTCCTTGCTGGTGTCGATCAGGTCCTCGGTCAGGGCGCCGATAATGCCGTTGCGGCCGGCGTAGACATTGGCGATCTTGTTGCGATGTTTGCGTGCGGTTTCGATAACCGCACAGGCGCTGGCATTGATAACCGAGGTTACGCCGCCAGACTGGGCATAGAAGGCATTCATCCTGGACATAGGGCAAGGGCTCTCCGCGGGTGGCAATGGTCGCGAAGCATAGCGGAAACCGCTCGCACTAGCACGGTCGGGCGCACAATCCGCACATTGACGGCAAATCCCTTTGCCGGTAGCGTTAGCCGCCGTCCCGCAGGGTCAACAGTTCAACCACAGTGAGACTGAATATGCGAATCGTATTGCTCGGCGCGCCGGGTTCCGGCAAAGGCACACAAGCGAAGAAACTGATGGCCGAGCGGAATATTCCCCAGGTATCCACCGGTGACATGTTGCGCGAGGCCGTTGCGTCCGGGAGCCGCTTCGGCCGACAGGCCAGGGAAATCATGGAGGCGGGGCAACTGGTGTCCGACGACATCATGCTCGGCATAATCAGCGAGAGACTCTCGCAGCCGGACGTCGCCGACGGGTTCATCCTCGACGGCTTCCCGCGCACCCAGAAACAGGCTCTCGATCTCGCGGACCTGCTGGATGAGCTCGGTCAGCCCCTCGACGCTGCAGTGCTGATGGATGTCGATTTCGACGTCCTCATGAAGCGGCTCACCGGCCGGCGCACCTGTTCGCTCACCGGAAAATTGCTGAACGTGTATTTTTCGCCGCAGGAAGAACTGGATGCCTGTACTGAGGCAGGTGGCGAGCTGATACAACGCGAGGACGACAACGAAGACACCATCGGCAGCCGTCTCGAGGTTTACCGGACACAGACGGAGCCGGTCGTCGATTACTACCGGGAGCGCGGCAGGCTGCTTACGGTCGATGCCGACGGCGCCATCGACGAAGTGTATGCGCGCCTGCTGGCCGTACTGAGCGACTAGGAGTCAGCGGCTAGTCGACGTCGGCGAGAATCGCCAGCAGATCGGCGCCGAGCAGATCCTGGCGCCAGCCGCGCAACACGCGCAGATCGCGATTGCCGGCGAGAGCGGCCGCAAGCTCCTTTTTCGGTGCCAGCAGTTCGGCAGCCAGCTGCAGCTCCCCGGCACGTTCTGCCACCAGTTGCTGCATTCTTTTGAGCGCTGCTTTCTGCGCCTCGTTCGGCCGCGCCGGGGGGCGATAGTCCACATCGTCGGTCGCGGATTTCGCGACCAGCTCCAGCAGCGTGTCACCGTAGCGCTGCAGCGTGCGTTCGGCGAGTCCCGACATTCGCGCCAGGGATTTTTTCGAGGCCGGCTGTTGTGTCGCGATTTCCAGCAGTACGGCGTCGCGGATGATCCACTGGCGCGGACGGTTGCCCGCGATTGCCCGTTCCTCGCGCCAGGCAGCGAGCCGGACCGCGGCTGCCCGCGCAGCCCCGCGCAGGTTCCTGGCGCCCTTGAGCCTGTCAATGGCCTGCGCCGGGTCGCTCGCATAAAGCGTGCTGTCGAGCAGGTCGGCCGAGTCCTCGTTCGCCCAGGACAAGCGCCCCTGTCGATCCAGCCGTTCGCCGAGCGCGTCAAACGCGGGCAGCAGGAACTCGACGTCCTCTGCCGCATACGCGAGTTGCTCCTCTGGCAAGGGTCGACGCGACCAGTCGGCGCGGGTATGTGACTTGTCGAGCCGCTTGTCGAATAACTCCTCGACCAGGTTGCCGTAGCCCATTTGCGGCGGGTAGCCAAGCAACGCAGCGGCAATCTGCGTGTCGAATACCCGCGCCGGAAATCGCCGGGTTGCCTGGTAGATGACTTCGAGATCCTGGCGCGCGGAATGGATGACGCAGGTACGCTCCAGCAGCTTGTCCCAGGTCGCCGAATCTGCAGGCGGCCCGGTCAGCGGGTCCGCACAGCAGATGGCCCGCCGCGTCGCGACCTGGACCAGGCAGAGCTGGGCGAAATAGGTCTTCTCACGCATGAACTCGGTATCGAGTGCGATAACCGGCTCGTCACCGATGATCTCGCCGAGCTCGGAGGAGCCCATGCCGACGACGCGGATATCAGACATTGTGCCGGCTTGACGTCACGGCCGCGTATGACCGTCGCGAGGCGCGACGTCGTGATACTTCATGGGCAGCCGCGTTCCGTGCGATGATCTCGTTTCCTCATACCGCTATTGTGACAGAACGCTGCAAGTACTTCTTAACACTATCTTCGGCATCCTCATGCTGCGCAAGGGACCGGATGCGATGCCGCATTCGGCCTTTCTGTTCGCGGCGGCGCTGGCCGTACTCTGGTCGGTGCTCATCGCCGAAGGCTACCTGATCACGAGCGCCGAGTCGCCGAATCACCTTTTGTCGCTGGCGCTCCTGGTCATACACATAAGCTCGTTCTGGCTGATACTGCAGATCACGGGGCGCGGGCCACGATTTCTGCAGGCCGTCACGGCATCCGCCGCCTGCGGCGCCGTCGTCAGTCTCGCATCGCTGCTGCTATACCTGATGCTGGTGCCGGTCATCGGCCTGCAAAATGCGAGCAGTATCCCGGTCGCGCTGCAGCTCTGGTTACTGGTCGTCGACGGGCACATCCTGTCGCGATCGATCGACCAGCATTTGCTGGTCGGAATTGCGTTTGTGATGATTATCTTCTTTGCTCAGCTCGTTTTTTACTCGACTTTCTAGTTCGGTCGCCAATCGATACACTCGGCGCGCATGCACATCCATATCCTCGGTATTTGCGGCACGTTTATGGGGGGCGTTGCTGCAATCGCGAAATCCGCCGGCCATGAAGTTACCGGCAGCGACGCTGGCATATACCCACCGATGAGCACGCAACTGAAACGCCTCGGGATCGACATTTTCGACGGATACGACGAGGCGCAATTCGCCAGGACTCCGGATTGCGTCGTCGTCGGCAACGCGCTGAGTCGCGGTAACCCCGCCGTTGAATTCATGCTGAACCATGGCTTGCCTTATCGTTCCGGTCCGCAATGGCTGGCAGAGCATGTGCTGGAGGGGCGCCATGTCATGGCCGTCGCCGGCACCCACGGCAAGACCACGACCGCAAGCATGCTGGCATGGATTCTCGAGGACGCGGGCAAGAACCCGGGGTTTCTCATCGGCGGCGTTCCGGCGAATTTCGGAGCATCCGCGCGGGCGACCGGCAGCGACTACTTCATCGTGGAGGCCGACGAGTACGACACGGCGTTTTTCGACAAGCGCGCCAAGTTTGTGCATTACCGGCCGTCGACGGTGGTCATCAACAACATCGAGTTCGATCACGCGGACATATACAGCGATATGGATGCCATTCTCTGGCAGTTCCACCAGCTTCTGCGGACGATTCCGTCGGAGGGACGCCTGATCGCGCGGACGGACGAACCCAATGTCGACAAACTCGTCGCGATGGGCTGCTGGACGCCCGTCGAGCGTTTCGGCCTGGATAACGCCGCTGAATGGTCGGGTGAGTTTCGCGATTCCGCCGAAAGACGCATTCGTATCAGCGGGCCGGACGGCGGCGAGAGCGAGTCGGCGTGGCAACTCGGCGGCCGGCACAACCTCGAGAATGCACTGGCTGCGATCGCGGCGGCATCGTCAGCGGGCATCACGGTCACGCAATCGGCAGATGCGCTGTCACGCTTCGACGGGGTCAAGCGGCGCATGGAGCGCACGGCAACGGTACACGGCATCGGCGTGTATGACGATTTCGCACATCACCCCACGGCGATCCGCCGCAGCATCGCCGGCATGAAAAAACGCTTCCCGGGCAACCGCATCATCGTCGCGCTCGAGCCCCGCTCGAATACGATGAAACTCGGTGTGCACAACGCGCAACTGGCCGCGTCGCTGGACGATGCTGACGAGGTATACGTTTATCGACCTGACGACATCTCGCAAGAGTTTGAGGACGCATTGCGGCCGCTGGCTGAACGATTGCACCTGTACAGCGATTACGATGAACTGGTTGGCGGACTGTTGGCGAAACTGTGCAGCGGCGACCAGGTCGTATTCATGAGCAACGGCGGCTTTGGCGCGGCACGACAGAAACTCACAATGGCGCTGCAGAGTCGCCATTGAACCACAAATGTAACAATGTCGCGCTTTTGCTCGCGCTCCAGTGCGGTCGATCTATACTTAATTAATAGCAGATTGCATTGGCGTGTGGAACGCGTCGCTACGCACATACAACAGATCAGGTAATCAAGACGTGCAGGTACCCCTGTTTCCGCTACGGACCGTTCTGTATCCCGGTGGCCCGTTGCCGCTCAGGATATTCGAACCGCGATACATCGACATGATCGGTCGCTGTGTACGCGACAACAGCGAATTCGGTGTGCTGCTCATCAGGAATGGCAGCGAAGCCGGCCCGGCCTCAACCTACGACGTGGGCACGCTCGCGCGCATCGTTGACTGGTATCAAGGCAGCGACGGACTGCTGGGCATCACGGCAGTCGGCGGTCGTCGCTTTCGCCTCATCTCGAGTTTCCGGCAGCCGGACGGGCTCAACATCGGCGATATCGAGCTGTTGACCTCCGAGGAATCGCTGGCGTTGCCGGAGGAGTATCGGCCGCTTGCCCACATCCTGTCCGGCGTTCTCGACGATCTCGGCCGCCTCTACGAGTCGATGGAGCGACACTACGAGGACGCTGGCTGGGTCGGCTATCGATTCGCGGAAATCTTGCCGATCAGTCCGGAAGACAAGCAATCCTGCCTGGAACTGGATGACCCGGTTCGCCGCCTGCAAATGATGAAAGAAGTGTTGAACTCGGTCCGCGGGCCGGAGACGCGCTAGGCCGTCACAGCGCGGCAAATACGCGTTCCGCCGCCGCGACCGTGTGCGCTATTTCGGCGTCGCCGTGAGCCGCGGAAACGAAACCGGCCTCGAATGCCGACGGCGCCAGGTAGACGTTTTCCGCCAGCATGCCCTGGAAGAAACGCGTGAATCGATCGATGTCGGCCGCCTGCACCTGCGCGAAACTGCGAATCACGTCCTCGTCGGAAAAAACGAAGCCGAACATGCCGCCGAGTGAAGCGGTCGCCAGGGCGATGCCGGCGGACTGAGCGGCTTCTTCGAGCCCTGTCGTCAGTCGCGCTGTCTTGTCACCCAACGATTCGTAGAAGCCCTGCTGCTCAACGATGCGCAGCGTTGTGAGGCCCGCGGTCATGGCAAGTGGATTTCCGGACAGCGTGCCGGCCTGGTATACCGGCCCGTCCGGCGCGAGCTGCGCCATGACATCTGCTCGACCGCCGAATGCAGCAGCGGGCAGCCCGCCGCCGATGATCTTGCCAAGGGTCGTCAGGTCGGGCGTGACGTCGAACAATTCCTGTGCGCCGCCCCTGGCCACCCGGAAACCGGTCATCACTTCGTCGAAGATGAGCAAAGCACCGTGCTTGGTGCATTCGCGGCGAACTGTTTCGAGAAAGCCCGGCACCGGTAGCACCATGTTCATGTTGCCCGCGACCGGTTCGACGATGACGCAGGCGATTTCCTCGCCGATGTCGGAAAAAGCCTGCTCAACCGAAGCAGCATCATTGAAATCCAGCGTCACGGTGTCCCGGGCGAGGCTTGCGGGAACGCCCGGAGAGCTCGGCACGCCCAGTGTCAGGGCACCGGAACCGGCATTGATCAACAGTGAATCGGAATGCCCGTGGTAGCAGCCGTCGAACTTGACGATCTTGTCCCGTCCGGTAAAGCCGCGCGCCAGGCGAATCGCACTCATCGTCGCTTCTGTGCCGGAACTCACCATGCGCAGCCGCTCCATCGAGGGCATCAGGCTGCAAAGCTTGCGCGCAAATTCGGTCTCGATCGCCGTCGGCGCGCCGAAACTGAGCCCCGACTTTGCACATTCCACGACCGCGGCAACGACCTCGGGATGGGCGTGCCCCACGATCATCGGTCCCCAGGATCCGACATAGTCAATGAGCCGCCGGCCATCTTCCGTGGTCAGCCACGCACCGCTGGCGCTTTTGATGAACACCGGCTCGCCGCCAACGGCTTTGAATGCCCGCACGGGCGAATTGACACCGCCGGCGATGTACTTGCGTGCTTCGTCGATATCACTCATAAGCGCATGCTACCGAAGCGCGCCGGGGGACGAAACCGCTGACCGGCAGCGACCAGCGCATTGGCGCCGGAAATTTGACAGCGGCGGCCATTCGAGACAAGTTTCGCGTATGAAGACGTACATGTGCCTGACCTGCGGATATATCTATGACGAGGAACAGGGCGATCCGGAGTCCGGCATCGCAGCGGGGACGCGCTGGGACGACGTTCCGCTGTCCTGGCGTTGTCCTGATTGCGGCGCGGGCAAGGAAGACTTCGAGATGGTAGAAGTCTAGTAGTCTGTTGAAAAAGCCATCCATGGCTTTTTCAACGTCGCCAACTGAAAAACGTGGTTTTCAGTTAGCTCATATTTTCAATGGCTTACAGCCATCGAAAATGCCGGCACATCCCTGTGCCGGTCGCAGCCTGCCGAAAAACTGCGTTTTTCAACAAGCTGCCAGGAGCGCTTGTCCATATGGCCACTACTGCTGTTGCAGTTGCACGACGTCGTGACCGCGCTGCGCCAGCATTGCCGGCACGCCATCGTCACCGATCAGGTGCAGTGCACCGACGATGACGAGGTAGTCGTCTTTCCTGCCGAGATAGCGGCCAATCTGCCGTACCCAGTCCTTGTTGCGGTCGACCACGATGGTGCGGTACAGCTCGCGGTGTCTTTTCATCTCGGCCAGCATGTTCTGCTCGAGATAGCCGGTGTCGCCATGGCGCCACGCGCGGATCAGTGCCGCCATGCTGCTCTGCAGGTCCGCACTCTCCTCGAGCACCTGTGCCAATAAATTGCGCTGAGCCGGCATGGACAGGCCATCGAGCAGGCCCAGCTGCTGGCGAATCGTTTCCAGCCCGATAATTTCCTTGCCGTCCGCCGCTGCCTTGCCGACGAAATGCGCCTCTACGCCATGCTCCTGGGTCAGGCCGGCGCGCATCAGCATCAGCTGCTCGATGCTTATCGCGACGTACCACGGTTCGGAACGGGCAAACATGTCGAGCGAGATTCCCAGTTTCCGGGATTCTTTTTCGACGTTCGCGTAGCGCCGTTGCCCGAGCAGATCACTCAGCGAGCGACCATCCGTGATTGCGCTCAGCTCGGCGACGACGGCCTGCGTTGTCAGTGGGTCGATGTCATCCATGTCGAGTTCCATCACCAGTCGTTCTGCCTCCTGGTAGGCTGCATCGATCGCTGACGGCAGGGGATGATCGCTGGCGCGCAACAGGTGCACGGAGCCGAGCAGAAACACCGAGTTGCCGTGGCCGTTGATCTGCCACAACGGCAGTGGATGTCCGCTATCGGCCGCCGCCGTGGACGCCACGGCAAGCAGGGCAACGGCAAGCATGCGAGCCAGGCTGCGTCGCGTATCAGGCACCTGGCGTTGCGTCCTGCAGCCAGACCAGTTCGTCGTCGATGCGACCATCGGCGTGCAACGAAAATCGCCGGTACGCCGGCGGTTTTTGATCGACGGCAAACTCGATGCTGCCGGGTTCGAACTGTCGGCAGGTCGAGGGCGTGCCGACAATCCGAATCCCGCCGTGCATCTCGTCGAAGTTCTGATGCACGTGGCCGAAAACGGCGATCCGCACGGTCGGGAACTGTGCGATCAGATCCAGGAATTCTGCGGCGTTATCCAGGCCGACGGAATCGAGCCAGCGGCTGCCCATCGGCAATGGCGGGTGATGCAGGCATATCATGACGTGTTCGGCCCCGGTGTCGCCGAGAAGATTCTCCAGTCGCGTTAGCTCCGCATCCGCAATGCAACCACCTGCGCTGCTGCTGACACAGCTGTCGATGCCGGCGACGAGCCAGTTCCCGACATCGAGTGCCGCGCAATAGTAAAACGGCGGTTCCGATAACACCTCCTGCATGAGGCTGCGTACGTCGTGATTGCCGGGCACACAATAAACCGGCAGGCCGAGCGGTTGCAGCATTGCGCGAAAGCGTTCGTAGGCCTCGCGACTGTCGTCCTGGATGATGTCACCGGTGACCGCGACAAGCTGCGCTGGCCATGCCGACTGCTGAAAGTGGTTCAGTACCGATTGCAACGATGAACGGGTGACCGTGCCACGCAGACTCGCTTCCGAATCGGCGAACAGGTGCGGGTCCGTAAGGTGCAGTACCCGGGCGGGTTCGGGCTGGTCGTCGATAGTGTTGTGACTCGCTTGCGATGTAGCGCGCCAGCACCGGTCAGCCGGTGCTGGCCCTGCGTTGACTCGATAATAGCGTTTTGCTTCAGATCAGGCCAACGCAGCGCCGCAAGCGCCGCTAGTAGCGATAAAGCTCAGGCTTGAACGGACCGTCCGCGGATACCCCCAGGTAGTCGGCTTGCTCGTCACTGAGCCGAGTGAGGCGTGCGCCGATGCGATCGAGATGCAGCGCCGCTACTTTTTCGTCGAGATGCTTGGGCAACACGTAAACCTCGCGTTCGTAGTTGTCGGCGTTGTTCCACAATTCGATCTGAGCGAGTACCTGGTTCGTGAACGAGTTCGACATGACGAAACTCGGGTGGCCGGTCGCGCAACCGAGATTCACCAGGCGTCCCTCGGCCAGCAGGATGATGCGCTTGCCGTCGGGAAATACGATGTGGTCCACCTGTGGCTTGATGTTTTCCCACTCGTACTGGCGCAGATAGGCGACGTCGATCTCGTTGTCGAAATGGCCGATGTTGCAGATGATAGCCTGGTTCTTCATGCGGTCCATCTGCGGCCCGCTGACGACATGGTAGTTGCCGGTTGCCGTGACGACGATATCAGCCTGGTCGCAAACTTCGTCGAACTCCACGACCGGGTAACCCTCCATTGCAGCCTGCAATGCACAAATCGGATCGACCTCCGTGATCCAGACCGTGGCACCGAGACCGCGCAACGACTGTGCGCATCCCTTGCCAACGTCACCATAGCCGCAGACGATGGCTTTCTTGCCCGCAATCATCACGTCGGTCGCGCGCTTGATTCCGTCTACCAGTGACTCGCGACAGCCATAAAGATTGTCGAACTTCGATTTGGTTACCGAATCGTTGACGTTGATGGCGGGGCACATCAGCGAACCGTCTTTCTGCATATCGTAAAGCCGTTTGACGCCCGTCGTGGTTTCCTCGGACAGGCCCCTCACGTCGCGCATGAGCTCCGGGTGCTGCTCGTGCATCACGAGGGTCAGGTCGCCGCCGTCGTCCAGAATCATGTTGGGACGCCAGCCGTCCCTCCCGGTAATCGTTTGTTCGACGCACCACCAGTATTCTTCCTCGGTTTCACCTTTCCAGGCGAAAACCGGGACACCGGATGCAGCGATTGCCGCCGCAGCGTGGTCCTGGGTCGAGAAAATATTGCACGAAGACCAGCGGACTTCGGCACCCAGCGCGGTAAGCGTTTCTATCAGCACGGCGGTCTGAATGGTCATGTGCAGGCAGCCGGTCAGACGAACGCCGGCCAGCGGTTGCTGCGCGCCGAATTCCTCGCGCAACGCCATGAGTCCCGGCATCTCGGTTTCTGCAATCGCAATTTCCTTGCGGCCCCAGTCAGCAAGGCTGATGTCTGCGACTTTATAATCTTCGTTATTGATGGCAACGGGTTCGCTGCTCATGGGAATCTCCCTTCGAATGGCTGAATCTGTTTGTGAACGGTTTGTAGACGGGTCGTGTGGTAGCAGGGCTCAGGCAGCTGCGGCGCCCCGGAGTTCCTCGGCTTTGTCTGTCTTTTCCCAACTGAGTTCGATGTCCTGACGCCCGAAATGACCGTATGCCGCCGTTGGCCGGTAGATCGGCCGGACAAGATCGAGCATCTTGAGTATGCCGTAGGGTCGCAGGTCGAAGTTTTCGCGGATCAGCAGGGTAAGGCGTTCCTCGCTGACCTTGCCGGTACCGAAGGTATGCACGCTGATCGACGTTGGTTCAGCGACACCGATGGCATACGACACCTGGAGTTCGCAGCGCTCCGCCAGGCCTGCGGCAACGATGTTTTTGGCAACGTAGCGGCAGGCGTAGGCGGCGGAACGATCGACCTTCGAGGGGTCCTTGCCGGAAAACGCACCGCCGCCGTGGCGTGCCGAGCCACCGTATGTATCCACAATGATCTTGCGTCCGGTCAGGCCGCAGTCGCCCATGGGGCCGCCGATCTCGAACCGGCCGGTCGGGTTGATGTGGTACAGCGTGTCCTTCGTGACCCATTCGGCCGGCAGCACGGGCTTGATGATTTCCTCCATCACGCCCTCTCGCAGCGTCTCCATGGAAACATCGGCGTGATGCTGTGACGACAGGACCACGGCATCGATGCCGATCGGGCGCTCATTCTCGTAACGAAACGTCACCTGGCTCTTGGCGTCGGGTCGCAACCACGGCAGCACGCCGTTTTTGCGGACTTCGGCCTGGCGCCGCACCAGGCGGTGGGCGTAGGTGATCGGCGCAGGCATCAATACCTCGGTTTCGTTGGTAGCGTAGCCGAACATCAGGCCCTGGTCGCCCGCACCCTGTCTTTCCGCATCCTCGCGATCGACGCCCTGCGCAATGTCGGGCGATTGTTTGCCGAGCGCATTGAGCACCGCGCAGGACGCGCCGTCGAAGCCCATGTGGGAATCGTTGTACCCGATCTCGAGAACCGTCTTGCGTGCCAGTTCTTCGATATCGACCCAGGCGGAGGTCGTAACCTCGCCGGCGACGACCACCATGCCGGTCTTGACCATGGTTTCGCAGGCGACGCGTGCCGCCGGATCCTGTTCGATGATGGCGTCGAGGACGGCATCCGAAATCTGGTCTGAAATCTTGTCAGGGTGACCCTCGGAAACGGATTCAGAGGTAAACAGGTAAGAACTGGACATACGAGTTGATCGCCGATGGTTGGTCAAACCGCCTATTCTAACCTATCGATTTCGCCAGACACCATGCACAGATATGCTGCGTAATCGGGTATTCGCGTGAATAAAGTACGCTTTACGGTCCGCGGCTCCCTTGCGGCCCGTCAGCTAAACAGGGAAAATGCGCGTCTTCGGGGCGGCACCCGATGGCGAAACTGACCGCTCTGCACCCCAAAAACGAACCATAACGCGAGACCACCCAGGGTCCACGATAAATGTCCACACACCCGTCTTCTGTTGCCGGCCAGCCTGCCCGGCGTGATCTTGCCAATGCCATTCGCGCACTCAGCATGGACGCAGTCCAGGCCGCGAACTCCGGCCATCCGGGCGCGCCCATGGGCATGGCAGACATTGCCGAGGTCCTTTGGAACGACTACCTCAAGCACAACCCCGGAAATCCGCAGTGGATTGACCGCGACCGCTTCGTGCTGTCGAACGGTCACGGGTCGATGTTGCTGTACAGCCTGCTGCATCTCGCCGGCTACGACCTGTCGATGGACGAACTCCGCAACTTCCGCCAGTTAGGCTACCGCACCGCGGGGCATCCGGAGCGTGAACCGGAGCTGGCCATCGAGACCACAACGGGTCCGCTCGGGCAGGGAGTGACCAACGCCGTCGGTATGGCGCTCACCGAACGCATGCTGGCGGCCAACTTCAATCGGCCCGATTTTCCGGTCGTCGATCATCGCACCTGGGTATTCCTGGGCGACGGCTGCCTCATGGAGGGGATTTCCCATGAGGCGTGTTCGCTCGCCGGCACCCTGAGACTGGGCAAGCTGATCTGCTTCTACGACGACAATGGCATCTCGATCGACGGCGAGGTCGCCGGCTGGTTTTCCGACGATACGGCAAAGCGATTCGAGTCCTACGGCTGGCAGGTGATCGACAATGTCGACGGCCACGATCCCGAAGCAATATCGCGGGCCATCGATGCTGCCGTCGACGATAGCGCAAGACCGACGCTGATTTGCTGCAAAACCATCATCGGATTCGGGGCGCCGAACAAGCAGGGTAGTGCGAGCACACACGGCGCGCCGCTCGGGGAGGATGAAGTTGCTGCGAGTCGGCACGCACTCGACTGGGAATACCCGCCGTTCGAAATTCCGAACGACATTCGCCGTGGCTGGGACGCCAGCGAACGCGGTAATTCTTACGAGGCCGCCTGGGACGAGCTGTTCGCCAGGTATCGTGCAGCGCACCCCGAGCTGGCGTCGGAGCTCGAGCGTCGCATGCGCGGCGAGCTGCCGGAAGGCTGGTCCGAATTCGCCGAACGGGCGATCGCTGCAATCGACGAGCAGGGCGCCGACATGGCCACACGCAAGGCTTCGCTCGTTGCGCTCAACGCGTTTGCGCCGGTGTTGCCGGAACTTGCCGGCGGCTCGGCCGACCTCACCGGCTCCAACCTGACGTTGCACAACGGTTCCAAAGTGATCACCGGTGACGATGCGTCGGGCAATTACATCTACTTCGGTGTTCGCGAATTTGGCATGTCTGCGATCTGCAATGGCATGAATCTGCACGGCGGAGTGATGCCGTACTGCGGTACTTTCCTCACGTTTTCGGACTACGCGCGCAACGCGCTGCGCATGGCGGCGCTGATGCAGGCGCAGAACATTTTCGTTTACACCCACGATTCGATCGGTCTTGGCGAAGACGGGCCGACGCATCAGCCGGTCGAACACATCGCGAGCTTGCGGATCATGCCGAATATGCGTGTCTGGCGACCCTGTGACACGGTCGAAACCGCCGTGGCCTGGAAAGATGCCATTGAACGCAGTGACGGGCCGACGAGCCTGGTGCTTACACGGCAAGGGCTGCCGCATCAACAGCGCAGCAGGACGCAGATTGCCGATATCGCGCGCGGCGGCTACGTATTGCGGGATTCGGCGACGGCGCCGGACCTGCTGCTGATCGCGACGGGCTCGGAGGTCGCGCTGGCACAGCGGGCCGCGGAGGACCTTGAGGCCAAGGGTGTTTCGGTACGCGTGGTGTCGTTGCCGTGCACCCAGCTGTTCGAGGCGCAGCCGGAGGAATATCGCGATGCGGTACTTCCGGCGGACGTCACGAAGCGCATCGTGATCGAGGCGGGCGTGACCGCGCTATGGTGGCGTTATGCGGGCCCTTCAGGTCGTGTAATCGGCATTGACACCTTCGGCGCATCCGCACCCGCGAATGAACTCTTCGAACATTTCGGCTTTTCCGTCGGCAAGGTGCTCGACGTCGCAAACGAATTGCTCAGCTAACCAACTTACAGTACCGGTAAACAGCCGGCCAAGCGGGAGACATCAAGAATGACCATCAAGATCGGAATAAACGGCTACGGCAGAATTGGCAGAAACGTACTTCGCGCGCTGTATGAGGGCGACAAGCGCTCACAAATGCAGATCGTGGCGGTCAACGATCTTGGCGACGCCAATACGAACGCGCACCTGACGCGGCGCGATACCGCGCACGGGCGTTTCCCCGGCTCGATCGAAGTGGACGCCGAGGGGGACGGCATGAATGTCAACGGCGACAATATTCACGTGCTGGCGGAGCGGGATCCGGCAAAGCTCCCCTGGGGTGATCTCGGTGTTGACGTGGTTTTCGAATCGACAGGATTTTTCGCATCGAAGGAAAAATCGGCCGCACATCTGCAGGGCGGCGCAAAAAAAGTCATCATTTCTGCGCCGGCGGGTAACGACATTCCGACCATCGTATACGGTGTCAATCACGCGAGTCTTAAAGCCAGCGACAACATCATCTCGAACGCGTCGTGCACGACAAACTGCCTGGCGCCGCTTGTGAAACCATTGCATGAGAAAATCGGGGTCAAGCATGGCCTCATGACGACTATCCATGCCTACACCAACGACCAGGTGCTGACGGACGTGTTTCACAAGGATCTGCGCCGGGCCCGCTCGGCAACCATGTCACAGATTCCCACCAAAACGGGTGCCGCGGCAGCCGTTGGCCTGGTGCTGCCGGAACTTGCCGGAAAACTCGACGGCTACGCTATGCGCATACCGACGATCAACGTGTCGGCGGTCGACCTGAGCTTCGTTGCCGAGCGTGCGACAACGGTCGAGGAAATCAACGACATCATGAAAGAGGCCAGCGAAGGTGACTTGAAGGGTGTGCTCGCCTACAACGACGAGCCGCTGGTGTCGATCGATTTCAACCACGATCCGGCGTCCTCGACCTACGACGCAGGTCTGACGAAGGTGATGGAAGGCACGTTCGTCAAGGTGCTTTCCTGGTACGACAACGAGTGGGGCTTCTCGAACCGGATGCTCGATACGGCGTTTGCTCTCGTCAACGCCAAGTAAGTCCGCCATCGGCATCCCGACAGCGAGCGCATCATGCCAGTCGTGAAAATGGGCGACCTTGACCTCGCCGGCAAACGCGTACTCATACGCGAAGATCTGAATGTTCCCGTAGCGGATGGCAAGGTCACGAGCGATGCGCGAATACGCGCGGCACTGCCAACGATCCAGCAGGCACACGCTGCGGGTGCCGCGGTCATGCTGGTCTCGCATCTCGGCCGCCCGGCGGAAGGGCAGCCGGACGAGCAGTTTTCCTTGCAACCGGTGGCCGAGCGCTTGTCCGAATTGCTGGGTTTCCCGGTAAGTCTGCGCAAAGACTGGATCGACGGCGTGCAGGTGGCGCCGGGCGAGGTGGTATTGCTGGAGAACGTCCGCTTCCTGGTCGGCGAGAAAGCCTGCGACGACGAACTCGCGAAGCGCATGGCCAGTCTGTGTGATGTCTTCGTTATGGATGCCTTCGGCACCGCCCACCGGGCGCAGGCGTCGACCTACGGCGTCGCCCGGCATGCGCCAGTCGCGTGCGCCGGGCCGCTGTTATCCGCGGAGCTGGACGCGCTGCACAAAGCGCTGGCCGATCCGGCAAGGCCGCTGGTTGCGATCGTCGGTGGTTCGAAGGTCTCAACCAAGCTGACCGTGCTGGATGCGCTGTCCGGCGTCGTCGACCAGCTGATCGTTGGCGGCGGTATCGCGAATACTTTTATCGCGGCCGCCGGCTACCCGGTCGGCAAGTCACTGCATGAGGCCGACATGGTCGGGATTGCGGCGAAGCTGGCAGCGGGCGGCGATGGCAAGGCCGCCATTCCGCTGCCGAAAGACGTCGTGGTGGCGACCGAATTTTCTGCGGACGCGAGCGCAGTAACAAAGGCGGTCGACGAGGTGTCCGACGACGAACTCATTCTCGATATCGGACCGCAAACCGCTGCGGCTTTCGCGCGCGTTCTTGAATCGGCGGGAACGGTCATCTGGAACGGCCCGGTCGGTGTTTTCGAGTTCGATCAGTTCGGCAGCGGCACCGAGACCATCGCTCACGCGATTGCTGCAAGCTCTGCGTTTTCGGTGGCGGGCGGTGGCGACACGCTGGCCGCGATCGACAAGTACGGGGTGGCCGACGACATTTCCTACATCTCTACCGGCGGTGGAGCATTCCTGGAATTTGTCGAAGGCAAGAAACTGCCGGCGGTGGAGATTCTCGAAGAGCGTGCCGCTTCAGGCTGAGGCGGGCCAGCTGCCGGTAATCGCCAGCGTCATCCCGCGTTCCTGGATATTCACGAACATCGTGTTGCCGTCGGGCGAGAAACAGACGCCTGCCAGCTCGGAATCCGTGTAAACGTTGTCTGCGACCGGGTACTGATGACCATCGGGCCGGATCCCGACGAGACCGCAGTGTCCGGCGGTATCTTCGCAGACAATCAGGTCGCCCCAGGGGCTCATCGTCAGGTTATCGGCATTGCGTAACAGGCTGTCTTCGGTCGCCTCTGCAATGAGCCGGAGTTTGCCGGGTGCAGACTGTTCATCCGCCTTGCCTTCCGCCGCGCTCACCCGGTATTCGAAGACCTGGCCCAGCCTCGCCGGGCCGCCGATCGTACAGGTGATGAAAACCGAGCCCTGTGCATGACATAGCCCTTCGCCCCGCGCGAAACGCGCGGCCCCGGCACGATATCCCCGCAGGCGTAAGTCGTTGTCGCGGCTGTCTGCTTCCTCCATGTCGATCCAGTGCGTTTCCAGCCACGCGCCGCGCTCGACCACGACGTTGGGGTCCCAGTTGCGCGTGTCGAACGATGGCTGGCCGGCGATCGCCAGCGCCTGCAGCCGGCCCCCGCTGGCCAGCTTGCCGGCTTCGTCGGGCAGGAAGCGGTACAGCAGGCTGCGATGCCGATCTTCAGTCAGGAAGACTACACCGCTAGCCGGGTCTACCGCACAGGCTTCGTGCTCGAAACGACCCATGTCGGTGAGCGGCACCGGCTCGACCAGCCCTGAGTCCGTCGCCGGTACTTCGAAGACATAGCCGTGTTTCTTGTCCCGCTGTACCGGCAGATCGAAAAGCGCACCGGGTCCTGCGTCCTCGAAACATTCTTCGCAGGACAGCCAGCTTCCCCACGGGGTCGGGCCCCCGGCACAGTTGTACTCGGTACCGGCCAGGCTCAAGTGTTGCCGTTCGTTTTCGCGACTTCCCGGGTTGTAGACGATCGTCGTCGTTCCGCCGGTGCCCGGAGTGATGTTGCCGCCGCAATCGTAGATTCGCGCGGGATCGCAGCTTGCCAGTCGTTCGTTCTGTGCGCCGAAAGGTCCGAAGTGTGGTGCGACCGGGGGATTCTCGTGGTTGCAGACGAGAATCACACGCCCGTCTTCGCCGGGAAACGCCGCCATGCCGTCGGCGCGTGCCGGCACCAGCAGCCCGTCATCCATTTCACGGCCCTGCAACGAAACAATGCTGTAGCGGAATCCCTTTGGCAGGTCGAGAATGCCCTCGGGATCGGCGACGAGACCGCCGAACCCGACCGCGTCGGCGCGTTGGCCGCATCCGGCATATGCCGGCGTGGCGGTGGCAGCGGCGATCGCTTGAATGAAGCGGCGTCTGTTGATCAATGGCCGAGTCGCATCGTAAATGGTGAGCGTAGCTTACCTATTTGAAATTCTTATTACAGTCGTAATTGCCGCAACTCCGGCGTGCGGGCTGTGCAATAATCGCGCCCATGCTGCGCAGAACCAAAATCGTTGCAACGCTCGGGCCCGCCACCGACGATCCGAAGGTGTTGCGGGAAATGTTCGACGCCGGCCTGAATGTCGGTCGAATCAACTTTTCCCATGACGATCCGGACGCGCATCGGCGGCGCACTAAAATGGTGCGCGAGCTGGCGCGCGAGTGCGACCACGAAATCGGTCTCATGGGCGATCTGCAGGGACCGAAGATTCGCATCCGCCGGTTTGCCGACGGCCCGATTATGCTCGATGAAAACGACACGTTTTTTCTCGACTCCAAGCTGGGTAAATCGGACGGTAACCAGGAGGGGGTCGGCGTTGCCTACAGCAAGCTTCACAAGGACGTGCGCAAAGGCGACAGGTTATTGCTCAATGACGGGCAGATCGAGCTGCAAGTCGAAAGCATACGCAATACGCGTATCAATACTCGTGTCGTCATCGGCGGCGAGCTCTCGGATCACAAGGGAATCAACCGCCAGGGAGGTGGCCTGTCCGCGTCGTCGTTGACGAAACAGGATCGCGAGAACATCAAGCTCGCTGCGGAGCTGGAGCTGGATTTTCTCGCGGTGTCTTTCGTGCGCTCAGCGGCAGACGTAAAGAAGGCTCGCAAGCTGTTGCGCGAGGCCGGCGGCCACGGGCTGATCGTTGCCAAAATCGAGCGCGTCGAAGCCGTGGAAAATATTGACGAGATCGTGCAGGCGGCCGACGTGATCATGGTCGCCAGGGGCGATCTCGGTGTGGAAATGGGTTATGCGGAACTGACGGGGCTGCAGAAAAAAATTATCCGCAAGACGCGCTATGCCAACAAAGTCGTCATCACTGCAACGCAGATGATGGAATCGATGATTTCGAACCTGACTCCGACGCGTGCGGAGGTGTCGGACGTCGCGAATGCCGTCATGGATGGAACCGACGCCGTAATGCTGTCAGCGGAGACAGCGGTCGGTGAGTTTCCCGTTGCCGTAATATCCACTGTAGCTCGCGTCTGCAGCGGCGCCGAAAAGCATTCGCTCAGTGTTGGCCGAACCACGCATCGGCTGGACGACAGGTTCGACGAAGTGGACGAAGCAATAGCGATGGCGGTGATGTATACCGCGAATCATCTTTCCGTCAGAGCCATTATTGCGTTGACCGAATCTGGCTCGACTACGTTGTGGATGTCGAGAATACGCTCCGACATCCCGATTTATGCCTTTACGCCGCATATCGCAACGAGTCGTCGCGTTACGATGTATCGCGGTGTCTACCCGGTACGCTTTATCAGCAAGCGACGCTCGAAAGAACACATTTACGAAGATACCTTTGCCACACTAAAAACCCACGAGCTCGTCGATGAAGGTGATCTGGTCATCTACACACGCGGTGATCTGCATGGCGTTGCAGGGGCGACCAATACCATGAAGATCATCCAGGTCTCGTTTCCAAACAAGAAAAAATAAACGCTCCAACGATGCTTCGTTTGTTGTTCCGGTCGATACTTCTGTTTGCAGTGCTGCTCGCGGTCGTGACCGGTTTCGCTTACTGGCAGTTGCTGGGCAGCCTGCCGCTTCTTGATGGCGAGCTTGCTCTCGCCGGTATCGGCAATCGCGTGGAGGTCGAGCGCGACGCTGCCGGTATTCCCACTATCAGCGCCGGGGATCGCCGGGATCTCGCGTTCGCCACCGGTTTCGTGCACGGCCAGGAGCGCTTCTTTCAGATGGACCTGTCGCGTCGTCGTGCAGCGGGCGAACTGGCGGCCCTTTTCGGCAACGTCGCGGTCAAGCTGGATGCCGCAACCCGGGTGCATCGGTTTCGAGCGCGCGCACGCGACGTCATCGATGCATCGTCGGACCATGACCGTGCACTTCTGCATGCCTATGCGGCCGGCGTCAATGCGGCGCTTGCGGAGCTTCGTGCTCAACCCTTCGAGTACTACATCCTGCGCCAGGAAGCGCAGCCATGGACCCCCGAGGACAGCATCCTGGTCGGATACGCGATGTTCCTGACGCTCAATGACGAGCGCGCGATGCGCGAGATACAGCGCGGCTATGTGCATCGTGCGTACCCGGCTGCCGTTTTCGAATGGCTCTATCCGCGCGGCTCGGCCTGGGACGCGCCGCTGCAGGGAACTCGTACCGCGCCGCAAACACTCCCAGGCCCGAGCCTCCTGGACATTCGTGGACGCGACGTCGTTGCCGGGCACCCGGACCGGTCATTCGATACAGATGATTACATGCCGGGCAGCAACAGTTGGGCCGTGTCCGGCAGCCTTACAGAGAACGGTGCAGCCATCGTTGCCAGCGACATGCACCTCAGCATTACGGCGCCGAATATTTTCTATCGGGCAAGGTTCGTCATTGCGGGAGAGCGCGACATCAGCGGTCTTACCTTGCCAGGGACGCCGGTAATGGTTGCCGGCAGCAACGGAAGCGTCGCCTGGTCATTTACCAACAGTCAGGGCGATTGGTCAGACGCGGTGATCGTGCGCCCGGCCGCTGGTAACGACAGCTACCTGACGCCTGACGGTCCCGAGAAGTACCGCGCCTTCGACGAAACAATCGAGGTTGCCGACGCGGCGCCGCAACGAATTACCGTGCGCGAGACGCGCTGGGGGCCGGTGCTGGACGACGTCTACTGGCCGGACGGGGAAATCGCAGTGCGCTGGATCGCCCATGACTCCACCGGCGTCAACATTGCGCAGCTCGGGCTCGAGACGGCCGCGACGCTCGATGAAGCGCTCGATATCGCCAACCGTATGGGAATACCGCCGCAGAATTTCGTCGCCGGCGATGCGGCAGGCAATATCGGCTGGACCATTGCGGGCCGCATTCCGCGGCGCGCCGACTTCGACCCGTGGCTGCCGGCAGACTGGTCCAGCAGCGGCGGCTGGGAGGGCTGGCTCGCGCCGGAGGCCTATCCGCGCATTGTCAATCCGGAGTCAGGCCGCATCTGGACCGCAAACGCGCGCGTCATCGGCGCGCCGGATCCCGGCGCGATTGGCGATGGCGGCTATGCGCTCGGAGCGCGTGCCGCACAGATCCGGGATGCATTGTTCGAACGAGAACAATTTCAGGTTGGCGACATGCTCGACATTCAGCTCGATGACCGGGCGCTGTTTCTAGAGCGCTGGCGCCGCCTGATCTTGCGCACGCTCGGCGACCGCAACCTGTCCGGCAGCCCGGACAGGAGGGAATTCCGGCGTCTGGTGCAGGCATGGATTCCGCGCGCGTCCGTCGATTCCGTCGGCTACCGACTCGTGCGGGAGTTTCGCGTCGAGGTACGCGATCGGGTTTTCGGGATGCTGCTTGCCCCCGTGCAGGAAAATCTTGGCGACGAGATTCGTTTGCGTATTAGTAATCAGTTCGAGCGGCCACTATGGCAATTGCTGGATTCCCGGCCGCGACACCTGCTCTCCGCCGAATACCCGACCTGGCAGGCGCTTTTGCTGGCTGCCATCGACGCCAACATAGAGAGGTACAAAACGGAATTCGGGGGCGACATGTCGCGTCGGACCTGGGGCGAACGCAACATGGCGGACATTCGCCATCCGCTGAGCCCGGCGTTGCCGGCGCTTGCGGGCTGGCTCGATATGCCGCGCGAGCCGCTGGCGGGCGACAACAACATGCCCCGTGCACAGGGTCCGGATTTCGGCGCATCGGAGCGATTCGGCGTCGCTCCCGGTGGCGAAGCCGGAAGCTACCTGCACATGCCGGCAGGCCAGAGCGGTCATCCGCTCTCCGAGTATTATCGAGCCGGCCATGAAGACTGGGTGCGCGGACGGCCCAGCACGTTTCTACCCGGTGCCGCGCGCTACCGTCTGACACTGCGGCCGGCGACTTGATTTAACAGTTTGTTTACCCAGCTTGTACGCGGCGGAAGCAACGGGGATACTGCCCGTCATACCGCCTGACTTCGGAAATCACATGGCAAAAAAGAAATTCACGGGAACCAGCAACTACGTAGCGACCGACGACCTGATGATGGCGGTCAATGCGGCTGTTACGCTCGAGCGCCCGATTCTCATCAAAGGCGAACCGGGCACCGGCAAGACACAACTGGCGCTGGAGGTTGCCAGCGCGCTGGATCGACCGCTGTTCGAGTGGCACATCAAATCCACGACGAAGGCACAACAGGGCCTGTACGACTACGATGCCGTTGCCCGACTGCGCGACTCCCAGCTGGGGGACGACCGGGTCCACGACATTGCGAACTACATCGTGCGCGGAAAGATCTGGGATGCCTTCGAGTCAGACGTGCAGCCCGTTCTACTCATTGACGAAATCGATAAGGCCGACATCGAGTTTCCCAACGACCTGTTGCAGGAACTCGACCGGATGGAGTTCTTCGTCTATGAGACCAAGCAACTTGTCACGGCAAAGCACCGGCCAATCATCGTAATCACGAGTAACAACGAAAAAGAACTCCCGGATGCATTCCTGCGACGCTGCTTTTTTCACTACATCAAGTTTCCGGACAAGGAAACGATGGAGAAGATCGTCAACGTGCACTTTCCGCGGTTGAAGAAAATGCTTCTGAATGAGGCGCTCAATGCGTTCTACCGCTTGCGCGATGTGCCCGGGCTGAAGAAAAAGCCGTCGACGTCGGAGTTGCTGGACTGGATCAAGCTGCTTCTGGCGGAAGACATACCGCCCGAGGCGCTGCGAAGCGAAGACAACCGCAAAGCCATCCCGCCGCTGTACGGCGCGCTGCTCAAGAACGAGCAGGACGTCCACCTGTTCGAGCAGCTGGTGTTTCTCGATCGCCGTTCGAGGTCCTAGAGAGACCGCGAACCGTGTTGATCAAGTTCTTCTTCATGCTTCGGGAGGGTGGTCTCAAGCCGTCCATCACCGAGTTGCTGACGTTGCTGGAGGCGCTCCAGAGCAACGTCGCCGAGCACAGTGTCGACAATTTCTACTATCTGGCGCGAGCCTGCCTGGTGAAAGACGAGACCAAGTTCGACCTGTTTGACAGGATTTTCGCGGCACATTTCCAGGGGATCGAGGATGCGTTTCGTGCGCTAGGGAAGGACTTGCCGGAGGACTGGCTGCGTAAACAGGCCGAACTCATGCTCAGTGAGGAGGAACGCGCGCAGATCGAGGCCATGGGCGGCTTCGACAAACTCATGGAGGCGCTCAGGCAGCGGCTGGAGGAGCAGGATGAGCGGCACGAAGGCGGCAGCAAGTGGATCGGCACGGCAGGAACTTCGCCATTCGGCGCATACGGCTACAACCCTGAAGGCGTGCGCATAGGGCAACAGGGCTCGCGGCACCGGCGCGGCACCAAGGTCTGGGACCGCCGCGAGTACCGCAACCTGGACGACAAGGTCGAGCTGGGGACGCGCAATATCAAGATCGCATTGCGAAAGCTGCGCAAGTTCGCGCGCGAAGGCGCTGCGGACCTGCTCGACCTTGACGACACCATCGACAAAACGGCGCGCAATGCCGGCCTGCTCGATATCCGCATGGTTCCGGAGAGGCATAACGCCATCAAGGTCTTGCTGTGTCTGGACATCGGTGGATCGATGGACGATCACGTGCGCGTTTGCGAAGAGCTGTTCTCCGCTACGCGCAGCGAGTTCAAGCATCTCGAATATTTTTACTTTCACAACTTCATCTACGAAAGCATGTGGAAGGACAACCGCCGGCGCCACGCGGAGCGCATAGCAACGAGTGAAATCACGCACAAATACGGCGCGGATTACAAACTGATATTCGTGGGCGATGCGACCATGAGTCCGTACGAAATCGTTTACGCCGGCGGCAGCGTCGAGCACTGGAACGAGGAGCCCGGTGCGGTTTGGATCAAACGATTGTTGAACACCTTCCCGAAAGCGATCTGGCTAAACCCCGAACCTGATCAGCGCTGGGACTACACGCCGTCGATAAAGATCACCCGCGAATTGATGGACGACCGCATGTTTCCGTTGACCGTGGCCGGCCTGGACGACGGCATCAAGTCGCTGCACTAGGGCGGTTATTCAGTGGATTGCAGTTGCTTCAGGTCTTTCAGTACCTCGGCCGAATGGTCGTCCGGGTCGACGTCTTCGTAATGCATGGCAATCTTGCCGCCGGGATCGATCAGGAAGGTCTGGCGCTTCGCCATTGTCATACCGAACATCTTGGACTTCACGCCATAGGATGTGGCCGCAGCTCCTTCGGTGTCAGCCAGCAACGGAAATGGCAGGCTGTACTTTTCAGCGAACTCCTTGTGTGACAGCTCATCGTCCAGGCTCACGCCGAGAATCTGGCAATTGAGGTCGCGATACTTGAAGATGTCGTCGCGGAACGCGCAGGCTTCGGTCGTACAGCCCGGCGTATCGTCTTTCGGATAAAAATAGAGCGCCACCCATTGATTGCGATAATCCTCGAGCGAACGCAGCTGACCATCCTGATCGGTCAATTCAAAGTCCGGGGCGGCTTCGCCGACCCGTGGTTGCTCTGCCATCGCGGGATTCGCGATGCATAACATAACGGCGGCGAACAGGGCGATGCGGCGCATGATGCGGGGTCCTTGCATTGGCATTGCTGATCGAAGCGGACATTATAATACGCTGTGGCCGTGAAAGTTCATCCCGACGACGTCAAGACTGGCCTGGTGTTGCCAGGCGGCGGTGCGCGTGGCGCCTTCCAGGTCGGCGTCATGAAAGCGATCGCCGAACTGATGCCGGTGGGCTGTATCAACCCGTTTCCGATAATCAGCGGCACCTCGGCCGGGGCGATCAACTCTGTCGTACTGGCCAGCAAGGCCCGGCGCTATCGGGTGGCAATCGCCGAGCTGGAGCATGTCTGGGCAAACTTCCACTGCGAACACGTGTTTCGCTCGGACAGCCTGACCATGCTGAAAAGCAGCCTGCACTGGCTTACAGCGATCGTGCTGGGCGGCTATATCGTGGGTACGCCGCGGTCGCTGCTCGATAATTCGCCCCTGCGGGAGCTACTCAGCCGGAATATCCGTTTTCCGCGTATTCGCTCGTCCATCGAGGAAGGGCATTTACACGCGGTTGCCGTGACTGCGGCCGGCTACGGCACGGCGCGATCGACAACCTTCTTCGAAGCGGGGCCCGGCAACCTCGAATGGACCCGCACGCGAAGGGTCGGGATCCGCCACACGCTGAATCTCGACCATCTCATGGCAAGTATCGCGGTGCCGATGATATTTCCGCCGGTCAACATTAACGGTGAATACTTCGGCGACGGTGCGATGCGCCAGGCCACTCCCCTGAGTCCGGCCATACACCTGGGCGCCGACCGGATTCTGCTCATCGGCATTCGCAACGAGACGGCGGATCCAGCCATCGATCCGACCAGCCCGCAGGAATTTCCGAGTTTTGCGAATATCGCGGGTTACATGCTCGACACGCTGTTCATGGACGGGATGTATTCCGACCTGGAGCGCATGACGCGCATCAACCAGCTGCTCGACTCGATTCCTGCGGCGAAGCGCAGCGGGGCAATGGCCAAAGTACGGCCTATCGATACCATGGTGATACTGCCCAGCAAGGATCTGCGCGTTCTCGCGCATAAACACCGCAAGGCAATGCCGCGGTCAGTGCGCGCGTTGTTACGCGGCATCCGCGGGCGCAGCCCCAGCGAAGATCGCCTGCTTAGTTTCCTGCTGTTCGAGCGCGCCTATACCCGTGAGCTGATCGATCTGGGCTACATGGACGCCATGCGCGTGAAAGACCAGTTGCTGGATTTCGTCGCTGGCAAGCCCGTGCCGCGTCTGTTTGCGCCCAAGTGGGTTAAGCGGGACTTGTCCCGCTACGGCCACGGCACGGCCGCTGAGCTTCTCAGCCGGCGCGATACGGCGTTGTGAAGCTCCTCAAAATGCTCATGTACCGTTCGTACACTGCGCTTTTTCGTCGCTTCACGCCTTGTCTCGCACTCGCCTGAGAAGCTCAGCGGGCATGAGCCGGCGCGATACGGCGTTGTGAAGCTCCGCCAAATGCTCATGTACGCGCGAGCGCGCAACACATTGTTTCATAACAGGAATATCGCGCCGAGTCCGAGAAACGCCATGTAGCCGACCACGTCGGTAATCGTCGTCAGCACCACGCCACCCGCCAGGGCCGGATCAATATTGATCCGGCGGAGCAGGATCGGAATGCCGAAGCCCGCGGCCGCGGCAATGAAAAGATTGATCGTCATGGCGCCTGCGATCACGCCCCCGATACGCCAGTCATGGAACCAAAGGTACGTGGCCAGACCGACGACGATTGACCATGCGAGGCCGTTGAGACTGCCGACGAGCAGCTCTTTTCGCAGGATACGTCGTGCATTGCTGCTATCGATCTGGCCGAGTGCGATCGCGCGCGTGATAATGACCAGCGACTGACTGCCGGCGACGCCGCCCATGCTCGGCACGATAGGCATCAATACTGCCAGCAGCACGATCTTGTCGAGGGTGGTCTGAAACAGATCGACGACGGATGCGGCGAGAAAAGCCGTCGCCAGGTTTACGCCGAGCCACAGTGCACGGCGCTGGGCGCTCTTGACGACGGGGGCGAACATGTCGTCTTCTTCGTCGAGACCGGCGGCGCTCATCAGCGAGTGCTCGGCCTGGTCGCGGATCACGTCGACGACATCGTCGACGGTAATCCGTCCTACGACGCGATGATTTTCGTCGATCACCGGCGCCGACAACAGGTCGCGATTCTCGAACTCCCACACGACCTCCGCCGACGGTGTGTGTGCGGGTATCGGCATGACATCGGTCGACATCGCCTCTGCAACCAGCATGGCAGGGTCTTGTGTCAGCAGGCGCGACAGGTAGAGTGAGCCGAAGTACTCGTTGTTGCGGTTGACGACGTAGATGGAATCCGTGTCATCGGGTATCGCGCCGCGGGCGCGCAGATAACGCATGACGACGTCGAGAGTTACGTCGGGGCGGACGGTCACAATATCAACGTTCATCAGGCCGCCGGCGCTGTCTTCGTCGTAGGACAACACCTGGTTCAGGCGATCGCGGTCCTGCTGATCGAGCGACCGCAGGACTTCGCGCGTGAGCGCTTCCGGCAGGTCGGCTACGAGGTCGGCGAGGTCGTCCATCGCCATGCCTTCCGTGGCGGCCACGAGTTCGTCGGCCGGCATCCCGTCGATCAGGCCGTCGCGAACTTCCTCGTTCAGCTCGACGAGAACGTCACCCTCGACGTCCTGGTCCAGCATCTCCCAGATGACCGCCCGTTCCTGCAACGGCAGCGATTCCAGCAGTCGCGCCAGCTCCGACGGATGCAGACTGCCCAGCAACACCTCTGCCGAATGCAGGCTGCCGCTGCCCAGCTTCTCCCGCAGCATTCGCAGGTTTGTTTGGGTGTATTCTCGTGCGTCCATTGCCCCTGCCCGGAAGGTGGCGTCCAGGTCGAGCGGAAGTGTAGCTGGCTTACAGCAACAAGTCAGGCAGATTGCGGGCTGTGCGGACCCAGTTCGTTGTGGCGTGTGAGAACAGGCTCATGAATGCCGCGTAGCGCCGCAGCGAGCTTTTCCGTCATGTATACGGAGCGGTGTTGACCGCCGGTGCAGCCAAGTGCCACCGTAAGATAGCTCCGATCCACGGCGACGTATTCCGGTATCCATGCTTTGAGGAATTTCAGTATGTCTTCGTACATCCGTGTAAAGGATTCTTGTGAGTCCAGAAACTCGGCGACTTCCGTATGCTGCCCCGTCAGCGGCCGCAATTCAGCGGTCCAGTAAGGGTTCGGCAGGCAGCGCAGGTCGAACACGAAATCTGCGTCCGACGGTATGCCGTGCTTGAAACCGAATGATTCGATCAGTACGGACAAGCGATCGCTCGGTCGGAGATCCACGCGCTGTCGAATGAGTTCCGCAAGCTCGTAGATACTCGTACGGGTGGTATCGATAATCAGGTCAGCCGAATTGATTATCTCACCGAGAAGTTCACGTTCTCGGGCAATGGCGCCTCGCAGTTCGGTGGTGTCGTCGGCGAGCGGGTGTCGGCGCCGGGTTTCGCTGTATCGTTGCAACAGGACGTCGTCGCTGGCTTGCAGGAACAGCAGGTCAATTTCGATCTGGTCTTTGCGGAGTTCGGCGAGGAGGGCAGGGAATGACTCGAGGTCCTGCTTTCGGTTGCGCGCGTCTACGCCGACCGCAATCTTCGCGGTCGACGGATCGCCCGTGCGTCGCAGTTCAACCACGAGCGAGCGCAACAAGCCGGCCGGCATGTTATCGATCGAGTTATACCCGAGGTCCTCGAGTACGTGCAGCGCAACGCTTTTCCCGGATCCGGAAAGGCCACTAACGATAATTAGTTTGCTGTCGTTCGACATTTGTCTGGAAGACGCAGTGACTTGCGATTAATTGCCGGATTCCTGCACTTTCGGTAGTGGCTCGTGCTGCCCGGCGATCAGCGCGTCGTACAGGTCGCTGCTGCTGGTCGCTGCACGCAGCCGGATTCGAAGATCCTCGTTGCGTAGCAGGTTCGCCAGCTCCTCGATATCCGCATAGTGCGTGGCGTCGAGTTCGGAGGGAACAATGAGGCCGAAAACCACGTCCACGAGCTCGCCGTCCGATGAGTCGAAGTCGACTGGCGAAGCGAGCTTGATCAGCGCCCCGCTGCTCGCCTTCACGCCGCTGACACGGCAATGCGGGAAAGCCACGCCCTGATCCAGCCCGGTGCAGCCGAGGCGTTCGCGATCGATGAGATTCTCGAAGATCTCCTCGCTGGCAATCTCGGGACTGGTTTGTCCCAGCAGCTCGCTCAGGATCTCGAGGCTGTGTTTCTTGCTGCGTGCTTCCGCGTTACACAGCACGCTGTCCGGTTGAATGATGTCCTGCAAGTTCATGGGTAGCTGTACGATGTTTGTTCCAGTTGTCCGATCAACCGGGGCCGGTCGCAAGACCGGCCAGTCAGCCGGTTTTCTTCGCGGGCCGCTTGCGGCGTGTCATCCGAATCGTCGTTTGTGGGAATCCCGCGCGTGGTGATCGACCAGTTTTTCCTTGTATTTGATGACTTGCCGGTCAAGTTTGTCTACGAGCCCGTCAATGGCGGCGTACATGTCCTCTTCGACCGCATCCGCAAAAATCTTTCCGCCGTTCACGCTCACCGTCGCCTCTGCCTTGTGCTGCAACTTTTCGACCTTCAGTATGCAATGAACGTCGGAGACGAGATCGAAATGTCTTTCCAGCTTTTCAATCTTGGTATTCACATAGTCTCGCAAAGACTCCGTGACATCGATCTGGTGACCCGTAACACTTACCTGCATAGCATTCTCCTGATTTTCTCTGGTCTGGTGATCATCGCTTCAACCCGCCTCTTCCCGGGCCGTCGCGAGCTGCGGTTTCACTGATTGGCGATCCTCCTTTACGTTTCTTGTGCTATCTCGGTTTCTTGACCTTTCGCTCGCTCGATGACCCGATCTTCATCGCCTCGCGGTACTTGGCGACTGTTCGTCGCGCAACGTTGATTCCTTCGTCGGCCAGCATTTTCGCGATCTTGCTATCGCTGAGTGGCTTGGCAGGATTTTCGGCGCCGACAAGCTTGCGAATTTTCGCGCGCACGGACGTCGATGATTGCTCTGCACCATCGACGGTGGAAAGGTGACTGGAAAAGAAATATTTGAACTCGAAGACGCCCCGGGGGGTGTGCATGTACTTGTTCGTGGTAACCCGCGAGATGGTCGATTCATGCATGCCAATCGATTCGGCGACATCCCTTAATACTAGCGGCTTCATGGCTTCGTCGCCACGTTCCAGAAACTCTTTCTGGCGCGAAACGATGCAAGTTGCCACCTTAAGTAAAGTGTCATTGCGGATTTCGAGGCTGCGTACCAGCCAGCGTGCCTCCTGCAGCTGCGACCGCAGTACGGCATGGTCGCCGTTGCCGCGCAGTATTTGCGCATATTGCTGATTCACGGACAGTCGCGGAATGCCGGTCGCACTCAACTCGACCTGCCAGCGACCGTCGATCTTGCGCACGAATACGTCCGGAATGACGTATTCCGCCGAGGCGGGGCTCACCGCGAGCCCGGGCTTCGGATTGCAGCTGCGGACCAGTGCAATTGCGTCGTCCAGTTCTTCCTCTGACGTGCGCAAGGACCGCCGCAATTCGCCGAATTCCTGGCTGGCGATGAGGTCGAGGTGGTCCGTGGCCAGCTTCATCGCCAATTCACGGCCTTCCGTTTGCGCGTCTAGCTGCTGAAGCTGTAACACGATGCACTCAGAGAGATTTCTGGCGCCAACGCCGATTGGATCCAGTCGCTGGATCTTGCAGAGTGTCTCTTCTATTTCCCCGACCGTTACCGCGCTCTCCGGATCGATGGACTCGACGATGTCATCCAGGTCCGCGGCCAGGTAACCGTCGTCATTTATCGAGTCGATCAGGGCTTCGCCGATGAGCGCCTGGCGCGGATCGAAATCCTCGAATTCCAGCTGCCAGAGAAGATGTTCGCGTAATGTCTCGCCACTCTCATCGGCGAATTCCTGCACAGGACGACCCTCGCCATTCCAGCCACCGTCCTGTATGTGCTGCATCGAGCTGGACTGCCAGCTGTCCTCGGCCTTGATGGTTTCGATTTCGGCAGTCGATTCGGCGCTGGTTTTGGGGACGTCAGGCAGGTCCTCCATCTCCAGCATGATGTTCTCTTCCAGCGCTTCCTGGATTTGCGCATTGAGATCGAGCACGGGCAACTGCAGAAGCCGGATCGCCTGCTGTAATTGCGGCGTCATCGTTAGCGTCTGGCCGAGCTTGAGCTGAAGACTAGGTTTTAGCATTGACCCGTTCGATCCCGTGCGCAACAAGGTTGCGTTGAAGCAGAGATTTTTGCCGCCTCGTGGCTGACATCACTGATTCTGTATCAGAGTTTGAACTCCTGTCCGAGATAAACTTCACGAACATGCTGATTTTCCAAAATGTCCTCGGGTGAGCCTGATGCAATCAGGCTTCCGTCATTGAGTATATAGGCTCGCGAGCAGATTCCGAGGGTTTCGCGGACATTATGGTCAGTAATGAGCACTCCGATGTCTCGATCGGACAAATGGCGAATAATGCGTTGAATGTCCAGTACGGATATCGGGTCGACTCCGGCAAAAGGTTCATCCAGCAAGACGAAGCGCGGATTGGCGGCAAGGGCACGCGCAATTTCGACCCGCCGGCGCTCTCCCCCCGAGAGACTGATGCCGAGGCTCGTTCGGACGTGGCCGACGTGCAGCTCATCGAGCAGTTGATCCAGCTCCTGCTGGCGTCCGGCGCGGTCGAGATCGTCGCGATTTTCGAGGATGGCAAGGATATTCTGTTCGACCGTCAGTTTGCGAAAGATTGACGCCTCCTGCGGCAGGTAGCCCAGGCCCATTGCGGATCGCTTGTGCATTGGCAACGCTGTCAGGTCGTGACCGTCCAGAAGAATCTGCCCGTGCTCGGCCGCAATGAGGCCAACGATCATGTAGAAGGCCGTCGTTTTTCCGGCCCCGTTCGGGCCAAGCAGGCCAACGACCTCGCCACTCGAAATCTCGAGGGAGATGTTTTTGACGACTTCGCGAAACTTGTAGCGCTTGGAAATATCCTGGACGCTGAGAATACTCATCTATTCTCCGTGTCATCGTCCGCAGCCGGATTGGCGTCCTCGGCAGCGGGTACACTGTCCGCAACGTCCTCGGCCTTCGGCGTATAGGTGATCTTTACTTTCGGCGCGCCTTCTCCGGCCGACTGTGCATTAATGCGGCGTTCGATAATGTTGTACAACAGATAGTCGCTGGAGATTTGATTCCCACCTTCGGTAATCACGGCCTTGTCCGAGAACTCGATGATTCCCGACTTGAAGTCATAGGCCAGGTGCCCAGCCTCGGCATAGGTCGTTTCGTCACTGCCTGGCCGCTGCAGGCGGAAGGTCGCGGGATCGCCGCGAATGGTCGCGGTTTGCAGCTGGTGACCCGTGAACTGCAGGTCGGCCGAATCGCATTCGATATGACCGTTTTCGGTATCTATGACGACATTTCCGGAGAAATGCCAGACGCTGTCCTCAAAATCCAGTTTGCTGGCGCGCCCGCTGTCCGCTTCCACCCCGATGTTCCCCTGGCTCAGGCGCAAGCCCTGGAACATCAACATCGAGCTGTTGCCGTCGTAGTCAGTCGAGTCCGCGTCAAGAGAGATCGGCAGCCGCAGGTCCTCGAGTTGCGCCGCTGCCGGCAGTGCCAGCAACAAGGCGCAGGCAACACAGCCAGGTTGCCGTGCTGCCCGTATCGCCCGCATCAGGTAGGAAATCAATCGCATATCGCTAGAATACTGCCCGTTACAGCCTGTGCCTATGGTACAAACTTTCCGCTTACATTGGACTTCAATTGCACGCGGTTGTTCTCCAGCATGGCCAGCATTCCGGTCGCGGTAAGGCTGCGGCTGCCTATTCGGATTTGCACGCGCTCGTCGGTTTCGGCTACAAAGTTTTCCGGCTGGAGTTCGAGGTAGGGCGTGCGAATTTCGGTTTCCTGGCCCCCGAAACCCTCGTTGCTTACGGCAATGACATGGCCGGACAGGCGCACCCGTTTTCGATCCTTCCCGATGATTGCGGTATCGGCGTTGAGCGTCCAGGGTATGCCGGAATCGACGGCATACTCGATCTGCACGTTGTCGAACTGTATTTCGTTGTTGGGCTGCTGTTCGGCGTACTCGGCCTCGATCTCGTAAAGCCGCTTGCCCTGATCGTCGGTGCCCAGTATGCGAGCGGATTTCAGGTAAAACCCGCTGCGCAGGGGCTCCCCGTTGCGTGGCGGCTCGCTGACCGAGGTCAGCG
>JAHHOT010000129.1 GCA_018677555.1 Gammaproteobacteria bacterium | reverse complement strand
CCGCAAATACGATTCCGAGCAGGCGGCGAAATTTCTGTTCCTGACCGGAGCTGGTCGTCCACGGCAGCTCGTATTCTCTGTAGAAAGGAAGATTCAATTCCTTACTCCTTCACCCGTTACCCGCTAGCGCGCCGCGGCGGACAGCTGGTCGAGCTGGTCCGAGCTCTTCTGCAACACGGCCAGGGAAATCTGCCCGTAGTCCGATTCGGTGCACGTGGCCATGACTTTCTTCAGCAGCCGGTAGGGAATGTCCTTGTCGCCCATGATTGTCACTTCGCGCGCGGCAATGTCCTCATTTGCTTCGCGACGCAGGACACGATCGTTTTGCGACAGCAGTGCCTGCTTCAATTGCGGAATGTTGTTGCCTTTCTGGCGCATCACGTCGTCGACGCGCGCGACAGGCGTACCCTGCACGATGATGTCTTCGTCACCTATCAGGATGACGACTGTTTCCTTCGCTTTTTCCTCGGCAATCGACTCGGGCAGCTGGATATCCTTCGCATTCGGCAGTACTTCCACGTCCGAGGAGTTCACCAGCAGGAAGAACACCAGGATGGTGAATATATCCATGAGCGAAACGAGATTGAGCGCGGAACCGAGCTTGCCGCGGCGGTGACGCCGCTCCATTCGATTCGCGCGTTGTGATTTACCCTTCATGCTCCGCCCTCGATAACCGGCGCATCGCCGATTGAAATGTCGGGGAAAAGATCGCTGCGAACGATCTGGTTGTCGGCTACCGTTTGTCGAACGCGCACGCGGTCCATGACCTGCACCAGCAGGTCATAGGGAATGTCTGACTCGAGCAGAATCGATGCGTCGGTCTTGTCCGGGTAGTTGTCCTTCAGCTCGGCAAGCTTCTTGCTGAGCGCCTCGAGATCGTGACCGCTGTCCTGGTTCGGATATACGCCCAGAGCGCCGAGATTGCGATCGCCGACTTCAATACGGTCTTCCCTGACGATGACTTCCAGCTGGAAGGTCGGGTCCTGCTGTTCCGCGGCCTCGGTCGAGGAGCCTGGAAGATTCAGTTCGAGAATCGCCAGTCGCGAGAACACGGCGGTGATCAGCAGGAACGGGACCAGGATCACCATCAGGTTCATGAAGGCCGTAATGTTGAGTTCAGCCGTTTCGACATTGCGATGGCTGGCTCGTCGGCGACTAAGCATGATCAGGCCCCGCTGGGTTTCAGCTGACGCTCGGTAATCGCGTTCAGGAACTTCACGCTGGCCATTTCCAGGCTGTCCACGATCTGGTTCGTCTTGGTCTGGAGCAGAGCGTGGATCAGCAGCAGCGGGATCGCGACCATCAGTCCGAACGCCGTGGTATTCATCGCCACCGAAATACTGGCTGACAACAGGTCCGCCTTATCCGCTGGATTGGCGTTCGACACGGCCGTGAACGCACGAATCAGGCCGATAATCGTGCCGAGCAGCCCGAGCAGCGTTGCGATATTGGCCAGGGTTGCCAGATAGTGCGTCCGCTTCTCGAGACGTGGCAGCACTTCCATGAGACTTTCTTCCATGGCCTTCTCGACATCGTCGCGACGGCGTGCCGATTTAACGCGATAGAGACCATAGGTCAGGATCGAGCCGATCGCCGCCTTGGACTTGCCGGTGACGGCCGCGGCCTCCTGGAAATTTCCTGCCTTCAGAAACGGCACGATTTTCTTCCAGAGCGCGCGGTTGCTTGCGCCCGACATGGTCAGATACATCCAACGCTCGACGGCGATTGCCAGGCCGAGTGCGAACACGATGAGGATCGGGTACATGAAGACCCCGCCCTGTTGAAAGAAACGCACGATGGCGCCGATGACATCCATTTGATTACTCCTCTTTCAAATCAAACAGCGTTGATTGAATTCACTCTTCGCTTGCGCGACTTTCGGTATTCAGGTCGTGGTAGTAGTCGACCCGGCGTAGAAATTCGGTACGGTCCACGGGCGCGAGGACTTCGTCGAGCAGGGTGTTGACCGGCGGGCCGACGAGCTCGCCCGGATCGGATTTTTGCCAGGGAACGATGTAAAGAACCTTGGGCAGTTCCTGGTTGCCGGTAATTTCCGTGCGGCCGAGATCCATTTCGTCCATAACCCCGTTGTCCATTTCGCGGCGCCTGACGCCGGCGGTCAGCGTGGCCGACGGCACACCCGGCTCGAGCGCCTCGCGCTCCTCCGGTTGCTCCGCCTCGACGACTGCTGACGTGTCGACGGCCGGTTCAAGCTCATCCAGGTCCTGTGCCTGAGACGTTGCAGCAAGCAGCAGAACAGGGGTCAATAGTCCTTTGATTGTCAATCTCATGCCTGTCACTCCGTCACATTTGCGGTTCTTTGATGGCGCTCGATGCGTCTTTTGAGATCCGCGATCCACTTTGTGACCTGCTTGTCCTCGCCCGAAATGGCCTGGTAGGCCTCGAAATGCTGCAGCGCAGCGCCGAGCCGTTGCAGGTAGAGCTCGTTGAGGACGCCCAGGTTGTAGTGGGCAAGCGCGTAGTTCGGGTCGGCGTCGAGCGCCCGC
This sequence comes from Gammaproteobacteria bacterium, assembly GCA_018677555.1. Lineage (GTDB taxonomy): Bacteria > Pseudomonadota > Gammaproteobacteria > Steroidobacterales > Woeseiaceae > JAHHOT01. The sequence continues at coordinate 20,225 of JAHHOT010000129.1, read as the reverse complement.
AGGTACGCTGCCTCCGCCTCGGGGAAGCGGCCCATTCGCCGGTGCAGCATGCCGAGCTGGTTCAGCGCCGGCGGGTAGGCCGGATCCACGGCGAGCGCATCCTGCAGAATGGTCTCCGCCGTTGCATCGTCACCGCGCGCCGCCGTCAGGATCGCGAGGTTGACGTGCGCGCCCGGGTAGTTCGGGTAGTGCAGCAGGAATTCCTGCAAACGCAGCTCGGCATCCATCGAGTTGCCCGCCGCCATCGAAGCCGTCGCCTGCTCGAACAGCGTCATCGCCTGCGGTGGAATCTCGCGCAGCGGCTTGCCATCCGGGCCTGTTTGCACTTTTCCCGTCTTGTCCGCCTGCCCGGGCAGCGTTGCACAGGCGCTGACTGCGAGTGCGCAGCACAGCAGCACCAGGGCTCGTCGCAATCTGCGGCTAGTAAAGCGCGGTAACAACATCTTCACTGCGTTCCAGTTTGGCGTAGCGCGCCGGCATCAGCGTTGCAAGCGCATCGAAACTCTTTTGCACCCATTCGTCGTAAACGCCATCGGCGGCTCGTGCCGCATTCGCCTGATAGAGTTCGATCGCTTTTTCCTCGAACGGGAAGGTCTGTTCTTCGAGTAACAGGTCGTATTGTTCGAGCGCCGCGGCATCCAGGTTGGCGGGTCGTTCGGAATCCATGAGGTCCTTGCTGAAACGCTGGTAGACCTCACCCAGGCGAAACGTCGATGCCGTCGTAACCTCGGCGACGCCGTACCGGGCTGCCTCGCCGTAAACCTGCAGCACGTCTTCCATCAGCTGTTTCTTGCGCTTCATGCTGTCAGCGAGCGGCTGCGTGATTTTCATTGCCATGAAACGCTCGCGCACCGGCTCGGCCAGTTCCAGGGAGGCGACGGCAGCGAGGTAACGCGACCGATCGCTGCGTTGGCTACCCGCCGTCCTGTCCGCGTTGACAATGCCTTTCAGACGTTCCGTTTTCGCGGCCTTGTCGCCGGTCATCTCGGCGAGCAGCAACAGGCGATGCCGCGCTTCGATAGACTCCGACAACGGATCGGGAAAGCGTTGCACGACCTTGATCAGCACTGCTTCCTCCGATGCCAGGCTGGCACTGTTCTTGTACAGATCAGCCGCCTTCCAGAGTGCTTCGCGGGCAACGTCGGGATCTGTTTCCGGCGCGTCGGCGATACGCTCGAATTCCTGCGCCGCTTCCGCGCCGCGCCCCGTTTCCAGGTAGGTCACCGCCAGCTTCTGCGTGATGTCGTCGTTGAATTCGCTGTCCGGGTAGTGGTTGCGGAAGCCCTCGAGGACATTGGAGGCCTGGTCCCACGACGCCATCGTGATCAGGACCGCGGCTGCATCGTATTCCGCCGTCTCGCGGAACGGTGAATCCGGTACCGCCTTGCCGAGGCGAGTGAAGTGATCAACAGCGGCCTGCAGCTGGCCCGAATCGCGGGCGATCTCGCCCTGCTTGTAAATCGACGATGCGATACGGTCCTTGAGTTGCTCCTGCGCATCGGCATCGTCCGCAGGCGTGTAAGTGCTGAGCTGGTAGTAGGCCGATTCGGCCTCCACGAAATTCATCAGGTCGAAATGCGAATGCGCGACGACCGTCCAGGCTGTGCGCGCGAGCGATGCATCGACCGGCGGCTGCTTGGCGATAATTGTCTGGCCGACGGCGATGGCGAGATCGAACTGACCTTGCTGGAAAAGGTCTTCCGCGACCGCGGTAAGCACCGCGCCGGACTCCGGATGATCCGGATAGGTGTCGGCGAACTTGAGGCCGCTATCGAGGTACTGCCGGTGCCACGCCGTCTTCTCCTCGCCGCTCAAGCTCGCTTCATGTTCGCGGTAGGAAAGAATTGCGGCATAACCGGCTTCCGCCGACCTGTCGTGCGCCGGATAGTCGTAGGCGGTAGCCTCGTACTCCGCAGTTGCATCGCGAAAGTCCCTGCTTTCAAAAAGAATTTCGGCGAGCAGGAAGTTGGTATTCGCGCTGTCGGCTTCACCCGGAAAGTAGTTCAGGTATTTTCGATACCAGCGCGCTGCTTCCTGGTAGTCGCTGCGCTTGCCGTTCTTTTGCCCCTCCGCGTGATAATACTGCGCAAGGTCGTTGAGGTTCTGTTTCAGGTGTGCCGCGACGGCCGTGTTCTGTTCGCGCGGATTGCGTACCCAGAACGGGCTGTCCATGCCGTAACGCTCGACAAAGCCTTTCTTGCCGTCGAGCACCAGCGTCGGGAAGCCGCCCTGTTTGTACGCCTCGATCACTTCGACCTGCAGCAGCGGCGCTTTCGGGTGATGGGGGTCCTGCGCGACGAATGCCTCGTAGGTTTTGGCCGCATCGACATATCGCTCTTTCTCGAGATACAGGTCGCCCAGGTTCATGAATACGATGTAGGCATACTCCGGATAACCGCGGCGGCCGAGATAATCGTCAATGCTTGCCGAGCCTTCCATGTATGAAAAGCTGATGCTCAGCACCCGGAACGTGTCTTCGATCAACTCGCGGTCCGCGCGGCCGAGTGCACCCAGCCGATCGTCGCCGTCCTGTAATTCGATGCCCGCCACCTTGCGGTCCAGCAGGTCGAAAAACGGGTCGAGACTTTCCTCGTGCATGGCGAGCTTGAATTGCGACCAGCCGAGTTTGTACAGCGACTGCTCGTAGAACCTCGAATCCGGCCCGTAGCGGACAACCGCCTTGTAGGCAAGCTCGGCGTCGGCGTAGTTTTTTCGCAGGAACAGCATCTCGCCGCGACGAAACTGAACCTCGTCGACGAGCGCCGTGTCCGGGTATCGCCGCACAATTTCGTTGAGCGCGCTCAGAGCGCGCTCGGTCTGGCCCGCGATTTCGTAAGCGCGCGCCAACTGATACAGAACCGTGTCGTTGCGGCGATAATCGGGGTAGGCCTCGAGCAACTGCTGAAACAAGGCGACAGCACTGTCATAGCCGTCACCGCTGAGCGCGTCGATATTGTCGGCCAGCTGTGCGGCTTCGCTGTCCTCGAGCTGGAGGTCGCCAAGGCGTCGCATGGCTTCTGCGCGCAACATCGGGTCTTCCGATGCCAGGTCCAGGAATTCGCGGTAGTTGTCACGCGCCTTGTCGTTGCTGCCGATAATGAGCCGGCCGGGACGAACCTCGACCGCCTTTTCCTCGAGGCTTTTGATCGTGTCTTTTTCCTCGATTTCGGCATGGGCGAACGACCCGCACATCGCAGCGAGAAGTGACGCCACCAGCAATGTCCGGTAGCGCTTCACTTGCCAGCGTCTCCGACAATGGTCTCGTCGGCCGTGGCCGAGAGATCGTAGATTGCCGCCAGTGCGAAGCGTGCCTGCACGGTGTAGGTGTCGAGGCGCCGCTTTTGTGCCTGCAGCTCATCCACCGCGATGTCGCGCATGAATCCGCCCTGCTCCGCCAGCGCAACCTGCACGCGCGTACGCAGGCTCTCGATGCGCGGGTTCAGCCCCTGCACGCGTGCCCGCATCGAGCCGAACATCTGCGGTTCGACCCGAATTGACTCGTCTATCTGCCTGCGCGAACGGTGGGTCTCGACCAGTGCTTCACCGGCCCGGCGCAAATCCCGTTTGACCTTCCACAGGCGCTCCTTGAATTCCTTTTCGAGAGTCCACTGCAGCGTGCCCTTCAACAAGCGAACCTTGTCGCGCACGTCTTCGGCTTCGGGTATATCGGCTTTGAGCGCCGGGTTTCTCTCGAGCGCCGTTATCTCACCCCAGAGCGCAAACTCGTGCTCGGTGGCGAGTGCCAGCACATCGTGGTTCTCCTCGATCGTGTTGAGGCGCGCGTCGAATTCCAGCTTGCGCGCCGACATGCCATCGAGGTCCGCCACAGACAGGCTTTGCTGAACCCGTGGCAGCCGCTCGGCATAGGCGATCTCGCGGGTATCGAGCATGTCGCTGTAAACACCGATACTCTGCTGCCAGCGATCCAGGTTGCGATTGAGATAACTCAGATCCCGGTAATTTTTCAGGCCCTCCTGAAACTGGTGTGTCGCGAGCAGATGCAGCAGGTAGCGCGACTCGGGTCCGTCCGGCAACTCCTCCAGCTTCCAGAACCAGCCGGTCGTCGACTCGGCGTCGAGGGCAAGAAAATCGTCGAACATTCCGCCGGACTCGATGTGCGCGATCGTGCTATCGATGCGCGTCGTTTCCTCATAGAACGCCTCGATCGCGTTGAGGTAGTAATCCGCCGCCTGGCTGATCGACTCGAGTTGCGCCATGGCGTTGGGAATTGCCAGCATGGATTCCTGCACGGCAGAATCGAGTAAATCGCGTCCGCGCAGCTCCATCCAGGGCACGAGCGCGCGATGATAATTCTGGATCTGCGCGTCGGCCCAACCGACGCCGAGCAATGCTTTATTCGAAAACGGGCCCTGCAGACGGACGCGCTGCAATGCCGGCTTGGCCGCCAGCGGCTGCTCGTCCTGAAGAAACGCGTAGCCCAGCGCGAGATTCGCCTTGTCGCGTAACGAGCTCAGTTCTTCGTTGTACGGCTGAATACTGCCGAGACTTTCGAGGATGTCTGCGGCGGCGTTCACCCGACCGCTGCGCACCATGGCGACACCGAGATTGTAGCGGGCGTAACTGGACCACTCCGTTTTGCCCCGCCAGTCCTGCAGCAATGCAATCGCGCGATCGTGGTCGCCGGCATCGATGTAGATCTGGGCCTGCAGCATCTGCCGCTCCGCTTCCATGGAGCCGGGCAACGTGCCTTCGATATTCTCCAGACCGTTTTGCGATTCCGCCAGGTAGCCGCGCTGGTGCCATATTTTTGCCAGGAAAAACCAGGTCCGGTCGCGAATCTCGACATCGACACTGTCTGCCAGCAATCGTTCGAAAATCTCCGCGGCGTGCAGGTGGTGGCCATAGGAAAGATACAGGCCGCCCAGCAACAGTTCGGCTTCTGCGTCGTGATTCGCCAGCTGCGACGACTGTTGCGCCGCCAGCAAGCGGACGATCGCCGGGAAATAGTCTTCCTGGTAGAAGTAGTAAAGGACCTCACCGTAGTGCGCGTCCTGCACGACGGTCGGCTCAGCTGCGGCCGCACGCCCGGGTTGCAGGGTGAGCGCAAGAACGACGCATAGAATGGCCGATGTGGAGCGGCGGGTGATCAAGGATCACTCCCATTCCTTGATTTCGAACTCGGGCTGTTGCTTCGTGACCCGATCCGTAATCTCGAGCTCCAGATATTTGGCGCCGATGCCCTTGTTGAACGTCATCGTCGCGCCGCGCCGGTAATCGCGGTTGTGCGGGCCTACGCCGGTAAAAACCGCGATCAGCTCGTGGTCGCCGACTTTCAGGTTGCCCATGTGCACCCTGTGTACACCGCCGCGTAACAGCGCACCGACTTCGCGCTCGGTGTAGAGGTAATTGGATACTTCCTTGCCGTCGATCTTGAGACTGACCGAATCGAGATCGAAGTACTCGCCAACATCCATCGAGATAAAAAACGCCACCTGTGAGTTCGCAGGAAACAGCAACTCTTCCTCGAGCAGGAACAGATCGCGGTTGAGATCGAGGACCTCCTTCTTCAGCGATTGCACGTCCTTGTCCAGCGCCCGGAAGCCGGCCCGCGAGTCGGCGACCTGTGCCGCCTGCGTGCCCGCCATGGCGGTATTGGCATTCAGCGCGTCGGGCTCCTGCGCGGAACCCGCCGCCATGCCGATAATCAGCGCCAGTGTGATTGCGGCGATGCCGGCAACTCGATGAATGTTCACGTTGTCTCTCCTGCCGCCGTTCGCCTATTCCCTCAGCAGCGAGCGGATCTCAGTCAGATATTTGTCTTCGTAGCCCGGCTTGTAACCGTGGTGCACGTGGCGCACCCGGCCTTCCCGATCGACCAGGACCGTTACCGGCATGGCTTCTACCTGGTAAAGGCGACTCACTTCCTTCGTTTCGTCGAACAGAACCGGAAAGTTCACGCCCAGTTCCTCGATCATTTGCATGGCACGACGTGAATCGTCATCGATGTTGACGCCGAGCAGGTTGAAGCCGACGCGCTGGTAACGCGCGTAGAGATCATCGAGTAACGGCATTTCCTGACGGCAGGGCCCGCACCACGTGGCCCAGAAATTAATCATCACGACATCGCCGCGGTATTCGCTGAGGCGCCGGTTTTGTCCGTCCGAACTCTTCAACGCAAAGTCCGGGGCTTGTTGTCCCGTGAGTCCCGATGCCGCCAGGCCGGTCGCGGTGAAGATCAGGAGAAATGCGCCAAGCAGTGTTTTTCGAAATCCCTTCATCGTCCTCTTCCTTTAGTACGTCGACGAATTCGCAACCAGGCGCGAACCGTCCGCTCGTCCTTATGTATCAGCCAGCTAGTGTCGTCGGTCCGCGATCGCCTTGACGCGGGAAAGCCCGCACAGCCGCAGCGCAGCCGGGGTGCAGCCACCGCCCAACGGTGGCACCGGACGCCAGTATCCAGAACAGCATAGTGACAGCCACAGCACACTGGTGGCCGTGATGATTGTCACAAATGGCTGGTCAGCGATGAACATAGAGACACCCCGATTTTCAGCGTTCCATGCGCCCGACGCGCGCCGGCTTGCCCAAAGCGAAGCGCTGTCGAATGCGGGTTCCTGCGGAGACTTACCTTTCTCCGCCGGCGAGCCAGGCTCCTCTCCAGCCTGACGCCAGCCCCTATGATACGGCTATCTACATGAATTTAAAGGGAATAAGCGTCTCTATTTGGCGACAGCGGTGGCCGCGCCAGGCGCCCCGGGGCGGCGCTAAAACCGAGGCTGGGGCCTGTTAACACTATGAACGGAACTTCTGCCGACAGCGATTTTCACGTCCGGCAAGGCGGATTGAGCGCCGCGTAGCACCGCTACGTCAGCGAATGACAACGCCGCTGGCGGGGAAATCGCTGCGGCCCTCCGGGTAGCACCGGAAACGGCGCCACTCGGCGTTGCTCGTCGTTCATTTGGAGTCACCAAACGTCTCTCCTCGTGCCTTGATTGGCGCCGTTTCCGGCGCTACAGCAGTTTCGTTCATCGTGTTAACAGGCCCTGAATCTCACACTGGTTGAACGGCTCCAACCCTACTGGAAATAGCGCAGGCATAGCCAGCCGGTTTGCGCCCCGGCATAAAAAAGGGCCCCGCGAGGGGCCCGGAGGGGTCACCAGGTGTTGGGGGTCACCTGATCTAGCCTGTCGAGAGAGACATGAACTGCTGACTTTCGCCTCTCCTGACAAGTACGGGTAGTGAGTTACGGCCCTTTTTCCTTGCCGCGGACAATGCGATCTCGAAATCCTGTGGCGATTCAACCTGCCGGCGATCGGCACGCATCAGGATGTCCCCGCGCCGCAGTCCGCTTGCTGCGGCGCTGCCGTCCGGATCGATGCGCACGACCACGGCACCGTCGATGCCGTCATCGATGTCGAGCCGCTGGCGCAAGTCCTGCGTCAGCGGCGCAAGCGTCAGGCCGAGATCCTGCAGTTTTTGCTCCTGATCGGTTGCGGCGATCTGCGTCGCGGCGTCGCCAAGCCGCACCTCGAGACTGATTTCGTCGCCGTCACGAATAATGACAACGCTGGCCTCGTCGCCGCTGTCAGAATTGCCGACCAGTCGCGCGAGTTCTCTGCTGTTTGCTACATCCTCGTTGTCGAAGCCGACAATCACGTCGCCCACCTCGATACCCGCACGTTGCGCCGGGCTACCGGCCACTACGTCCGCAACCAGCGCGCCGTTCCTCGAATCGAGCCCCAGGCTATCGGCAAGATCCCGATCGATGGACTGCAGCTGCACACCGAGCCAGCCGCGGTCGATCGAGCCATCCGAGCGGAGTTCGTCGACAATATCGCGGACCTGGTTCACGGGAATTGCAAAGCCTATCCCGACGCTGCCACCGTTGGGCGAAAAGATCGCCGTGTTAACGCCCACGACCTCACCGTCGGTGTTGAATACCGGTCCGCCGGAATTGCCGCGATTGATTGGCGCATCGATCTGCAGATAATCGTCGTACGGACCGGAGCGAATGTCGCGGCTGCGTGCCGAAACGATTCCGGCGGTCGCAGTGCCACCCAGGCCGAACGGATTGCCGATCGCAACGACCCAGTCGCCAACGCGTGTCTCGTCAGAATCGCCGAGTCTCGTCGCGACCAGGTTTTCCGCGTCGATCTTGAGCAACGCGAGGTCGGTCTGCGCATCGATACCAATGACGGCCGCGTCATGCTCAGCACCGTCGATCAGGCGAACGGTAACGGTATCGGCGCCGTCGATTACGTGGTTGTTGGTGACGATGTAGCCGGATTCGTCGATGACAAATCCCGAGCCGACGCCCTGCGCCTGTCGCGGCTGGCGTGGCGTTACCCCGCGCTGACCGAAGAAACGCTCGAAGAACTCCTCGGCGCGCGGATCGCCACCGAATGCCGAAGGCCTGGCCTCCATCGTTTTATTGACTTCGATCGTAACCACCGACGGCTCGACCTGTTCGATGAGATCGGCGAAACCGTTACGTACATCCGTGTTGGCGACGGGCCCAGCCGGGCCCCCGTCCGTCGCACTGTGCCCAGGAAGTGTAATGGATGCGGCCAGCAAGACTGCCGACGCCACTGTGCTGAGCGCCAGCGTCCTCCAGCCCCGATTAACCTTTCGTTCGTTCATACCGATACCTCATTGAAACGAGATTGGGCAGATCCTAGTTAACCGGGCATTGCCGCGGGCTTACGGGAACATTACGGATTTTTCATGTTTGCCGCGTCGGGGCGGAGGGCCGCTACAATGTCCTCGTGATCGGCAAGCCGGGGACTTACGTGCGCATACTCGTCATCGAGGACGACAAGGCCGTTTCTGACTTTATCTGCAAGGGGCTGGACGAGCTCGGCTATAACGTCGATGCCGCGCTCGATGGCAAGGAGGGGCTTTTTCTCGCCACGAGCGAAAAATACGACGCCCTGATCGTCGACCGCATGCTGCCCAACGTAGACGGTCTTACAATCGTGCAAACATTGCGCGCGAGCGATCACTCGGTACCAGTCCTGTTTCTGAGTGCGCTGGGAGAAGTGGATGATCGCGTTCGCGGCCTGGAGGCCGGGGGCGACGACTACCTGACCAAGCCGTTTGCCTTCAGCGAACTGAAGGCGCGCATCGAGGCACTCCTGCGGCGCGGCCAGCCAACGGACGCGCCGGTCACGAAACTGAATGTCGGCGATATGGAAATGGATCTGCTGAGCCGCAGCGTAACGCGCGCTGGCAGGGAGATCGAATTGCAGCCGCGCGAATTTCGCCTGCTGGAGTACCTGATGCGGCACGCCGGCCAGGTGGTCACGCGAACCATGTTACTCGAGCATGTGTGGGACTATCACTTCGATCCGCAGACCAACGTCATCGACGTGCACATCAGCCGGTTGCGCGCGAAAATCGATAAGGGCTTCGATACGCCCTTGCTGGAGACTGTCCGTGGTGCCGGGTACCGGCTCGCATGAAGTTGTTTCGCACCAGCACGTTCCAGCTGACAATTCTCTACGCCGTGATTCTCTCGGTTTCGACCCTCGTGGTCTCGGCGTTTCTTTACTGGGCGACGATCGGCTTCCTGCAGCGACAGACTGACTCCACCATCGAGGTCGAGATCACGGGCCTGCGCGAACAGTACCGGCAGCGCGGTCTCAACGGGCTCAGCCGGGCGATCGGCGATCGAATTCGGCGCGGCGAAGATCCTGAGGCGTTGTACTTGTTCGCGAACCGCCAGCTGCAACCGCTGGCGGGCAACATGAATGACTGGCCGGACCTCGTCAGTCGCGACGATGGCTGGTACAGCTTCACCAATGCCGCTGACGGCCGTGAGGTGCCGGCGCGTGGCCGGGTGCTGTCGCTTCCCGAAGGCCTCGTATTGCTGGTCGCACGGGAAATATCAGACCTTGACCGGCTCCTGAGCCTCGCGGGCACAGCGCTCGCCTGGGGCATCGGGCTGGTCATCGCGCTGTCGCTGGCCGGCGGTGCGTTTCTCAGCAGCCAGGTGCTCAAGCGGGTAGAGAGCATCAACGATACGACACAGCGCATCATTACCGGCGACCTGAGTCAGCGGGTTGAGGAACGCGGCAGCGGCGACGAGTTCGACCAGCTCGCCGCAAACCTGAATCGCATGCTCGACCGTATCGAGCACCTGATGAGCGGCATCCGGCATGTAGGCGACAGCATCGCGCACGATCTTCGAACGCCCCTGACGAGACTGCGGCATTCGCTCGAGGAAACCGCTGCAAGTGACGACGTCGGTGCCATGCGCGAGCGTGTCGAGAATGCCATCGCAGATGCCGACAAGATGCTCGCGACATTTGCGGCACTGTTGCGCATCGCACGCATCGAGTCAGGGAGTTATTCGATTCGGAAGGAACGGGTTTCCCTGCCGCACATCGTGTCCGATGCGCTGGAGCTGTACGGCGTGGTTGCCGATGAAAAAGGGGTAAAGATCGAGTTCGATGCGCCGGCTGCGCCGGACGTACAGGGTGATCGCGACCTGATTTTTCAGCTGGTCACGAATCTGCTCGACAATGCAATCAAGTACACGCCCAATGGCGGGCACGTCTACCTGTCTGTCCAGCAAAAGCCCACCGGAGTGGCCTTTGTCCTGGAAGACAGCGGCCCGGGGATTCCTGAAGCAGAGCTGGGGCGTGTAACGCGGCGGTTCTACCGCGTTGACGGCAGCCGGCAACGTCCCGGAAGCGGGCTTGGCCTGAGCCTGGTTAAAGCCGTTGCGGACCTGCACCATGCCGAGCTCACACTCGACAATCTCGACAACGGGCTCCGCGTGGAGGTCGTCTTCCCCACCCGGTAAGGGTGACTCCCGCGCAAGAGCGGCGAACGCGATGCCTTCCCCGTACGAGCGGCGCCCCCGCCGCGACCCACAAACGCTACCGCGACACCTCCAGGTACCCACGCGATTTACCCGTCGCCGAATCGACCGCGGTCATCGCGTCGAACAACATCCCGACCGGCACCCAGGTGTGCGGGTACTTGTGCGCGGCCGTATCCAGGATCAACACCGAGTCCGTCTCGGCGTCGTACGCCGCGACCGGCGAAATATGTCCCACCTGCCCCTGACCGAGCAACTCACGCTGGTAATTGACGATGAGATAATCGTCGCTGTTGGCGAGGTTCCGGTTCAGCACGGCCCTAAATTCATCCACGCTGCTGTCAGCGGCGTGGAATCTTGTGGCGTTGACACCATGAGCCTCCAACAGGCCTTCAAGATCCGGCAGGGACATTCCGCCGAATGTGACCTCGAAACGTGAACGTACCTTGCTGGCGTCGCTGGTGAAGAAGTCCCATTGGTCAGACCCCCTGCCAAATGCCCCAAGCACCGTTACGCCCGTGGCCACGCCGCAATAGCTGCCGAGACTTTGCGCCTCGAAGGCGTTCAACAGCGCCGGGTAGTCGGCGCTGGCCTCGGCTTCCGCCAGCCGCGTCAATCCCTCCTCGCTCATCGATGCCACGAGGGGCTCCGGCAGGGGCTGCAAGTTCTCGTGCGGGTAGAGGACCCAGATAACGAATCCGACGAAGCCCATGAACAGGGTGAATAACACGCGAAAAAGAATTTGCCATACTCGTTTCATCGTCCCTCAGCTTTCGAATGTGTCGTCTCGACCTGAACAATTGGCTGCTGTTTCGACCCGGCGCCATTTATGCCCGTCGATTTTGCGCAGCGAAAACCGACCATTTCACGTGCGTCGAACGGCCGGTGGCTGTCACGATAGCGCACCCGGAGGTTTGCTGCATTCGCCCCCCAGCTGCCGCCGCGGACGACTCGCCGAATGCCCGGATCCGCCATGGCTCGTTCGATATCGACCGACGAGTCGGACATCTCCGCGTACGAACCCAGCCAGGGATCGGCGGTAAAGTGCCAGACGTTGCCTGACATATCGAACAGATTGCGGGCATTCGGCGGATAGCTGCCGACCGGCACAGTCCGATCGATGCCATTTTTGCCCCAGCTGACCAGCTCATCACTCGGTGGCGCATCTCCCCAGGGAAACTCGGCGCGCGTTTTTCCGTCCTGCGCTGCCCATTCGTACTCGGCTTCGGTCGGCAGGCGTTTGCCACGCCACTCGCAATACGCGACTGCCGAGTGCCAGGTAATGAACGTCACCGGATGCATGAGCAATTCCTGCGGCGGCTCGCCGCCCTGCCAGTGCTCGAGGTAACGCCCGTTGTGCGAGTCCTTGTCCAGCTGGCCACGGCTCCATCCCGGGTTTGCGGTGACGAACTGGAAATACCCGGCGTTGCTGACGGAAAAGGTATCCATGTAGAAATCCGCGACCGTGAATTCGCGCGATGGTACCTCCGACATCAACGGCGCGATCGAACGCAGGCCGACGACATCGCGAATCGACTCGAGCTCATGCTCATCGGTTCCCATGCGAAACGTCGCACCCTGTACGAGCTGCATAGCGCTTTCCGATCGGGCTTTCGGCCCGGGCAAAGGCTCTTGCGCGCAGCCGAGGACAAGCACGAAGACGCCAGCGGCGCCCATCCCGCGGAGCATGACTGAATCACTCATAAAAATATGATTTTCAACATATTATCCGGCATAGCCACAAACCGGGCAGGCGGCGTTTTGCCACCCCCAGTGCAGCGGATCGCCGCGGCGTTTCGACGCCATCAACCATATCCATTTCGCGCCGCAGTCCGGGCAGCGGATGGCGACGCACAAATAGACGAAACCGCCCAGTCCAATGGCGACACCGAGAGATGAGGAAAGTGCATAAAGCGCAGAGGATGCACGACCGATGAGCAATCCCGAAATAAAAACAATTGCGCCTCCGATAAGGACGAGCACGAATCCCGACATGAACTTGCCAGTTTGTCCGGAACGGGCGAGGAGATCTTTTGCAGCCGACATATCGAACCTCAATGCCGAATAGTGTTCGCCAGCGGACCGTACTCACCACCCGCCGCAATACACTCCCATTGCCGCACGTGCGGCGGACGGCCGTCGAGCCAACTCGCCTGGCCATCTTCTATTAGCAGTATTTCTTCCCACTTGGCGCCCACCTCGTTTTGACCGGCATGCGGTTCGACGAGCCACAGGCCGTCGTGGGCCGCATGGTCTGATGCGCTCTTCGTGTTCCACAACGGGCTTCGCCGCCCGAGGCCACGCATTGCCAGGCTGTCCTTGAGGCGAAACCAGCTGAGCGAAATCGCATCGAAACCCTGCAGGCGCGGCTGAACCGGCAAATCAGGTATCTTGATAGCCCGATGGCCCAGCACTTCTCCCGGATGCTTGGTATGCACCGGCTCATAACCTGCGTCGCGCATGCTGCTCTGCACGCTGCCGGCGATTTCGCTGAAGGTCGTGCCGCTGTTGATCGCTGCAGGTACTTGCTCCCGATACCGGGCCAGGTGCCGCATCATCTTGCGGTGCGCTTCATTGTCGCCAAAACAAAAACTGTACGAAGTATCGACGAGGAAACCACTGAAGATTGGCGCCGCATCAAGGATCACGCTGTCACCCGTTTCGAGCTGCCTCGCCTTCGGGAAGAACTTTCCCACTGTCCAGTCGCCGGGCAGCGCCGTTCGCTCGCCGAAAAGCACAACGGGCAAATGAAAAAAGGACTGGGCTCCCGCGGCACGATACTGGCTGACGAGATCGCGCGCGACCTGTTTCTCGGTTTCCCCGCCGGCGAGCGACGCGGCAGTATTTTCCAGAATGTCGAAGGACCTGCGCTGCAAGTCGCGAAAACGGGTCAGCTCATGGTCCTTGAAGCGGCATGTCTTGATGAACACGGAAACCTCGAAGCTATCGGTCAGTCTGCAGGGCGTTCCGACGTCACACGGACTTCCAGCCTGGATGCGTCGACGTCGGTAATTGTCACCGAGTCACCGATCCCGGGCGTTGCGTCAGAACTTCCCACGAATACCGCATTCCATTCCTCCCCCTCGAATCGGACACGCCCTGTGATTCTTTCATCCGGCCCGGTCGAAAATTTATCGATGACCCTGGCGGAGGTACCGATGGACGCCCCCACCCCTGATACCGGCTTTTGCCGAGCCGACCGGGACGCCGAAAAAATTTCCCGGGATTCCATCAGCACGTAGATGCCCCAGGCCACCGCAACCGCCAGTATGCCGCCCGCTATCCATTCAATCATGCGGCAGCCCGTTCATTCGCCTACAACGCGAAATTCGTAGATGCGGAATCCCTCATGATCGTCCGCATCCGATCCGGACCAGTGGATCATGACGTCTGTCGGAAATCCGTGCAGCCGATGGTAATCGATTGTTATGTGACTGGCCCCGGCAACACCGGCTTCGGCGAGCGCAAACGCATCGGCGATCGAAAGAATGTTCTCCGGGCCCGCATCGTCAGCACCCGAGGTCGCGTGCGACAAATCCAGAAACCGCGCCGTGCGCTGGCCATTCAGCTCCAGAACTTCGTACGGCGCATCCTCAATCGGCGCACAAACACACGCCGGATCAACGACATAGCTGAACGCCGCGGGTGCCTGCCGATCCCATCGGAGACGTTGGTCCCGCAGCTCCTCCAGCATTGCCGAGCGCGGTTTCGGCGCGATCAGAAAATATCCGGCAATGACGAAAATGATCACCACGAAGACGACCACCGCCACCAGCGTGGTCGTCTGATAGATGCCGGGTTTCGCTCGGGTGCGAGCCAATTCAGTGGCGCCGGCTACGAAAACCGTCATGCAGCGCAGTTCGTTGCTTACGCTGCCGCTTCAACTTCGACCTCCACCATGAGGTCTTCGAGCACCAGGCGGTTGACACCGATCAGGCTTTGCGGCGGGCGCGTGCCCGCATCTGCAATCCAGCCCGCATAGATATCGTAGTTTCCCAGGAACCCGTCTATGTCGGTCGTGAAAAACCGCAGATTGACGACGTTCTTCCTGGCCATGCCGGCTTTGTCCAGCACGGCATCGACGTTTGCGAGCGCACACTCCATCTGCCCGCGAATATCCCCAGCCGCGACCACGGAAATACCCAGTTCTGACCCCGGATCCGGTTTCACGGACACCTGGCCCGAGCATCGCAAATGCCGGGTCGCACCCTCGACCACTTCGCCCTGATCCATACTGTATTGCAAGCCCCAATCCACCGGGTTGATTGATTCACGTTTCATCACGACCTCCTTTCAACTGGTCAACTGGTTGTACTATTGGCTCTTGCCGCCCCCGATCAACGCCAGAATTGCCACCACGGCTTTTGGCGCCGCTGCGTGACCGGACGACCGGAAGCAGCTTTGTCGACCATGTTGATATACGTTGCAACCACTTCGGCCGAAAAGCCCCTGGTGGCAAGATCACGTTCCAACGAATCACGGGAAACCCCGGCGGCGAGCTGTTCGTGTATGTGCTTGGCCAGCTCAACCGGGCTCGTCGTCTCAATAGTGAAGTCATCATCCATAGCGGTCTTTTTTATATTCTCCTCTCAACTAGCCGACGATTTCCAAAGCGAGCCGTTCAGCGCATGGCAAACTCGACCCAGAACACGCCGCGCAGATCGCCGACATTGAACCCGGTTGCGCGATCGTCCGGGTACAGCTCGGCGACGCGCTCGGCAAGATCGGGTGCCAGGGTTTCACCATGACATGACAAACACAACGGTTGCAGAACAATCGGCTCGACGTAGCCCGACCGGCCGCCCGGCAGAGGCACGATTCGCGCTGCGCGACTCCCGGGGTTCTCGAGGTATGATTCGAGAACGGGACTGACCCACCCGGGTGACTGGTTGGCAGGGTTACGCAGCCGATGGCTGGTCCGACCCAGCCGAATGCCGTCCCTGGACAGAGACGTCGCAATCGCCGGTGCCTGGAATCGGCAGACACTGATCGCCTCGACCGGTCCTTTTTCCAACCCGGATTTCAGCGCTTCCTGCAAGTCGCGCTTGAATGGCAGGAGCAGTTCCGCGCCACGCTCAAGTGTCGCTTCGTCAGCTATGTCGGTTTCGGCCGTGCAGGCTGCCAGGGCAAGCACGACGACGAGCACCCGGACTCTATTCGCTAGCCGGTACAACAATGGCGATCTCCATAAGAATCGACTGATCGCCCATCTTCACGATAGACGTCAGACTGTTACAACGGGAATTGTAGCGGAACGTTCTGAATACCTCGTCATTCGCGTTCCACAGCTGTAGCTCCCGGTTTTCCAGGGTCCATCTTGCCCCGTCGAACTGCATCGCCTGGACAGTGCCATCCGCATCGAAGGACAATGGGTAGCCGTCCCTCGGCATGATCGAATACACGAACGAAAACAGGCCGAATTGGCGCGTCGTGAGAATTTCGCGCGAAAGAGACGCCAGCCTGGCGTTTTCCGCAGCATCAAAGGTAGCTGATTCGCGCGCGAGGCACATGCTGCCCAGCGGCTGGGCGTCGGGCTCGGCAGTGGCAGCAAAGGGCAGGAGGAGCAAGACAATCAGGGTGTGTTTGAGCATTGGAACGGCTATCGCGCAACTCGGTATCCAGTATCTGGCGGGGGTGTTGTCATTGCAAGTGAAGCAGCTGGCACCCGGTCGGCCAGAACCGGCACTTGTCAGGCAGCACCCACGTCACCGGTAAATACGCTTTCGCTACTCACGAAACACAAGGGATTACCGAACGGATCCGACGCATAAAACGACACTTCACCCCAGGGCCGTTTCTGTATCTTCCCGAGGTATCCTACATTCGGGATTTCGTCGTCCGGGAAAGTCGCGCCAGCACTGGCCGCCCGATCGAAAACAGTCTGCAAGTCGTCGACCGCGAAGTAAATCGGCTCCGGCAGAGGCTCAGGGTCATACCCGTCTCCATCCGCAACCGGATCGAAACAGGCAAGCACCAGGCCTCCACAATTGAAGTAGTGGCGACCCGGGGAGATTCGTTGCCCTGCCTGTGACAGTACGGCGCCGTAAAACCCGGCAGCCTGCTCAATATCACTGACGGGTATCAAGATGCGGAATATTTTCGCGTTGATTTCGCTCATCGTTACTCCGAGCTCTGCAGTGCTTTCGGGTAATCGTTAGTGACGATTTCGCGCAGCACTTCGAGATCAACGTCGTCCAGCTTATTAACATAGAGACACGCGACCGACTTCTTGTGCTTGCCCAGCCTGGCGTAGAGCGCTTTCGCACCTTCGAATTTGTCGCCGACGTAGAAAGTCATGTTTGCCTTGCGTGGCGAAAACGCAGCCGCCGGCATGATGCCTTCGCGCCCGCTTTCATACGCGTAGTGCAGCGAGCCGAATCCGATAATCGACGGACCCCACATGACCGGCGGCAGCCCGGTTACATCCTTATACAGTTGCAAGGCAGTCAGCGCATCGGCTTGGCGGCGACGGTTGTCGATACCGGCAATGAAGTCATCGACGGATGCCGAGGTCGGTTTGGTCTTGTTCTCAGCCACCTTTGCCCCCTTACTGTTTCGAGAAGGAGTTCACCGACCGCCAGTATCTGGCGCGGCCGCGGCCTTTGCAAGAGGGGTTAACAAGCCCGGAAGCAATCCGGGAATCAACGCCCCAGATTTGAAATCAGGCCGACCGCGAGCTCTGCCCAGACATAAAGAAACGCTGCTGCGAACGCAATTGCAACGGCCGCTCGGCGCCTTCGCGGCACTTTCCTTGACACCAGCACGAACAAGCTGCCGGTACCAAGAAGGAGAATACCCATGACGAGAAAATCCGCCGTGTCCCAGCGAACTTCATCGGTGAACTGCATTGCGATCAGAGGAACCAGCAGAACCAGGCAGGCTCCCAGTGCAACCCATGCGAAAACACCGTTTCGCATGAATACGTCATCGTTTTTCTGATTCATGATCGCGGTCAGTATATTCTTTATGCTCGGAAATTTCGCAGCTCCTCCACAAGCATCCAATGCTCGCGGCTACGCCTCTCGTCGGGATCCTGAATCGCATCGATCGACTCTATTGCAAGAATATGCTCAGAGGGAAAATTGTTCGATCTGCACCCGAGCAGCACGATTTCCTTGTACCAGTCGGTCGGCTTCAGCGAATCATCGATTGCGAAAGGGTCCGCAACGTAGGTAAAACAGCGGCCAAACCTGGAATCCTGAAACGAGTATTCGTTGTAGCCCTTGCCGAGACCTTCGATTCGATCCAGAACCGCTTTATCCGCCGTTGCGATTTCGAAGATCGCCACATGAACCCCGCGACGTCCAACGCAAATACCGCACTTCGCCGTCCCGTCAACGTGACTCGTCTTGTTGAATTTCATATCGAATTCCGGGATGACGCTGACACCTATTTGCCTTGCGGACGACACGCGCTTCGCCAATCGAAGCGGGTGAAGATTGGAGCCGTAGGCTGCGTATCGGTAAAAACTCACGTAACACCTGGTGGTTTAGCTAACGGGCAGGCCAGCGTCCGGCCCGGGTTTTGCATTTGCGAGAAACGTGACGCATACGCATAGTAAACACGGCAGCGTTTGTTCGGCGGCACATAGTCGCATCTATTCAGAACACGAACCTTGCTGAATCTTACCACCAAGAATCTCGATCCAGCACCCGCAGGGATTGTCGTCTGCCTTGCAGATTCCGACGGCGGTAGATCCTGTTTCCGGCGGTGACGATGTATTTCCCGGATCAACGATGCACATACCTTCGCACTCCGAGCTGTCACGGCATTCTCTGCCCGCGTCAGCGTAGGGTATGACGCAGATCGGTTCACCGGGAGTACAAACGCGCGCGATGCCATCCCGTTCCTGGCACTTCTTCACGTTGCTGTGTATCAATTCAGAACCGGCAGAACAACCTGAAAGGTAAAAAACTGCGACAACAATCACTATTTGCCGAATGGCCATGTCGCTGCCGGACGGCGGAGTCAGCCAGGCCGGTGAATGCCGCAGATCTTGTGGCCATCGGGATCCAGGAAATAGCACAGGTGCATCGTGCCGAGCTTGCTTTCGCGAGGGCCAGGAGGGTCTTCCACGCTGATGCCACCATTCGCCACTGCGACGTCATGAAATTCCTTCACCTGTGCCGGAGAATTGCAGGCGAAACCGATAGTCGATCCATTCGCGGCAGTCGCAGGTTCGCCATCGATCGGTTCGCTGATACAGAAGGTGGAACCATCATGGATGTAAAACAGGCGCAATTGCCCGGTATCGTTATGATGCTCTATGGGGGCCCTGGCTCCAAGTACGCCGAGGACCGCGTTGTAAAAACTTTTGGCCCTCTCGATATCGCTCGAACCAATCATTACGTGATGCAGCACAATGCTCTCTCCCTGTGATCCAGAAAAACTGCGCCATCTCAGCCTATCTGATTTTCGACGTTGATAGTAACTCCACGCCCCGACGTTTCTTGATGGAGTCAGCGAATAGCTTCACTCCGGTGTCCGCCCAACGGACTGATTGCGGCAGTAGCTGAGCGGCGATCAATGCAGCGATTGGTCATACGGCATTGGCGTCAGACGATCGAACGAACGACCGGAAGCCACCGTATGCCATCCGCTCAGCATCAAAACCCGAATTTGAGGAGCTCATCAAGTCCACCATTCTTGGATCAGCCGCGACCTTTTCATTAGCCAGATCACGCGCCTCACGAGAAGCAAATTCCACCCATCCAAACACAATGGCTTCACCCTCTGTTACGCCTACGAGATCAGTGAACGAGCGCGTTCCCTCCAACACCATGTCGTCGCCGACATACTCCCTGTAATCGAGCGCGCCATGTTCCTTCCAGACTTCTGCGACCGCCTCGACAAGGCGCCTGTAGTCCTCCAGGCGATCGCGCGCAATGGGAAAAACGAAACCGTCGATGTAGTGAGCCATATTTGCTCCGATAGAGTTAACCGATTCACCTGTTCTCGGCCGGATAGCGGGTCAGCCTTTATAGCGCCCTCTGGCGCGTTACCCCTGTCAAGAATAGCAACATTTGTCTGAAATTTGGCTGCTCGACCGTTGCGCTGCTGGACTGGATTGACAATCCCTGATGACTCGATCAATAGACAACCACAAACAGGAAGGGAAGCAGGCTGTCCCGAATCATCTTGCCGGGATGGGGATCATACTGTCCGTGCAACATGAGAACCGGAGATTCGATAGCTGAAAACGCGTTTGGATAAGCACCGTCATTCTGCAGTTGTCGCATGTCGTTCCATGTCTCATCGTAGGCCTTTAGGTCGAATGGCTCTGACTCCTCTTTGTCGGCGTACGGGTTAATGGGGTCATAGTCAAATATATGTCGAGTTAGCTTAAAGGCTTGAATGAACTGATCGGCCGGATCGGTTGCGTCAGCTGACGCTCGGCGGATACGGTCTCGCAAGTCATCATCCATGCGTTCATCGATTG
>JAHHOT010000110.1 GCA_018677555.1 Gammaproteobacteria bacterium | reverse complement strand
CGTCGGACTCGTCCATCAAGGTGCACAGCACGCCACTAAGCCCGGGCGTCAACCAGAAACCGTGTTGCGCCATGTAGCGGTGCAGGCCGCCGCTGCGGTACACCTGGCCACGTGCACTGCCATCGACCAGCACCGGGTCTTCTGTCGTTATACCGAAGATCGAATACTGACCTTCGCAGCGCGCATCGATACCGCTGAGGTCAATGACCTCCTGTATACCCTTGCGAAACGCATCGCCGACTGCATTGAGCCGGTCGAAAGCATCGCCTGCAAGAAGCTTCATTGCCGCATGGCCCGCGGCCATGCTGACCGGGTTGGCGTTATAGGTGCCACCGTGCGGCACTTTCGGCTTGCCACCGTCGGTTTCGTAAACCGACATGACATCGCCGCGACCGGCAACGGCGCCAACCGGGAAGCCGCCGCCGATTATCTTGCCGAGCGTCGTGAGGTCGGGGCGGAAACCCCGATCGCCCTGCACGCCATCCGGCCCTGCGCGAAATGCAATGACCTCATCCGCGATCAACAGAACGCCATGATCGTCGCAAAACCTGCGCAGCATGGATAGAAACGCATCGCTGGGCGGAATGCGCGCCATGTTGGCGCCCATCGGGTCGATGAGCACGGCGGCCAGCTCGCCGGCATGCGCCTCGAGGATACGCCGGGCGATTTCCGCTTCGTTGAACGGGATGACAACGACGTCGTCGAGCACTCCCTGCGGCGTTCCCTGGGAATAGCGCCGGGACACCGGGTCGCCCGCATCGAGGTCGGTCGGTTCGACACCCAGGCTCACCTCGGCGAAATCGTAGGAGCCGTGGTAGGCGTTCTCGCACTTGGCGATTTTCGGCCGGCCGGTATACGCACGTGCCACCTTGATGGCATTCATCACCGCTTCGGTGCCGGAATTCATGAAGCGAATCTTGTCGAAGTTCGCACAGCGATCGCAGATCAGCGCCGCCAGCTCGAACTCGGCCTCACTGCCGAACGAAAAGCCGCTCCCCCGCCGGATTTGTTGCATGGCCGCGTCGATTACTGCCGGGTGAGCGTGCCCGTGGATCATCGACGTGTAGTTATAGTTGAAGTCGACAAAGGTATTGCCGTCAAGGTCCGTGACGTACTTGCCCTGCGCGGAGGCAACGTACAAGGAGTACGGCGCAATGCGAATGGTGCTGCGCGAGCCTCCATCCGTGAGTACTCGCTGGGCACGCCTGAACAGATCGGCCGAACGAGAATGCTCGTTCGGGTACGCGATGTTGCTCGAGCGCCCCCTGCCCACCAGTTTTTCCGGGCTGGCCATAGATCCAAAGGTACTGCGAACGGCCACCGGATGGAAGCGGAACCAACCTGCCTCTCTGTTACGCTACGGAGAAATCTGATGCAAAGCCATGTCTGAAACCTTCATCATTTCGTCCATTCTCGCGGTTTATCTCGCGATTCTGTTTGCCATCGCGATCTGGAGTCGAAGCGCCGCGGGCACGCTGGAGGGATATTATCTTGCCGGGCGCAAGTTGCCTTTCTGGGTAGCCGCGTTCAGCGCGAATGCGACCGGAGAGAGCAGCTGGCTCCTGCTCGGACTGAGCGGCATGGGCTACCTGATCGGTCTGCACGCCATCTGGATTGTCATCGGCGAAACCATCGGTATCTGGCTGGCCTGGCGTCTCATCGCTCCGCGATTGAAGCTTGCTGCCGACGCGCAGCAGTCGATAACCGTACCGGATCTGCTCGAAGGTATGCTGAACGACACTGCACAGCGCATACGCATTACCGCCGTCGTCATCATTCTGGCCATGGTAGCGGCCTATGTGTCGGCGCAGATGGTGGCAACCGGCAAGATCTTCTCCAACTTTCTGCCGATGGACTACCAGACCGGCGTGATCTTTGGCGGTGTGATTACGCTTGCCTACACGGCCTATGGCGGCTTTAAAGCCGTCGCCTACAGCGACGTGCTGCAAGGCATTCTCATGCTGCTGGCGCTGGTGTCGCTGCCGGTCGTAGCAATTGCCGCCGTCGACGGCGATTTCTGGCAAGCCGTGCGCGCTGCCGACCCGCTATTGCTCGATGTCACTGGCAACCTCGGCTGGGGCCTGCCAGGCCTCATCGCCGTCATCAGCTTCCTGTCCATCGGTTTTGCCTTCATGGCCGCGCCGCAGTTGTTGACCCGATTCATGGCGATTCGCTCCAGCGGTGAAATCAAGAGCGCTGCACGCATATCCGTCGCCTGCATCCTGGCGTTCGACCTCGGTGCAGTAATGGTCGGCATCGCAGGCCGCGTCCTGTTTCCAGACCTCAGCGATGCCGAGACCGTGTTTCCTACGGTGGCACGCGAACTCCTGCCGGCCGTCATCACGGGTGTATTCCTGGTAATGGTGCTCGCGGCCGTGATGTCGACAGTGGACTCCCTTTTGATCCTGGCATCCTCCGCCGTTGTCCGGGACCTTCTGCAAAAGTACTTGCGCCTCGCGTGGAGCGACAGCAGGTTTGCGGCTGCGGGCAAAATCGTTACGGCAATAATTGGTGTGTCGGCGATCGTCTTCGCGCTTACCGACACCAAGGTCATCTTCTGGTTCGTGGTATTTGCACAGACAGGCCTCGCGTCAGCATTCGGACCGCCGGTCATTTGCGCACTTTTTTATAAAGGCATCACGAAAGCAGGCGCGCTGGCAGGCATGATCGGCGGATTCCTGACGTCGACCTTGTGGTCGATGTACATGAAGCCCTACAGCTACAACCTGATCGAAGGCATCCCGGCAATGATCGCGGGCTTCGGGCTGATATTTTTGGTCAGCCGCCTGACCCGCGACGACAAGCAGGGCTGATTCAGCTGCTCCTGAATCCGGGCGGCATGAACGTCGCGAAGTCGTTCAAGTCGATGTCTTCCGCAATACGCTTGCCAATCCGCAGCAGGTCATTGATGTAACCGACGGAGTTGAGGCCCTGCACCTTTTTCGCGTCGATATCGCCGAGCCCGATTTCATCCAGGCCTTCCTCGCTTAGCATCGCGTTATAACGCGCGTAAAGAAACTTTCGACCGAGGTCCTGGCTCAACGGAATCCTCTCGCCGTTCTCGGCGCGTGGAACCATGTCGCCGATTTCGCCGTCGAGTTTTTCGCCATGGACACAGCGCCCGATATGCCGGCAGTTGGTGTCCTGGTCGACCATCGAGCCCTGGATCAGCGCCCCCAGCACTTTGCGGCTGCCCGCGAGTCGTTTGAGCGGATTCTTCGGCGGCAACACGCCATCGTCACCCTTGGGGGACGTGCCGGTGCCAACAGAGACGATCATCATCTTGTCTTCGCCCGTCGCCCAGTTCAGGCGATAGCCGGGCTCCGTCGCCATTCGAAACAGAAGCCAGGCGGGATTGTTGTGCGGCGTAACGCCGCCGTCGACGAACAGGAACTCATTGGTCACTTCTGATTCACCGAACTTGATTTCCTGCCCCTCGAATACACCCGGTGCTGCCGTACTGGCGCGGAGAAAACGCCACAAGGCCATCTTGATGTTCGAATCGTCGCGGGACGGGTCGTTGTACTTCGCCTGCGGATTACTGCTGATCGGCCACGGCGAATCCGTCGTCTGGTTGCGCGTAACGGCAAGGAGCAGGCACTTAAGATACTGTGGTTCGAGCGTGGTTTCGGCGCCAAACATGTCCTGCAGCTCATCCGCCAGTATGCGCGCATCGAACGCACTGCCACGCTTCAAAACGTTTTTTGCGACGTTCAGAAAGCTGCTGTCGAACAGACCCGGCCCCGCATCGGTGTAAAACTTGAGGACGCGGTCGAGCGGCAGGCCACGCGCCACCGCAGCCGCAATCACCGCGCCGGTACTCGTGCCGGCCACGTAGTCGAAGAAATCGGAAAGACGATATTCGGAGGCAGGCACGCCGTGGGCCGCGGCAAGCTTCTTCTCGAGTTCGCTCAGGATCGCGAGTGCCAGCACGCCGCGGATGCCGCCGCCATCGATCGTCAGCAACCGATGCTGTTCTTTTTCCTTGCCGTCGAAGCGTTCCGCCAGTGGTCCCCACACACTCATACGCGATTCCCCATCGTTTTGTGTTGATTGTGCCGGCAGTGTACTCCGTTCATCGGATGCGGCAGCGCAGCAGTCGCAGCGGCCGGTCAGCGAGCCACCGACCGCCGCCGCAGAACCTCGATCAGGCCACCGTGGATATTCGGTGTCCACGTCGGCAGTAACAGCACCATCAGCAGGTTTTCGACACCGCCCAGAAAGCAGATCGCCCCCGCGGCGTAGTAAAACCAGGGAACGAAGTCGTAGAAAAACAGGATGACCGCGAACACGCCAAACAACGCCAGCCCGAAACGTGCGAACCAGGTGTGGAAGCTGGCGAGCCGCCCGTAGCGCAATAACGCGGACAGGTGAACGACAAACCAGATTGAACAAACCGACCATATAACGGCCGAATGATCGACGATGACGGGCCTGTGTAGCATCCAGACCCCAAATAAGGTCACGATGACCAGCAGCACGTCGGCGATGGAGTCGAGCAAGGCCCCGGCGCGACTGACCCAGTCGAACGTCCTTGCCAACCACCCATCGAGGATGTCGGTCGCGCCGGCGACGACCAGGAGCCACGCAAACGGCTCGCGTTGCTGATGGTAGGCAAGCCAGAAAAGCACCGGCACAGCCGCCAGTCGCAGGCTTGAAATAACGTTCGGCAGATAGCGGAGTTTACTTGAATTCACATTTTTTTTCGGTTCAAATTCAACGATTTAATCGCGCCTGTTAATTGACCTGATGGTACACTCTTGGCGACCGTCGAACTCGGGGACACCGCTCGGTCGGACTGATCGTAGCCGCACGCGTAAGAATAAGGAAAGTCGTTGAGTAAGTCCGGTCAAAAAATCGCCCACTTCTTTCGGGAGCTCAGGCGGCGCAAAACTATACGCGTCGCCGTCGCCTATATCGTCGTCGCATGGGTGTTTATCCAGGGTGCCGAACTGGTTCTGGATGCCTGGCAAGCCGAGCCCTGGATTCTGCAATGGATCATTATCACGTTGATCGCCGGACTGGGCGTAGCCGTTATGTTGTCCTGGTTTTTCGACATCACCCCGGAAGGTCTCGAGCTCACAGATGACCTCGACACCGACGACGCGGTGGAACCGGAGGAAGAACCCGAGCCACTCAAACGATCGGTCTCTATCGAGCTCGGCAGTGCGCACCGACGCCAGGTCACGATCGTCAATGGCGCCATAGAGCTTATCTCGGACGGTGAGGTCGTTTCCGATCCCGAAACAATGCATGACATCTTGCCAAAGCTCGATGAGATCATCGACAAGTCGATTCGACGTTATGCCGGCTATCGCCTTGACGACTCGACCGCAGAGTTCGAAATCCTGTTCGGCTACCCCGCGGCACGAGAGGACGACGCCGGCAGGGCTATAGCGGCATCGCTCGCCATCGTCAACGAAATCGACAAGATCGTCATTGACGATGACTCAATCGAACCGGCGGCGCGACTGACGGCGCATACCGACACGGTCGTCGTCGAGGTGTCCGAGTCAGCCGATATCCCTATCAAGGTCGTCGGTGCGACATCTCGAGTCGCATCGTGGCTGCAGGCCCTGTCTGCACCGAACACGATCACGCTAACGGACAATACCTATTCGCTGCTTGGCGATCGTTTTCGTTGCGAATCGCTGGGCGTACACCGCTACGCGCCGCTAAACATCGAGACGACGGTGTATCGTGCGCTGCAACTGACGGCACCGGCGGAATCCCTGGCGATAAAGGATGACGATTTGCATCCCGTGATCGGCCGCGATTCCGAAATTGCGCTGCTCATTGATCGTTGGGAGCGCGCTGTCGACGGCGAAGGTCAATTCGTCGTACTGCGCGGCGAACCGGGAATAGGCAAGTCGACGTTGGTACGCCGTATTGTCGCCGCAGCCCGCGACATTGATGGCGCATCGGTGATGCCGATGTACTGCTCTCCATTCGAGTCGAGCAAGGCCTACCACCCGATCATCGAATACCTGCTCGGTCCGGCGCTGGGAACGGACAAGGTCGGGACCGATGCGGAGCGCGAGGTCAGGATCAGCAAGTTGCTGACCGATTCCGGACTTGATGCAGAGCGTGCGACGCCGTTGATGACGATGCTGCTGTCGATTGGCGACGCCAGCACGCAACCCGAGCAAACCGGCGAGGCCTATCGAAATGAAATACAGGACTGCCTGCTGCAGATTTTCCGCGCAGCTTCGGCGGACGGGCCGGTCATGTTGGTTTTCGAAGATTTACACTGGGCGGATCCATCGACACTGGAACTTCTCAACCTGCTGGTCACGCGCGGCGCCAGTGCGGGCACGTTCTGCCTTTTCACCACGCGGCCACAACTGGAACTCGAATGGGACTCGCGCTCGGACGTAACGACGCTCGATCTGCAACGCCTGTCGCAGCGGGTAACGCGGAGCCTGGTTAACAGCATACTTGGCGACATTGATATACCGGCGCCGATGGTGGAGCGCATCGTCAGTGAGACCGGCGGCAATCCCCTGTTCGCGGAAGAGTTGACCCGGGCGGTTTCCGAGTCGATTCCGGACAACGACGGAGCGCCGAACCCGGAACAGGCGCTGACACATCTGAAATTACCGGGCACGTTGCAACAGTCACTTGCTGCGAGGATCGACAACCTCGGCGAGACCAAGAAATTACTGCAACTCTGCTCGTTGCTGGGCCGGGAATTCGATTATCGCTTGCTGCTCGCCGTCAGCAAGACCGAGAATGAAGCCGCGCTGCAGGACGAATTACGCACCATGGTCAACGCCGAGTTTCTCTTCCAGAGCGGCGCGCCGCCGGACAGTCGCTACGTCTTCAAACACATTTTGATGCAGGAGACCGCATACGATTCGCTGTTGAAAAAGACGCGAACCGAACTGCATTCACAGGTCGCACAAATCCTGGAAGTGGAATTCCCCGAAGAGCGCGAGCGGCATGCGCAAAAACTCGCACTGCATTACGGCGAAGCCGGAATTCCCGACAAAGCCATCCCTTACTGGATGATGGCCTGCAAGCTGTCGCTCGATACCTACGCAAACCTGGAGGCGATCGAACAGGCGAATGCCGCGCTGAAACTGCTGGCAAAAATGCCGGAATCCGTGCAGCGTGGCAGCACCGAGATCACGTTGCGCATGATGCGCGGCAAAGCGCTCGTGGCAACGCACGGTTATTCGTACCCGGAGGTCGAACGTAACTTCGTCGAAGCCCTTGCTCTGTGCGAGCAGATTGGCGACCCGCCTGAACTGTTCCAGTTGCTGGTTGGACTGTGGATGAATTTCTTTATCAGCGGGGAACTCGATCACTCGAACGCCCTCGCACGGCGGCTGGTGCGAATCGCCGAGAAAGAAGCGTCGCCGCCCAAGATCGTCCAGGCCCGCTACTGCCTGGGTTTCACGCTCTACAGCATTGGCGATTACGATCTCGCGCGCCAGGAACTCGAAGCATCGATTGCCGCGGAGAAGCCGGGTCACGACTACGCCAGTGAGTCAGCCAGCGGCGACGATACGCGCACGCACAGCCGCTGCGCGCTCGCGCTGGTTCTCTGGCACCTTGGCCATTTGAACAAGGCCGCCAGCCTGGCGCGAGAGGGCCTCGAAATGGCACGGAAGACCGGACACCCCTATGCGATGGTGTTCACGGAGTTCATGAATGCTTACCTTTGCCTGCTTTGCGGGGACTTCGAGCAGGCAGCGGAGCACGGCGAGGCAGTAAGGAGACTCGCCGAGGACAATACTTTCGGGTTCTGGCTTGCGCTCGGTAACTTCTTCCGCGCCTGGTCATCGTTCGAAGCCGGGCAATCCGGGAGCGATGACGACAAGCATTCGCGGCTCGACGGCATGACAGCCAGTCTCGACGCTTTCCACGCTACCGGCGCCGGTGGCCTGAGCTCGCCGCTGTCGCTGCAGATTGTCGAAGGGCTGATCGGCGCCGGCAACGTGCCGGCCGCAGAAGAAAGACTGAATGCCATCGAGTCAAAACTGCGGGCCAGCAATGAGAAACAATTCATTCACGACCTGGCGCGCTGTCGCGGCAGAGTTGCATTGGCGAGGGGCGACACAAAGACGGCGGAAGAGTATTTCGACGCGGCTCTGCAATCGGCACGTGATGCTGGCAGCGTCAGTCTCGCGCTGCGCGCCGCCACCGATCTTGCGACGCTGCACCA
>JAHHOT010000259.1 GCA_018677555.1 Gammaproteobacteria bacterium | reverse complement strand
AGCCGGCATTAGCGCAACTCTGGGCAAATGGGACATCAGTGCCGCCGCAACCTGGCATTCGGGTTGGCCGAAGACTGAACTGTACCTGGAGTCCGTGCCGGACGGTGGAGGGAATCCGCTTGTCGTTGCAACGACATCGGCAAGAAACAGCCTGGATTATGAGTCGTTCCATACGCTGGACGCGCGCGCAAGCCGGACTTTCCAGCTTGCCCACGGCGAGCTGGAGGCGTTCGTCGAAGTCTCGAACATTTACAACCACGAGAATGAGTGCTGCCTGAGCTACAGCTTGTCGGCCGATGAATCCGGCAACCCGTTGTTGCGAACAAACCAGGATTTCTGGCTCCCGCTGGTCCCGTCGCTGGGCGTGGTCTGGAAATTCTGAAGAATTTGCAACCCGGCGCGAAGGATTCCGCGATATTCCACGTCTAACGTCCCGCAAGCACTGAATGTGCCCATTCGCCGCGGGAGCAATTCCATGACCAGACCTTATTTGAGGCGTATTTTGACGCTGTTATTTGCGGTCGTAACCGCAATGTCAGCCTACGCGCAGGACAACTCGAACTTTGAGCTGGGTGTCCGTGGCAATGTATTACTGGGCAGCGGCAAGCCAGCCAATGACATCCTGGGCTTTGGCGTGATTGGTCGGTACATGCTCAGCGGCGGCTGGTTTGTTGGCGCCGCCATTGATTCGTACACCTACGACTTCGAGCGCCCGGCACGGATTCTGGGGATTGCCCAGGATCCGGCGTTATCCGCAATTGACGCAAATGCCGACAGTGCTGTCTTCAGCGGCTCGTTTGGCCGCCTATACAACGAGACCGATCGCGGTTTCGACTGGTTCTGGAGCGTCGGGCTCGGTTTCGCCACGCCGAATGTCGACGATGTGTCCGGCCCCACTGATTCCGTTGGTAATTTCGATATCACGTTCGATGTCGGGAACGAGATACACATGATGGGCGCCATTGGCACTTCCTATAACTTTTCGGAGAGCTGGTCAGCAAGTTTCACGGCGCGACTCGAACATCAGTTTATGGATATTCTGATTACGGATCGCGTTACCGGCAACACGTCGAAAATCGATTCGCAGTCAATACATGGAGCCTCGTTCAGCCTGAATTACCGATTTTGATCCCCGCCCAACCGTGCTCATCTGACGCGCACGGTCGAAGTGAGCGTCTGGTCCCACAGCCTCGACCCCGGGCAGGGACCAGACGCTCAGGGCACTGCGGCTCCAAAAAGTGACGGGCAAGGCTACGTTGGATAGCTACGCGCGCATACGCCGCCTGCCCTGTTGCACCTGCGGCACGGCCAGTGCACGCCTTTTGAGCTGCTCCCAGTGCGGCCGGAATGCTTTTACCTTGGCAAGGGCGGACGCTCTCTCCGGCTCGTTGAACTCCTCGAGCAGCTCGTCGAGCCCGCAGGTCATGCTGGGAATGCCCTTGGTGAAGCGCGCACCGTCGAGAAATACGACGCGGCCGGTTACCGGCACCTGGCGAACGACCTCCTTGACGGCGGCAATGCGGTCGTAAAGCGCGGGTTGCGGGTTGGAAAACGTGAAGCGGTGATTGTCGCTGATCACGGTCCAGTCCTGCATCTTGTCGCTGCCGAACACGGCGCCGTCGACGTCCTTGACGTCGACAATCAGGAGTCCTTCCGCGGTGAGCAGAACATGATCGATCTGAATCTCGCCATCGTCGGTATTGGGAATGACCAGCCCCTCCACGCGCTCATACGCGATCGTGGCAAGTATGCTCGCCAGCGAACGATTCGCGCGCTGCCGCCGGCGATAAACGAGCCAGCCAGTCAACAGCAGGACGACGAGTAACAGCGGTAGCAGATAGATGGTGGGAGTGTCGGTGCCCAGGAATTCGCTCATTGCCTCTTTTCAGCTGACCTCGATCACGCCGCATTATAGCCATTACGCAGACAATCGCTCAGCGCGGATAGCTCCGGCTGCATGCGCTGAAAGCGGCTTGGCAATGCCAGTATGCGCGCGAGCTCGGGCGGCAACGGGACCTTCGTGCCGATCAGCGGTTCGACGATCGTCTCGAATTTCGCCGGGTGCGCCGTCGCGACCAGGATCCAGTCCTTGCCTTTCCGTTGGTCCTCGTTCATGTGTCGCCAGACGTGAATGGCGGTGGCCGTATGCGGGCAGACTATCACGCCACTATCGGCGTATGTGCGGCGAATCTCTTCCTCGATTGCGGCATCGTTCACGGCAACGGCCCGGGTCAGTTCCTGCAGAATCTCAGCGTCGCCGAACAGTGCGCGCACGCGTTCCATGTTGCTGGGATTGCCGACATCCATCGCTGAGGCATGCGTCTGGATGCTTTCGCGGGGTAACCAATCGGCGGTTTCCAGATAGTCAACGATGGTTCGGTTCGCGTTGGTTGCGATCACGATGTCGTCGATCGGCAATCCGGCGAGCCGGGCGATAAACGCGGCCAGCGCGTTGCCGAGATTACCGGTCGGCACCACGAAGCTCGCCTTGCGGCCCGATTCGAACCAGTGCTGCAGGCTGGCGTGCGCATAGTAAATCGCCTGCGGCAGCAATCTGCCGATGTTGATGCTGTTCGCCGAACTGAATCGATGCGCCTCCGACAAGTCGCGATCCGCCATCGCTTCTTTGACCAGCGCCTGGCAGTCATCGAAAGTGCCCTGCACCGCGAGTGACAACACGTTTTCGCTCCAGCAGGTAAGTTGCTGTGCCTGCCGTGCCGAAACGCGCCCGTCCGGATAAAGAACGGCCACGCGAATACCCGGGCGCTCGTTAAACGCTGCCGCCACGGCACCACCGGTATCGCCCGAGGTTGCTACCAGGATTGTCAGCGGCTTGTCACCGCCAGCATCGAGACGGCTCATACAGGCCGCAAGAAATCCCGCGCCGACATCCTTGAATGCGGCGGTCGGGCCGTGGAACAGTTCCAGTAGTCCGGCCTCGCCCGCCGGCGTCGCCAATGGCGTTATCGGGATGGGAAAGTCGAAAGTCTCTGCCAGGATTTCCTGCAGTTCCGGGGCCAGCGACGATCCCGCAAAAAACGGCGCGAGGAATATGCGGCCAACGTCGGCCAGGGTTGCAGCGCCTGAAAAATTGTGGCTGGAAAATAGCGGCATCTCCTGCGGCACGTACAGGCCGCCATCGGCTGCGATGCCGGACAGGAGGGCCTGCTCCAGCGAAACGGCATCGCCTCCCCGGGTGCTGACGTATTTCACGGCCCGGAATCAATCGCCGCGCCGGGCGAATCCATCGGGCTGACCCACGACTGACATTCAATGCCGGCCGCGCCACAGGCGTCCTCCATCGCGGACGCAATCTTGTCGCCGTCGTCGTTGAAGCACAGTGCAAACATGCTGGGTCCGCTGCCGGACAGCGAACAGCCGAATGCACCGGCCGCGAGCGCCGCGTCCTGGACGTCGTCGAAACATGCCACGGCGTTCTTGCGCTGCGGCTCGATGATGACGTCGTGGAAGCAGCTGCGCAGCAGCTCGATATCGTTGCGTTCGCAGGCGGCGACGAACCCGGACATATAGGCCTGCTGCTGCAGCCATTGTTCGAGTGAGTAGGTTCTGTCCAGACCGCGGCGTGCGTGGGCCGTGTTGACCTGCAGCTCCGGGTGCAGGAGCACACTGCAAATGCCGTCTGGCACGGACAGGTT
>JAHHOT010000199.1 GCA_018677555.1 Gammaproteobacteria bacterium | reverse complement strand
GGCGGACCGTTGTCGTCGTTGAACGCGTTGCTGAGGATCGACGCTACCGCATGTAAACACTCATCCATGCTCAGGTCGTACTCCCTGGCAACCATACTGGCGATCGCATGCACCGAGCGTTTCCCATCGACCGCAGCGAGTACCTGCGCGCTCAGCAGGTAGCTCGATGATTCGACGACGAACTCCGGACAGCCCGGTACCGGCCGCGTGACGTCGAGAAGCCAGTCCGGCGAGGTCGATGAAGGTGCCTCCTGCTCGGCGAGGTCCGATACCTTGCGTGCCGCAAAAGTGACCAAGAGCTCGTTTCGTCCGTGCGCGCTTTGCGGCGACTGCAGGTAAGGAATCGTGCGGTGGTCAATGGCGATGAGCTCGAATCCTCGTCGCTCGACGATTTCGAAAACCTCTTTTTCGCCGTAGCAACGCTTTGGATCGCGATGGTGGAACGCAAGCGATCCGGTATTCAGCCAGATTCCGCCGACGGGTACCAAGCGATTTAGCTGCGCCGCGAATTCCGTCAAATCCTGCGGCAGAATATCGATCAGCCATGGAGTTATTACCGTATCGAAGCTTTCCGCGGCGAATGGCGGATTGCTCGCATCGCCCAACAGGAAGCCGAAATACGTATCGGTGCCGGCTGTCAATGCGGCCGGCGCCTGACAGGTTTGTAGTGTTCCCGAAATGCTATCGCCGCGTGGCGCGATCGGAAATTCGTACAAGGAAAGGGCTTCGCCATGGATCACCCGGCTAGCGATAAGCAGTAGCAATGGATTCATATCGAGCGCGACCGACAGGGTCGGGGACAGGCACCGGTGAATGTCGTAGGGTAAGCGGCAGGCGCCGGCGCCCAGCGTCAGCACCGCGCCGAGGGATTCCCGACTATCCGCCTCGAGGACGTCGCTGACAGCGTGGAACTGCGCTTCATTCTCGCCGTTGTTCCAGGCCCAGTCGCGAAAAATGTTGCTCGAATAACTGGCAACACCCTGTTTGCGCGGCAGCCGCTCGTGCAGCGCTTTCGCCATACCGGGCACCATCAATTCGCCATCCAGGCCGAGCGGCGCGAGCAGTGAATCGACCTGCTCGCAATAAGCGCGTTTTGCCCGCATGGTTTCTTCAATACGCGCCCGTGACAGCGGGCTCGCCAGGGTTCGGCCGAGCGCCCGGTTCAGCCGGTTGTGTTCGGTCATCTGCGTATGGCGAAATCCCCGCAGGCGCGAATTCCATTCGAGTCTTGCGACGTCCGGGTTCGGGAACAGCCAGGGGATGGCCGCCGGACCGACCCGAAACCGTGGAAATCGCACGCTGCATGCGCTGCAGCGAAGCACTGATTCGCTTTCAACAGCCAGCGGTTGGTCAGCGCGGCACGCCGGGCAGGCCAGCCGTTCCAGCAGGCCGGACGCGCCTTCCTTTACGCACGTTCTTGTTTGCGGCGCACTGACTGCCGCCGCGTCGCCAACCGCTCCAGCGTCCGGACAAGCCACTATACGATCGGGTCGAACGCGATAAACGGATCGACGGCTGCGCCGGTGCCAAGGCCGGGATTGTTAAGAACCTGCCCGAACATCCCCTGCTCGCCATGCAACGCCAGGTAATTGAGAACGACCATCTCGGACAGCGTTTCGACGCTGTTCGCAAATGGGCTCGATCCCGTTTCAACGTTGCCGTTCGGACGGTAATGGCCGAGCTGCTGTGAAGCCGCGCCATTGCGCAGTACCGGCGGGCCGATCGGGCTGTAGACCAGGATCGCGCTGGCGGCCGTTTGCGAATTGTCCGAACGCCAGCGAAACTTCGTCGTGCCGTTGCCGTCGTCCTCGGGCCGGTTCGTGTCGGCCGATACCGCGCCATCGCTGAACAGGTAGATCATCAAGGGTTTGTTGAGCAATGCCGCATACTCGAGCGCGCCACCGATGACCTGGCCGACGACGAAGTCCTTACCGTCGGTTTCCGGGCGCGGGTCCTGATGATAGTCGCGGCCGCCATATTCGATCGTCCCTGCTCCGCCGAAACCGTTGACAACGACCTTCATCGCCGCGGCGGCCTTGCGGAAGTCACCGTCCTGCAGCTCGCCGTTCGGAAATATCGCCTGCAGGTTCGCGTCCGCTTCCGGGTCGAGGTCGGTTGCCGACACAGTCGTGTTGAACGTCGCGGTCGTCTTATCATAGCCGCACTGCAGCAACGCCTCGGTCGCCTGCTGCTCGTCGATCTTGCCGAGTTTCATCGCGGAAAGAATAGCGGACGCCTCGGCGACGCGTCCGTTCGGAAACGTCTCGTCGCCACCACCGCCACCGAGACCGATAGCCTCGCTCGGCCGGCTGACTTTCGTCGGCCGAAACTCGGCGAGTATCTGCGAGTTCGGTGCGTCGGAGCGACCGCCAGACTCGGAGTTGCGCGTGCCGATCGTGGCAACGAACTCGCCGTTCGCGCCGGCACGCGCGATACCGTAGATCGGGTTGTGCGGGTTGTTGCCGGTGTCGTTCTCAGACCTCGCCGGTATCACGACGCCGTTGGTGTTTGCCCGGGTCGCGGCACTGGTCTTGCTCAACATGCCGCGCAGCAGGGCACTGTCGGGATGCATTGCCAGCCCGAAGTCCCGATTGACACCGACATTCTGCGGCAGAATCGCCTGCGGCAGGCCGAGTTTCGCGTAGCCGTCGGCGTCCAGGAAATCTTCCTGGCCGCCGGGGCCGCCGACAATGATGTTCGACCCCGCGATGTTCGCGCCGCCGCCCTGATCGATGCCGAGGAACGGTATCTTGCCCGCGCCCAGCATCGGGTTATTGTCGATCTGACACTCCGCCGCCTGCGCATGGGCCGTGCGCGCAAGAATCGTTGCAATGCTCGGCAGGAACACGGTGCCAACGCCGGCGATCAGGCCACGATTCAGGAATTCGCGACGTGACTGCGGGCGGGCGTGGCCGCTGTTCCGGCAAGACGCTTCGATCTTCTTTTCGAGTCGAAGTCGCTCGGCCTCCATGCGTCGAACTTGCTCTCTGTACCTGGACATCGCTAATCCCTCAGTCAGTTCACGGTAATCGCAGCGCTGGACAGTACTGCGGCGCAGGTCGCCTGTAGTACGAGTTCGGCTTCGGCGCCGTTACAGCCGTTGGCGCAGCCGAGGTCGTCGATCATGCGCACGACCTCGGTGCTTACATTGGCCCGTTCTGGTTGTTCGGCGATGTTGTCGCCGACAAGTCGATCGTAAAGGGTGTTTGCAACCTGGTCCTTCGCCGCGCCGTCGATCGCGCAGTTGCCGAAGAATCCGTCA
This sequence comes from Gammaproteobacteria bacterium, assembly GCA_018677555.1. GTDB lineage: Bacteria > Pseudomonadota > Gammaproteobacteria > Steroidobacterales > Woeseiaceae > JAHHOT01. Next base: position 8,035 of record JAHHOT010000199.1, on the reverse strand, counting down.
CAGGTCGGGCCATCGCTGACAACGGCGCCACAATAACTTGTTGCGAGTCGCTGAATCGCGATCTGCTGAGCCGGCCCGAACGCCAGCATGTCTGGCGTCGACGGCAACGAGTCCCGGACTTCACTATACGTCGCAAGCACGTCGTTCTGGTTCGCGCTGATGCCGGTCAGGATCGACATCGTGTCGTTCAGCTGCGAGAACGTGCGCACACCGAACTGTGGCTCGGGCACGTCCGCAACCGGCAGCGGCGGCGATGACGGAACCGGGGGTTCAGCCTCGCCCTGCATGCTGCCCAGAACCTCGAACTCGAGGTGAAACTGGTCATTATCGGCGCCAAGTTCGACCGGGATCACGGCACCGAGCGGCGACAGTTCGACGCCCGTCTGCAGAACGGTCGTGTCGATCCGTCGAAACGGCTGCGCGGCAACGGGTGTCCCGCCATTGACCACGATGCGGATGTTCTTGACAGCAATACCGGTCGCATCGCTGACGAAGGTCGGCCGCGCGAACAGGTAGCCGGCTGCATCCAGCTGTGCGACCTGCATGTCGATGAATGCGGGCTGGCCGATGATGCCGGAGACGTCGAATCGCATCGTCACCAGGTTACCGGCACCGGCATCGTAGTTCTGACGGACCTCGACGTCGCTTAGCGCCGTGTTGTGGATGGCAACGAATCGCAGCACGCCCTGCCACAGGCGGTTATTCGTCGTTTCGTTTCCGAGAACGAGCAAGTGCGTGTCGATCCAGTCGAGCGTGTCGTTCGCCGCGTTTTCCTCAATGCTGAGCTGGCCATTGATATACACCTTGCGGCCGGTCTGCCCGTCGAACGTCATGACGATGTGGGTCATATCGATCGCCACCTGCGGGTCGAGCGCCTCGAGCGCGGGCGTGCCGTTGATCCCGGTCGCGACGCTGCGGTTTCGCAACTGGTAGTAAATCGCGTTCTGGCCCATGGTGAAATTTCTTTCGGCCGTATCCAGCGAGTAACTCACTATGCGTGCCGGCCCGTCCTGGGCGTTGTTATCTGGAATGACCCAGGCTTCGACCGTGTACTCGTTGACCGGTGTAATCATGTCGAACAGTTTGCGGCTGTCGGCGGCGTTTGCCTGTGCCTTGCCCGAAACGTTTCGCAGGCCGCCGCCCTCGACCCACTCCATGCCTTCGATCTGCAGCGTGATCGGCGACCCTGCGCCGCTCGTGTCCATCGTTATATCGCCGGCGCCTTCAGAAAACGTGAAGACAGCGATGGCCGCATCATCGGCACGGACAAGGCCGCTGTCCGTCGCCTCGGCAAAGTTCGTTGGCACGCTGACCACAGGTCCGCCGCCGACCGGCGGCGGCACGTTTGCGGTCGCCTGGTTCGCCCATTCTTCTATCGCCGCCAGGAAGTCCGCGGCCACCCGGTCGCAGTTCGCGTCGCCACCGCAATTGTGTCGCTCGTCTTTCGGCCGCACGTAGACGCGCGACAGCGGCGGGTTCATCAGGTTGACCTTCTGTTGCGACGTAATCGCGTTGTAGGCGACCGTCGCGTCCGCCACAGCAAACAACGGATCCTGCGTGTTGCCGTGGCAGCCCACGCAGTTGTTCGCGGCATCCATCAGGTGCGGGTAGAGCGTTGCCTCGAAAATCGCCTGGTCGGTCGCCGACGCCGGGGGCGGTGGTGGCGGGGGCGGTGGTGGTGGTGGCGGGGGCGGTGGGGTGCCACCGCCGCTCGATCCCGGGCTTTGTGTCTCGGTGAGGCTTTCCTCGTTGACTTCGCAGGCCTGCAGCGCGAACAGCATCGCACCGATACCGATCCATCGAGTCCATTTCCAGCACCAGCCGGAGCGCGCGTATCGCGCTGTTGAAACGCGAATCGCGGGCGATGTCGAGACCGTTTCTGTTTTGATTCGATGACTCACAGCCTTCTCCTGTTCGAACGGTTTCACGCAATGGTGTTACGACAACGCAGTCAGTTACCCATGCAGTGCACGGCGGTTTCCGCGAACACGCGTTTCATGTTTCTGTTGTTGCTCTCGAAGATCGTCGCGATGTTCTGCACGGCCTGCTCGTCCGCAGTCCCGTTCGGCGAGCGGTAGCACACCTTTTCGAAAACACGCTGCACCTGACACTCGGCGAACTGCCGGGTCTGGGCCAGTTCCCTGCCGAGGCTCTTCGCACCGCTGCCGGATCCGCCGTCAACGCTGTTCCAGCCGACGTGGGCGTTCGGTCCCTCACGCCAGTAGTTAATCCAGCCGTCGTCCGTCGTTTCGAAACCGAACGGAAAGACACCTGCATCATTGAGGAATTTGGGCTGCACGCTGGCCTCGGTATAGACGAGCTGCTGCAAGGTCTCGTCGAAATCGTAGTAGGCAAAACCGCCTGCGAGTCCATCAAGGCCTGCGTGACAGGTCAGGCAATCATTCAGAAAGATCGTGCTGTCACCGCCCGGCGAACGTGACACGTCCTGGCGGATCTTGTCGGGGTGTGCCGTCAGGTCACGGAAGTCCTCCATGTCCATGCAGAGATGGTTTAACGTCGCGAAGCGAACTGCGGCACGATTCGTGCCGGCTACGAGAAAGGCTTCCGCGAATCCGCGTGTCGTGATGATGCCGGCGGCCTGCTCGGTCCCGACCTGTGTGCCCGGTAGCATAGATTGCTGGCTCTGCTGCAGGTTCGCTGCATCGCTGAGATCAATGCGATTGAGCTGCAGGTCCAGATAGTGGTCGTTGTCCGACTGCGAATACGGGATACCGGTCGCGTTGGCCGACCCGACATAGACGATGTCCGCATACAGCAACTGGTCGAACGGCACGTCGTCGCGAATCATGCCGATAACGGTCGCGATTGTGTCGTTCAGGTCCACGTAGACCGAACGTTCGCGGTTCGTCCACGGCGCAGCCAGTTCGCGCACCGTCGTGTTGTAGAACGCGGGATTTTCCATCGCCTCGAAGGCCGCGGCGACCGGGTCACCAGCGTCGATCATGGCGGCCATCGAATCCAGCACGGCAGGTGCCGGGGGAACGCCGGTCAGACGGTCGTGAAGACGCTTGGCCTGCTCCCGCGACCCCGCGAAACTCGTTGACGCGAGCAGCAGGAACAGCAGCACAACGACGATGGAAGGCCGATTCGCGAATAACAGCTTTGTCGTTTGCATTCTGGCACCTCGGCAGCGTGATCGGTTTGTTATGTGACGCAGCGCGTCAAGGACATGCGGTGGCGGCGTGGCTGCAATGTAGGCATCGTGTCGATATCCGCCGCGGTGACTTCGACATAATGGGATTCACTTCCGAAAAATGTGTGACCCGGCTCACACAAACCTGTGTGATGAGGTCGTCAGTTTTTGACGAAAAGTGGCAACTTTGCGCAAAAAACGGCGGCGGGACTTGCGCAGAAATTGCGATTGTGCCTGTCGGCAATTGGCGACAGTGCAGCGATGGGTAAGCGAGCGGGTTACTGCTCATTCAGAAACGCCGACCAGGAGGCCCACGTGCCCTGCCACGGACGGTAGTGGGCCGTGACGTTGTCCTCGGCGATGAGGTGCAGCTCAACCGAATCGGCGGCGGCGATGCGAGCGATCTGGTCGAGCGATGTAGTGGCAGCGACCACGGCATAGATCGGTGCCGTCGCGTCGTAGGGCGGATGATCGAGGCGCGTATTCCATGCTGCGAGCGACAGCGCCATCGGTTCACCATCAACGATTAGCACCAGGCCGGTTGCGTCGGGCAGCTGCACCCCGAGCATCTCGCGATCGACTGTGCTGGCAAGGCCGATCCACAACAGGTATTCGCGTCGACCCATGCGGTTGATCTCGACCGGCCCGACGTAGGCGTAGTCGCGCGCGGCTGCCGCAAGCGTGCGAACCGGTCGCGCCAGCACGATGGCGTCCGCCAGCGCGACGATTGTAAGGCCACTCGAGTCGAGCCGGCTCTCGGCTTCCGGAACCGATACGCAACCGGCCAGCAGAATCGTGACCAGCGCACAGCGAATGCCTGCCGTGAGCCGCATCGTCAGAAATCCACCGTATAGCCGAGCTGCACGTAGTAGTCCGACGTTTCAAACTCGTTGTCCGGCGTGAGCGGCGGCGCCAGCTCATCCGGAAACTGGCGCGTCATCCACTGCCCGCCGACCTCGAGCTCGAGGTTGAAACGACGTTTGGCGCGGTAAGCCAGCCGCAGGAGCGGCCGCGCGATCCACTGGTCAATATCGCCGGTCGCATTCTGGTTTGCAACGCGGTTGGACACCGCAAGCCGGGCCTGCAGACGCAAGTTGTCTCCGATCGGCAGTCGCCAATCGAACCAGACCGTATCGCCGTCGATGCTCTGTGCTTCGTCGTGGCGGTAGCCCAATACAAATACGTAGCCGCTCTTCAGAATTCCCGACCCGATGAACTGGCCACCCCAGCTGTATTGCGGTCCGCTCGCGGGTACCGCAGCGACGTCGCCGGACGTGATCGTGCTGCTGTATTCAAGGTACGAGATGTCGGCTTTAAACTGCACGCGAGTTGTAAGCGCTGCGGTCAGGCCCGCTGCGCCGGCGCGCTCTTCTGCAGTCCGGTTTCGGGCCAGCCGGCGCAGTTGTCCCTCGCTGTAGAACGGAAACAGTTCGCGCACGGTTTCGACCGGTTGCCCGATGATTGCGTTGCGGGTCGTCAGAAACGGCGCGGCACCGCCTCGATAACGGCCGTGTATCGTCAGCCGGTCGAACACCCGCCAGTTGCCGGTGACCAATGCCGTGTTGATGACGTTGAACGATGTATCGTAGTCCAGCAGGCCGACGACGTTCAGTCCGTCGACGTGGTACTGAGCCTCCGCGCCGACCGCCCGTCGGTCCAGTATGCCGTCGACCCTCTGCTCATTGGCGAACAGGCTGAAGTCCCACGCATCGACGATATTGTCGAGCGCGATGCTCGCACCGTAGAAGTAGTGATCGCTTGTCGCCAGATATCGCGGTGAATCAACCGGAAAGCCTGCCGTCAACGCGAGCGTCAGGTCGGGCCAGAGCCGGTAGCGCGCGTGTACGCCGTCAAACCGGCCGAGCGCGCCGCCGGACTGCTGCCGCTGGCGCCCGAAACGGGCGCTGGCGTCGGTTTTCGTGTCGGTGATGTCGATGTAGGCGTACGAGACGAGCCCCTGGTCGCCGGTCCCGTTCTCGACGAGATCTTTCAGGTATCCGGCGTTGATACGGCCGAGGAGATCAAAGCGCTCGCCACGCCGTCGCGCGTAGACGTACCCGTGCGAAAGTATCGCGGACTGGGCGATAAACTCGGCTTCGTTCTCATCGGCCATATTGATGCCGCGCAGATAAAACTGCGAGCCACCGCCATAGATTTCCCAGTCGTAGGTATCGGTTGCGCTTCGCGCTGCCGTCGGCTCTACCGATTCCCGCGCCGCAATGCTGATCGCCGCCAGCCGCTGCCTTACGCGGCGCGTATCCGCATCATCCGGATAGCCAGCGAGGTATTCCTCGTATTCGGCGCGCGCTTCCGCCAACCGGCCGCTCTTCTCGAGCGCGACGCCAAGAAACTCGCGCGCAGCGCGAAGGTGACCCCCAACCGGTTCCTCGAGCAACCGCCGGTAGAGACGAACGCTCTCGTCGTAGTCGCCCCGCAGGTGGGCTGCTCTTGCGTCGGCCATCATCGAATCGACCTCGTTTGGCGCAAGTGTTGGCTCGGGCCGAACATCGATACGATTCATTGTTTGCGCTTCGTGTCGGACGTCGTCGGCTTCCGCAGCAAACTCGAACGGGCGCGAGCGTGCGAGTTTCTGCTCCTCGACATTCGCCACAGTAATCCAGGCGCCGTCAAAATCCTTGGCGAGTTGCGCCAGGACTGCCTGTGCCTCGGCTTCCGTGTCGAAAAACCCCAATCGAACTTCGGCCCAGCGCTGTTCGCCGACAACGATTTCATTCGCATAGATGATGTAGGAATCGAAACGCCGCACCGCACTGAGTTCGAGCTCACCCGACTCCGGCAAAACGGCGATCCGGATTGCGAAGCGGTTGCGGTCGGCTGGCGACACCGGTTGCAGCCGGCGTGCCGGCGCACGGCCCGTGTCGACGGGTTGACGCGCGGGAATGGCCGCTGGCTGCACCGGCTTCGGCGCGGGTGCCATGGCAACCGGCGCCTGACCGGTATCGACCTCTACCGTCAGCATGTAGCGGTTGCTGGTTTGACTGACGGTGAAACTCACCGCCGAATCAAATCGGAGAATTACAGCAACATCATTGTCGATGCCGCGATCGAACTCGATTTCGGCCAGCCTCGCCATTCGCGAGCCGGCAGGTCGTCGCAGTTCGTTGCGCATACCGCGAAGGGCTTGCAGGCAATCGTAGCCGGCCTGCAGGTCGACACGGACCTGAACGCCTCCATCGGCGGGAGTGTGGCTGACGTATTGCATTTCACAGCCGAGCTCGATTTCGATTGTCGCAACAGGTCCCGATCGTGAAACTCGCACCGTATCCAGGGCCCGGGCATGGACGTGTTGCGTGGCCGCCAGGCCGAGCAGCGCGAACACCGCCACCGGCGGAATACATCGCGGACGGCAGCAGCTCCTGTGATTGCCGATCGTAGTTGCCATCGCTCTAACGCCAAAACCGGGTGTTGTGGCAGCTGTCGCATTCCTCGGTCGTGACGACGTGGTTCGCGGGTTGCCCGGACACGATGCGGTTGTTGTGGCACGAGGAACAGCTGCCGGTGGCTTCGAGATGATCGAAGCGCATAACTGGCACCCACGAGAACGAGCGGTGGCACGAATCGCATCGGTCGGAGGTCACCAGGTGTGTCGCCGGTTTCCAGGTCGCGCGCGTGCGGCTGGCCTGCGAATGACATTCACCACAGGTCGTCGGCGTGCCGGCGAACAGGCCGTCGCTATGACACGCTTCGCATTCCGCTTTCGCATGCATGCCTTCGAGACGAAAACCCGTTGTCAGGTGATCGAAAGTCGAAGTTTCGCGTGAGTCGGCGGACGCAAATATCAACAGTAGAGACATGGCGAGCGCGACTGGACTCAACAGCAGGAACGGATTATCAAGCAGTCGATTGCGCACCTACATTCCCTCAATCTCGGAAAACGAGGTCGTCGTGTGACACGCCTCGCAGTTATTGCCGAAACGCCCGGCGTGCGGATCGTCCCGTCGATGACAGGAGCCGCAGTCCTTCGGCAGAGTCCGGCCACGTAGTGCTGCGTCGACGTGGCAAGCGTTGCACCGAACATCGGCGTGGGCTCCGTCCAGCGGAAAGCTGGTGTGCGTGTTGTGATTGAACTGCCAGGCGCGCCAGGTCGCCGGGTTGTGGCAGCTGTCGCACTCGTCGCCCAGGCTTCCCGAGTGCACGTCATCGCTGGCGTGGCAGGAGACACAATCGATTTCCGCGTCGTGAAATGCCGCCGATGCATGACAACTTTCGCAGGGCACGTCTTCGTGCGCGCCAATCAAAGGAAAGCGTGTCAGCTCGTGCGCAAACGAAATCATCGCGGTCCAGTTCGTTGAGACGTGACACGACTCGCAGCGATCGCCGAGCTGGCCGATGTGCGGGTCGTCGCCAGCGTGGCAGGTGCCGCAGTTGGTCGGCAGCGCCACGCTCAGCGATTCGGTGTGGCACTGGTCACACTGCAGGTCCTCGTGCCCGGGCGGCAGCTCGAAACCGGTTCTCGCCGCATGATCGAAGTTAACGGAACGCCAGTTCGCCGTTGTGTGGCAGCTGCCGCAATCAGGCCCGAATCGTCCCTGATGCGGATCGTTGCGGCTGTGACAAGCGCTGCACTCGCTCGTCTGCAGTTCCATGAAGTTGGCTGCGTTGTGGCATGCCTGGCACGACAGATTGCGATGGCCGCCGTCGAGCCGGAATCCGGAGACGACGGCGTGATTGAAGGTCACGCTGTTCCAGGTCGTCGTTGTGTGACAATCGCCGCAGCGTGTCCCGTTGCGGCCCTTGTGCACGTCGACGCTCCGATGACAATCGTTGCAGGTGCGGCCGACGGCAGAAAAGTCTTCGCTGGTGTGACAGCCGGCGCACTCGATGCCCCCGTGTGCGCCGGTCAGCGTGAACCCGGTATTG
>JAHHOT010000257.1 GCA_018677555.1 Gammaproteobacteria bacterium | reverse complement strand
AGGTAGATCCGGTCGATGAAAAGGACATCCGGGTGCGCGGACCGCTGGTCAGCGTCGACGTCGATGCATTGACCTACACGGTCGCGCTTCGCCCGTTCTATGACCGCGTAGGCGACTTCGGCGAAATTAATGTGAAGATCGACGACGCAACCGAATTCGAAGTCGACGAAGTGTTGCTGACCGGTGTCGAGGGTTTGCAAGCGCTTGCCGATGCCGGCGCAGGTACGCTAACGGTAGCCCAGGGCACGCTCAACGTCGCGGAACGCGAATTCACCGCAGCCATCGTGCTTGCCGGCAGCAGCGTACCCGGCCACGACAGCGATGCGGTCAAGGGCAATGTTATTGCGCGCAATGGTGACGAACTGGTTGTACGCGGTGGTACGGTTATTCTCCGCGACACCCGCGCTTTCTTCCGCGATGACGTAACGGTGACGATCGGCCCGGACACGAAAGTGTACAAAACCGCGCACGACGAAATGCTCGATATCGCCGCCATATCCGTTGGGCAGCGAGTCACGATTCGCGGCGAAGTGACTGCAAACGACGAACTGGGCGTTCACATGGATGCAACACAGGGTGCGGTCCGCATGCACATTACGCACCTGAGTGGCCTGGTCAAAACGGTCGTCGACGGTCAGCTGGACATGGAGCTGCAGACGATCGATCGCCGTCGCGCGGGCATATTCAACTTCGCCGGCACCGGCCCGACCGTGCTGGAAGATGCGGACCCGGACAACTACGAAGTTGCGACCGGCAACCTGGCTATGGACGGCCAGGCTCCGGGTCAGCCGGTGGTCGTATTCGGCTTCCCAAGCGAATTCGCAATGGCGCCGCCGGACTTCGAGGGCCGCACCCTCGTTGACTATTCAGACGTACGCTCGTCGCTGGGCGTCGGCTGGGGCGCAGATGGCACAACCACGCCGTTCCTCACCATCGGCGACGACGGCATCGTGCTGCATAACATGAATGAAGAGATCGATGTTCGTCATTACATAAAGCAGGGACCGGTGCTAATCGACCTGACCACGCTGTCCTCCGACACTACGCTGGTGCCGCCGCAGGACGGGCGCATGCTGTTCACGATCAAGACCACGGACAGCATTCAGCAGTACACCGACTTTGTCGACTTCACGGACGCATTGAGCCTGGAGCTCGACGGCGCCTCGGCAGCACGTTCGATGTTCGCTCGCGGGCAGTACGACACGGACAGCAACGTCTTCACGGCACACAAGCTGTTCGTCTACATCCTCGAGCCCTGAAGCAAACGGCCGGACACGACCCCTCCCCGACCCGGCCGCAGGCTCCGCCCCCGTTCATCCGAGCGGGGGCTTTTTTTTGCCCTCCAACGACCTTTACATAAGTCCCGACGAACCGCTTACGTTTGAACGTGAACCAGTTGATCGACATTCCGCCGCTGCTGCGAGAGAGTGTTTCTACGGATAGCGAAGTCCGTGGCACAACAAGCGGAATCGCAAAGTTTTCGGGGACGGCAATGAAGCATAAAGAGAAAGGATTCACCCTAATCGAGATGATGATCGTTGTAGCGATCATCGGCATTCTCGCCGCGTTCGCCATACCGGCGTACTTCAACTACATTATTCGCTCGCAAGTGTCGGAGGGCGTCAACCTGTCGAGCGCTGCACGGGCAGCGGTGACGGAGTTCTATCACGACCAGGGTGTCTTTGCGGACAACAACCTGATGGCGGGACTCTCGCCGGCAACGGACATCACCGGCAAGTACGTCTTCGGCGTGCGCGTCCGTGACAACGGTGTTGTCGCAATCAGATTCGGCAATGACGTCAACTACCGGATCGACGGTGCGATTCTGACAATGACGCCGACCGACAATGACGGCAGCATCGTGTGGGAATGCGCCGGTGACGCTGTCCTGATCGACACCTGGCTGCCTTCATCCTGCCGCTAGCGCCATAAGCGGCGGACCGCAACGAGGGATTTATCCGACGGCCGCGCCCTGCGCGGCCGTCGCGCATTCGACCCGGTAAACCCCGTAGAAAACGGTGGTGCCGGTACGCGGACTCGAACCACGGACCCCCTCATTACGAATGAGATGCTCTACCAACTGAGCTATACCGGCAGGATCGGTCGGGCGGCGTATTCTTTCCACCCTTTCCATAGCGGCCGCGAGTATAGCGCCGGGAGCGGCGTCCGGCCAGCCTGAGCGTGGCGCGCCCGTCAGCGCCGCTCGCGTACCCGGATCAGAACCTCGATGCCCTGCTGTTCCGTCCCCGGGGGCAGCTCCGGCACGCCGGATACGCCGATCTGGTCGGCCGGTATATCCGTGAGCTCCCCCGTATCCGCGTTGTAGAAGTGGTGATGCGGATGGGTCGTCGAGTCGTAAAATTTGCGCGTCGGATCGACGTTGATTTCATGCACCAGCCCACACTGGCTGAACAGCCGCAGCGTGTTGTAGACCGTCGCCTTGGATACGCGGCTGCCTGCAGTACGCAGACGTTCCAGGATCTGATCGGCTGACAGGTGCTGCGGGCGCTCGAAAAGCACCTCCGCCACCTCCATGCGCTGCGCTGTGGGTTGACAGCCGCAACGTCGAAGTTTTGATACCACCCCTGAATCAGACATCGCCATAACCCGTTGTTTTTGTGCCTCGCAGTATAGACCAAAATTGTAAAAACGCCGATTCCACCTGGCCCCGATCCCTACAAATCCAGCAATTCCGGGCCATTACGGGCCGCGCATCCGGGCCCGGACCGCGATAGTCTCGGCGCATGGGACAGGGAGGTTTGCAATGGCGCGGGTGGCAGTATCTGGCGGATATTCGCTCTACGAGCTCGTGATGACACTGGGCCTGATCGGGCTAGTACTGACGCTCGGCATTCCGTCGTTCGGATCCATCGTGGCCAACCACCGGCTGCGCACGGAGGTCGATCATTTTTTCCACGCGATCCACCTGGCACGCATGACCTCGATCTACCGGCGCAAGGTCGTGACGTTGTGCCCGAGCCGTGACGGCGAGTTTTGCGACGAAACGACCGACTGGTCAGCCGGCTGGATCATGTTCCAGAACGACAGTCGTCACCGCGCGCACATCCGCGATGCCAGCGAGCCGATCCTGCGGCGCCACCGCCCTTTCGCCAGGCATCGACTCACGGCCAATCGACGGACGTTTTCACTGCGCTCCACCGAGCTTCGCGCAACCAACGGCACCGTGCTGTTTTGCGACGACAGCGGGAAAGCAAAACCGCGTGCGCTGGTCATCAGCTATACCGGGCGGCCCCGCGTTGCCTATGCCGACCGCAGCGGCCGCCCGTATGTCTGCGATAATTAAGTTAAATCCGGCAGGTCGATTTCGACCGCTTATCCGGGTCGATTTGCCGCTCGTCGGATACTTCAGTGACCCGTTTTCGCCGTATGTATATTGCGCGGATGAAAACGAAAACCCAACACGGCTTCACGATTTACGAGCTGCTGATCACGATGCTGGTGGTCGGCGTGGTTTTGACGCTGGGTATTCCAAACCTGATGGAGTTTACCCAGAACAGCCGTCTGGCGAGCGCAGCAAACGATCTGCATTCCAGCTTTCAGCTCGCGCGGTCGGAAGCTGCCCGAGCGAAAGCGCCAGTGACGATCTGCGCCAGCGCAAACCCGATGGACGCCAATCCGGCCTGCGGCGGCTCCTTCGACCAGGGTTGGATCATATTTCAGGACCTGGACGGCAGCCTGACGGTTGATGGCGCTGACACGGTGATTCGCCGCCATCCGGCACCCGGCAACAACATCACGATTACGACGAACGGCGCTGCAAACTACTTCGGATTTGCCGCAACAGGCCTGGGTCGCGGTGACGTAGGTGGTAACCCGGCACTGCAGACCGCAGTCCTCTGCGATGCACGCGGCCATGAAGCGGCCGCCGCCGATTATTCGACGGCGCGCTACATCGTGGTCACGCCGATTGGCCGCGCCACGGTCGTGCGGGACTTTGCCACGATCACGGCTGCAGGCGGCTGCCCGTAAACATGAAGACCAGCTTTCGAAATCGATGCGGAATTTTTCTTATGCGTAGAACACAACTTTCACGGCCCCGTCGCGCAAGGATTGGCGGATTCACGCTTATCGAGGTGCTCATCGCACTGATCATCATGTCAGTCGGAATGCTCGGCATCGCTGGCCTTTACGTGCACAGCATGCAGGCTGGCCGCACATCGATGTTCCGGCATCACGCGGTGACGCTGGCAGGCGATGTGGCCGACCGGATTCGTGCGAACCCCCGCGCTTTCGGTGCTTACGCGGGCGCCGGCGCGAATAACAACTGCGTCAATGGCGGAATCGACTGCACGATCCCGCAGATGGCCGCCAATGACATTTTCCTGTGGCAGCAACAGGCTGCTGCGGTCTTGCCTGGCGGCAACGTCGGCATCGTTTTCAACGGTGGCGTTACCCCGCCGACTTACCAGATCACGATCAACTGGAACGAACCCGGTGAGGCGCTGAGTTACGTGTTCACTATCCCGGTATTCGGCATATGAACGATTTGGGCGATAAGGGAACAACGATGACTGCGAAGAAGTATCAATCCGGCGTAACACTTGTCGAACTGATGGTCGCACTGGCCGTCGGCTCCTTCCTGATGATCGGCGCCGTCCAGGTTTACAACCAGAGCCGCCAGGCGTTCGTAATCAACGAGTCCATCGCGCGGGTCCAGGAAACGGCACAGTTCGCCATGGACACGGTCGAGGCGGACCTGCGCATGGCGAGCAACTGGGGCATGCATAGCCGCGGCAATGCCGTGGAAGGCCGTTCACTCGTCGGCACGCCGAACCCGCTGGCTCTCGGCAGCGTGCCGGCTGGCTGCGGCGCTGACTGGGCCCTTGACCTCGGCAAACCGGTCGAGGGCGACAACAACGCGTACGTCCTGCCCTGTGCGGCCACCGGTGGTGCACAGGCAAATTCCGACACGGTGACGGTACGCCGCGCCACGGTCGCGGTCGCGCCCCTGGAAGCCGGCCGATTGCAGATCCAGAGCACGCGCATCGCCGCGGAGGTATTCGACAACGGCAACGTGCCACCCGCGTTCCTGCCAGCCTCGTCGCAAACGCACAACCTGATGGTCAACTCTTACTACGTTTCGGCCAATTCGACGCTGATTCCGGGCGTGCCGACGTTGCGGCGCATGTCGCTCGGCGCCGGCGGTGCCATCACCGACCAGGAGGTAGCCCCCGGCGTTGAAAACATGCAGTTGCAGCTCGGCGTCGACACCAACCAGGACAACACGGTAGACCGTTACGTCAATCCGGGCGATCCGATCTTCGATCCGCTCGACGTCGCGTTCATTCCGGGCGCTCGTGTCATGACGGCCAGGGTTTGGATGGTCGTCCGCAGCCTGACACGCGAGGTCGGCATCGACGACCAGACAGTTTATGCACCGGGCGACGTCAATCTCGGCACGCCGAATGACGATTTCCGCCGCATGCAGATTTCGAAAACGATCTTGCTGCGCAACTCGAGAACCTGATTGCGAGCTTGCAGGGATCGCGAACCGCAGCAAAGAACTAAAGAAGAGAATCGATATGAAGAATGTCAAATACGCAAAACGACAGACCGGCGCCGCGCTCGTCGTCGGTCTCGTACTACTGGTTGTCGTCACCGTGCTGGCAATATCCGGCATGAACACCGCAACCACTGAACTTGCGATGGCGCGCAATGACCAGAACTACGAAAACGCTTTCCAGGCCGCCGAGAACGGCCTGGAACAGGCATTGGCACAGGGAAGCTTTGACCCGGCGATCGCCGTCAACATTCAGCAGAACGTCACGGCGCACGAATCGTTCACGGCAACGATACAGTACGTCGACGAAACCATGGTGCCCGATCGCGCATTCAGCCTGGGTATCGGCAGCGGCGTCCGCGCGCATCATTTCGCGGCGACTTCGGTCGCAGCGTCGAAACGCGATGCCGGCGGCGGCGATACTGACCGCGACGCAGTGGACACGCACATTCAGTCTTTCTATGTGATCGGTGCCGAGTCACCGAACCCATTCAACTAATAACAAGAACAGGAAACGGAGTAATTCCAATGATTCTCAGAGCCATTATCGCGACGGCCATGATCACGCTTAGCCTGACGGCCAGCGCAGATTTCACAACCGTTGAACGCGCTTACGAAGTGCCGCTGAGCACCTTCAACGTGCCCGTGACGCACAACGGCGTCATTTCCTTCAAGGAATGTGACGACTGCAACGCCGTGTCCGCGCGCATGACGAACAACACGCATCTCGTCGTGAACGGCAAGTTCGTTACGCTCAAGGACTTTCGTGCAGAGGCGTTTCAGGTCCGCGACCGGTCTTCGACGTTCCTGACGATTTTGCACCACCTCGAATCCGACACGGTCACGTCAATCTCGCTGACACGCTGATTGGATTTCAGAATAATTATATATTGAGGGACAGATCATGAAGATCCGAACAATCAAACCCGCATGGACGGTTCTGGGCTCTGCTGTAAGCCTGCTGATCGGTTCAGCGGCAATTGCGGACGACACTGAGCTTCTTCTGCGCGCCCCCGACCCGACGACGGCGCCGAAAGCGAACGTGATGTTTATACTGGATACATCAGGCAGCATGACGTCTGTCGAGATGACTGCCGAACCGTACGACAGCACGCAAACCTACGCGGGCTCCTGCGATACCAATAACTACTACTGGACCGACGTCGATATCGTACCCGTCTGTGACGGCACGGAAACGCAATTCTTCCAGAAAAGTGCCTTCTACTGCGACTACGCGAGCCTGCAAATCGCCGGCATCGGCAGTTTCACAAACACAATGGCTCAGTACCGGGTCGGCACCAGCGGCGACATCAGCTGGCAATACCTGGAGCCCGGTGATGATAGCAGTGCGGTCGAGTGCCAGGCCGACATCGGCACGCACGGGGACGGGACCGCGGGCGAGGTTTACCCCGTTTCGGCGTCCGGCCTTCCCAATGGCTGGACCGCCGATCCGAACGGATCGTTGTCCTGGGGCAGCGCGCCGCGCAACCTTGCCTACACGGTGTACGACGGCAACTACCTCAACTGGTCCGAAAACCCGGTAATGGTCATGATGTCGCGTTCGGACATCATGAAGGAAGTGACCAAGAAAGTATTGAGCTCGGTCAACAACCTGAACGTCGGCATGATGCGCTTCAATGACAATGAAGGCGGCCCGGTCATACTCGGCATGACCGACCTCGAAACGAACCGTGCCGCGGTGCTGGCCGCGATTGACTCGTTGCCCGCGTCCGGTGCCACACCGCTGGCGGAAACGCTGTACGAAAACGCGCTTTACTGGCTCGGCGACGACGCGCACTACGGCCAGCTGATCAACGAAACGCCGACAGATCCGAACGCGCTCGACACGACGACGCCGGAAAATTACAAGCAGCCGGCGCTGGAAGCCTGCGCCAAGAACTACAACGTCCTGCTGTCAGACGGCCAGCCCAATAACAACGAGGATGCCCCGGGACTGACCGCGTCGCTGCCTGATTACGCTACCGTGATGGGCCGCTCCAACTGTACCGGCAGCGCAGACGGTGACTGCCTCGACGATATTTCCGAGTACCTGTCGCTCGTCGACACTGACCCCGTAAACAGCGGGACGCAGGGCGTCACAACCCATACCATCGGCTTCACGATCAACCTGCCGATTCTAGCGGATACGGCCGCTAACTCGGGCGGTGAGTATTTCCTTGCCGACGACGTGGAGAGCCTCACGATAACGCTGCTGCAGATCCTGGCGGACATCAATAGCCGCGCACTGTCATTTTCGGCACCGGCCGTATCGGTCAACGCGTTTAATCGCACGCAGAACCTGAACGATCTCTACCTGACAATGTTCGCGGCGCGTTCGCAGACACACTGGCCCGGCAACCTGAAAAAGTACAAGATCATCAACCAGGTCATTAGCGACCAGAACGGCGTCACGGCGGTCGACCCGACCACCGGCTTTTTCTACGATACGGCGCACAGCTACTGGTCAGCCTCAGCTGACGGTAGTGACGTGGAAGCCGGCGGAGCAGCCAACAACCTGCCGGACCCCTCGGTCAGGAACCTGTACACGAACAACGGCGGCGGCTCGTCTCTGGCGGCCGCGGCCAACCTGCTGACGCCATCGAACGCCGGCTCCTTTACGCAGGCGGATTTCGGCCTCACGGGCGCCACGGGCGAACCGACGGTGGCCGAGATCATTCGCTGGATGCGCGGCGAGGACATACGCGACGAAGACAACAACGCGGCAACGACCGTGCGTAACGTCATGGGCGATCCGCTGCACTCGCAGCCGGCATCGATCGTTTACGGCGGAAGCTCGACCAATCCGGACGTCGTCATCTACACGGCCACCAACGATGGCTACCTGCATGCGATAAACGGCGCCACCGGTGCCGAGCTGTGGTCTTTCGTACCGAAAGAACTGCTGAACAACCAGGCGCGGCTGTACTTCAACTCCGCGAGCTCGTTCAAGCAGTACGGCATCGACGGCAACGTTGTGCCTGTCGTTGCCGACCGCGACGGGAACGGGGTCATTGACGGGTCCGACTTCGTCTACCTGGTCTTCGGCATGCGCCGTGGCGGGGATACCTACTACGCGCTGGACGTGACCAACAAGAACGCACCACAGCTGATGTGGACCTTCAACAGCGCGCACATGGGCCAAAGCTGGTCTACGCCGGTTATCACGCGTGTGGACGTGCCCGGCGTTAACGCTGACAAGGCAGTGGTCGTCATCGGCGGTGGCTATGACGCCGTACATGACACGGCTGCGCACCCGTCGACGGCAGACGGTTCCGGCGCCGGCATTCACATGCTGGACCTAGAGAGCGGCACCGAGTTGTGGCGCGCTGGGCCGGACGCCAGCGCAGATCTCCAGTTGGCGGGCCTGACACGCGCTATTGCCAGTCGCGTAACCGTCATTGACATGAGTGGCGACGGCCTCGCGGACCGCATGTATGCCGCCGACATGGGCGGGCAGATTCTGCGCTTCGATATTTTCAACGGTTCGGCGGCCGGCTCGCTGGTCACCGGCGGCGTCATCGCGCAGCTGGGCGCGGAGGGTATTGCCGCACCCGGGTTTGTTGATACGCGGCGCTTCTATACGTCACCCGATGTGTCGCTGTTTAACGATGACATCCAGGATCGCCGTTTCCTCGGCATCAGCATTGGATCCGGATACCGCGCGCATCCCTTCGATCTGAGTGCAGCAGACCGCTTCTTCTCGTTACGCGACAAGAACGTCTTCAACCAGTTGTCGCAGGCGGACTACGACGCCATCGTGCCGGCGACAGAATCGACAATGGTCGAGGTGAGTGGCCAGACGCAGGTCGTGATCACCGAGAATGACGACGGCTGGCGATTCACGTTGCCGAACAACCAGAAGGTCCTGGCGAACTCGATTACGTTCGACAACGAAGTGTTCTTCGTCGCTTTCTCGCCGGATTCGGCCAACACGGGCGCCTGTTCCGCAGGTAACGGCACCAACTTCCTGTATCGCATGAGCGTGATCAACGGTGATCCGATCGTCAACAACCTGGATACGCTCGATCCGGCACTGTCGGACGAGGAACGCATGGACACGCTGGCGCAGGGCGGTATCGCACCGTCGCCGACTATATTGTTCCCGAGCCCGGACGATCCGGACTGCGAGGGAGACGCTTGCTCACCGCCACCGATCGGTTGTGTGGGCGTCGAGTGTTTCGACCCTGGTTTCGTCAATAATCCGGTCAGAACACTATGGACACAGGACGGAATTGAGTAACAGTTCCTTTATGTAAGTAGCTGAAAATATTACAATTGCGTTGGTAATCCTGGGACGGGAGCTTTGGGCAAAATGCTCCCGTTCCGAAACGGATTTCGCTTGGAGTAAGGATGATGACACTTCGCAAATCGTTGCTGGCACTGTTGCTGGCACTTCCGATGCCCTTGCTGGCAGAGATCATTACCGTCGTCGAGGCGGTCGAAACCGCCGCGGCAAACCTCAATGTGCCGCCGGGCCCCAATGGCCGGCTGTCGTTCAGGGCCTGCGGGGCGAATTGCGACGAGGATTTGACCGTCGTGCGTCTGACGCCGGCAACGACCTATACGGTGCGGGGCCAGGCCTTGGACTTCAAGGATTTCAGGAAAGAATTCTATAACCTGCGCCCGGGCAACAGTGCCTACGCGCTGGTGACCTACGACACCGAACGGGACACGGTAGTGAGTGTCCTGATCGACGAACAGGGATAGATTCAAACACGGATATTTACCGACAGGACGTCGGGTCACGGACAGACTATAGAGGGCAGGACAAATGAATTCGTCCAGTTTACGCGTCGCTTGGGCAAGCGCCGGACTGATACTTACCATGATCGTGGGATCGCCTGCAGTCGCAGACGATGTCGAACTGTTGCTATCGAACCCGGCAGGAAGCAATGCTGCCAAACCGAACATTCTGTTCATACTGGACAGTTCCGGCAGCATGACGTCGATAGAGACCAGCCAGGAACCATTCGACAGCACACAGACCTACACCGGGCCGTGCGACAACAACCAATACTACTACACGACGAACACGTCGACCCCGTCCTGCGACCCATCGAATCTGAGCCGCATCGATAAGAGCGCGTTTCTGTGCGCACAGGGTGCCATGCAGGCGAACGCGTCGGGCTCGTTCACCGATACGATGACAATGTACCGCCCCAACAAAAAGGGCAAAATGAAGTGGCGTGTTCTGAAGTCGAATAGCTTCACGCGGCCGGTCGAGTGCATGGCCGACTCCGGCGTGCACGGTGACGGCAGTGCAGGTATGGTTTACGCGCGCATTGGCACCAACGTTGCCATGTACAGCAACGACCCGAACCAGGAAGTCGCCTGGGGCAGCTCGCCGACGCATCGCATTTACACGGTGTTCGACGGCAATTACCTCAACTGGTTCTACAACCCGCCGGGCACATCCATGTCGCGCACCGACATCGTCAAGACCGTGACCAAGAACGTCTTGAATTCGATGAACAACGTCAACGTCGGCTTCATGCGCTTCCACTGGGACCAGGGCGGCCCGGTCACGCACGCGATCAAGGACCTCGACGCGAATCGCAGCCAGGCGCTCAGCGTTGTGGACAGCCTGCCAGCCAGCGGCTGGACACCTCTCTCAGAGACGATGTACGAGTCGGCGCTGTACTGGCGCGGCATGGCTCGCAACTACGGCCAGTTGAGCTCGACCGACTCCGATGCCCTCGTCAGCGGCAACAACGGAATGTACGATGAGCCCGCGGACTTTGCCTGCTCCAAGAACTTCACCGTACTGCTCACCGACGGCGAGCCGACGCAGGACGTCGACGTTTACGACAAGGTGCCGGATCTGCCGAACTACGTCACGGCGATGGGCAGCGGCAGCTGCGACGGCGGAAACGTCAATGGCGCATGCCTCGACGACATTTCCGAGTATCTGTCGAAGGAAGACATCAACCCGAATGTCCCGGGCATGCAGAACGTTACCACCTACACTATTGGATTTACCGTTGACCTGGACATTCTCAAAGACACTGCCGAAAATTCCGGCGGCCAGTACTACCTGGCAGAGGACGTGCAGTCACTGACTGCAGCATTGACCGACATTGTTACGAATATCTTCGATCGCGATATCTCCTTCGCCGCGCCAACCGTTGCCGTCAACGCGTTCAACCGGACGCAGCACCTGAATGACTTGTACGTGTCAGTCTTCCGCGCCAAGGACCAGCATCACTGGCCGGGCAATCTCAAGAAGTACCAGATCAACCAGGGTACGATTCGCGACGCCAACGGCAATCCGGCGGTAGACCCGACCACGGGTTACTTCGCTGACTCGGCGCTCAGTTTCTGGACGCCGGCTGGCACGCCGGACGGCGCCAATGTATACGAGGGTGGCGCGGTCCACCACCTGCCCGACCCGGCCGATCGCAACCTTTACACAAATATCGCCGGCTACGACCTTACTGCCCCCGGCAACGCGATCGCACCGGGCAACGCGAGCAATTTCAGTCTCGCGGACTTCGGGCTGCAGGGCGCGCCCGGTGACCCGTCGGTACAGGATATGATCGACTGGGCACGTGGCGTCGACATCAAGGACGAAGACAACGATCCACAGACCACGACGCGGCGCGTCATGGGCGACACGCTGCACTCGCAACCTGCATCGGTCGTGTACGGCGCCGGCGGCGGCGGCTCGCTGAACATGGACATCGTCATTTACACGGCGACGAACGACGGCTACCTGCACGCCATCGACGGCCAGACGGGTCAGGAACTGTGGGCATTCGTGCCCGAACAGTTGCTGTCCAATCTCGGCGACCTGTATTTCGACAACAACATCAACTTCAAGCACTACGGGCTTGATGGCGATATCGTGCCGATCGTTGCAGACCGCAACGGCAACGGCGAAATCGAGCCGGGCACGGACTTCGTCTACCTGGTATTCGGCATGCGCCGCGGCGGCACGGACTACTATGCACTGGACGTGACCAACAAGTACGCACCAAAGCTGAAGTGGATCAAGAACTATTCACAGATGGGTCAGAGCTGGTCTCCGCCGGTCGCGGCCAAAATCGCGACCACAGGCGGCAGCAGTCCTGATGATGCAGTGCTGATCATAGGCGCCGGCTACGACACCGCGCACGACCAGGCGCAGCTGCCAAGCCAGCCCGATGGCGAAGGCGCCGGCATTTTCATGCTGGATCTCGAGACCGGCGCCGAAATCTGGCGTGCCGGCACCGATGCCGGCGCTGACCTGAGTCTGGCGATGATGACCCGCGCGATACCCAGCCGCATACAGGTTCTCGACATGAGCGGCGACGGCTATGCCGACCGCATGTACGCGTCGGATCTCGGCGGGCAGATCTGGCGCTTCGACGTTCACAACGGCAACGCGCCAGCGGGCCTGGTGACGGGCGGCGTGATCGCAAGACTCGGCGCAGAGGGCACCGGCACGACGGCGATTGAAGATACGCGACGTTTCTACACGACGCCGGACGTGTCGATGTTCAACGACGACATACAGGATCGCCGCTACCTGTCGATCAGCATCGGCAGCGGATATCGCGCGCATCCGCTCGACAACCGCAACGACGACCGGTTTTACTCGATTCGTGACCCCAACGTATTCCACGCGCTCGATCAGCTGGAATACAACGCTTATCCGATCGCTTACGACGGTGACTTTGTGGAAGTCCAGGGCGACTACGGCGTTATCCTGCAACCTGCCGATCGCGGCTGGAAACTCACGCTGCCACCCAACGAAAAAGTCATCTCGGATTCGCAGACCTTTGACGATTCCGTGTATTTCGTGAGTTTCGAGCCACAGACGAATACTGTCGACCCCTGCCAGGCCGGCCTGAGCATCAATCGCCTCTATCGTGTGAATGTAAAGAACGGCGATGCCGTGCTTGGCGAAGGCGATCCGGTGCCGGGTAGCCCGGAAGAAGCGGACGATGCCCGCGTTACCGAACTGGACCAGGGTGGTATCGCGCCGAAACCGACGTTCCTGTTTCCGAGCCCCGATGACCCGGAAAACTGCACCGGCGAAGAGTGCTCACCGACCCCGATCGGTTGCGTCGGCGTTGAATGTTTCGATCCCGGTTTCCCGAACAACCCCGTCAGGACCCTGTGGTCGCAGGACGGAGTCGAATAAAGCCCTGGCATGAAGGAGATGGAGAGGACCAATGCGTAAGTACATGAAAGGCGTGACCTTGACGGAGCTGATGGTTGTCGTCGTCATTATCGGAATATTGACGGCGATCGCATACCCGAATTACCGTCAGTACGCCGCAAAGGCAAAGCGCAATGAAGCCAAGGCGGCGTTGCTGCAGATCGCAACGAACCAGGAACGGTTCTACCTGCAGAATAATTCCTACACGACCAACATGACGAGCCTGGGTTTCCCGGTCGCCAGTAATTTCCTGAGCAATACGGAATCCTACGTCATCACCGTCGGTGCGGCGGATGCCAATGACTTCACGGCAACCGCGACCTACCAGAAAGCGGATGACGAGGCGTCAAAGTGTGCAACGTTCTCGATTGACGGCCGCGGCACCAAGACGTCGGCACCTTACACCGACTGCTGGACGCGCGCGCGCTAGATCGATTTTACGCGCTTCGACACACAGAAGGCACCCGATGCACACGCACGGGTGCCTTTGTCATTTTCGCTTCTTTTTTTTCGGCGGTGTTTCCGGCTCCCGGCCGGAAATAAACAGGGCATCGACTATCAGGAATGCAGCGCCGACCGAAATGCCGGCGTCCGCGACATTGAATGACGGAAACGGCCAGCTACCCAGGTATACCTGGAAGAAATCCACCACGTAGCCCAGGCGCACACGATCGATCACGTTGCCCAGCGCGCCGCCCAGAACAAGCGCCAGGCCCGCGGCAAGTACGAGCTGGCGTTCATTTCGAAGTCGCCACAGCCAGACGACGATCATGATGCTGACGGCAAACGCGAGCACGATGAAAAACCAGCGCTGCCAGCCGCCAGCGTCGGCCAGAAAACTGAATGCCGCACCGGTATTGCGTTGATGAGTAATATTTATGAAGGAGTTGACCGGCACCCGGTCAAGGTAGGGCACCCATTTGACAATTGCCCATTTGGTCAGCTGATCGAGCACGATGATGAGCGTCGATATCGATACCCACATAAAGAATGACGCATAGCCACCCGCTGGCTGGTTTCGTTTCCTGTTCAAACGTTGTTCTCCGGAGGGCTGATTGGATCAGGCGGCAAGGATCGCTTTGGCGTCCGCGCTGTCTTTGTGCATTTGCTCGATCAGCGCATCCACATTGTCGAATTTCAGTTCGCTGCGCAAGCGTGCGACGAAATCGACGTGAATGTACTGGCCGTAAATTTCACGATCGAAGTCGAAAATATGCACCTCGACGAGTGGCTTGACGCCGCCGAACGTGGGCCTCGTGCCGACGTTGGCAACCGCATCGAGCGGCCCCCAGTCCGGTCCGCTCACACGCACAGCGAAAATGCCCAGCACCGCGCTCTGGCGCCGCTGAATCGCCACGTTGGCCGTGGGATAACCGAGTTGTCGCCCTACCCGCTTGCCACGTTCCACGCGCCCCGACATTCGGTAGTGGCGCCCCAGGAATTTGCCCGCCACGTCGAGATTGCCCTGCCATAACGCTTCCCGTATTGCGGTGCTGCTGACCCGTTTGCCGTCTATGCGCACGCTCGGTACCTGCTGGAGCGTAAACCCGAGCGCGGCCCCTGCGCGCTCGAGGTGCTCGACGTGACCCTGGCGGTCTTTCGCGAAGCGGAAGTCGTCACCGATCACGAGGTGATCGACGTTCATGGCATGAATAAGCAGCTGGCGTATGAACGAATCCGCCGAGATGTTTCGCATGTTCCGATCGAAGCGGGGACAGAAGAAAATGTCGATACCGTAGGCCCGCAGCGAATCGTATTTTTCACGGAAGCGCATCAGCCGTGCCGGCGGGCTACCGGTCGCGAAAAATTCCCGTGGCATTGGCTCGAAACTCATTACGACGGACGGAACACCCCGATTCCTGGCTTCGGCGACCACGCAGTCCAGCAGACGCTGGTGGCCGAGGTGAATGCCGTCGTAGGCGCCGATTGTCGCCACGCTGCCATTGGCGACTTTGCTGAACGGGAAATTTTGTGCGTTTCGCGTTAATTGCATTGCTGCTGTCTGACCGGTCGTACCTGCAGGACCGCTATTGTACTGGCGAATCACGCAGAATGTTTCCTCTATTCAGGCTCAAATCAACCACGCGCGTGCAGGCGAAATGCCGACAGCCGTACGCCCGCGACGACGAGCACCGCAAAGTAGGCGATCACACCGGCGGTAACCGCCAGGCCGAGCCAGCCCACGCGCTGCATGATGCTGCCGGCCAGCCACCAGTCCAGCGGGCGATGCAGATAGACAAGGCAGGCGATCATCGCGGCGTTGGCGATGACCACGCGCAAGGTCAGCAGCGGCCAGCCGCTACCGTGCCGCAGCACCCGTTCCTGCCGCAAGCCGCGATACAACAGGGCCGCGTTCAGCAACGCGGCGATCGAGGTTGCGAGTGCGAGACCGACATGCGCGGCATTTGACCCTGCGCGCGTGAGCCAGACCGCAAACACTACGCTCAGCAGGAAATTCACGACGAGCGCCACGACGCCGATGCGCACCGGCGTCTTCGTGTCCTCGCGCGCGAAGAACGCCGGCGCCAGGATCTTGACGTACGAAAAGCCAACCAGCCCGATCGCAAACGCCTGCAAGGCGAGTGCAGTCAACTCGACATCGAGCGCGGAAAATTCGCCGCCGTAAAAGATCGTGGCGACCAACGGTTCTGCCAACACGATCAGCCCGACCGCTGCCGGTAGCGCAATCAGCAATACGAGCTTCATGGACCAGTCGACAGTTTCCGAGAAATCGCTGCTGGACTGGTTTGCATGCTGCCGCGACAGCGCCGGCAGCGTCACCGTGGCAAGTGCGATGCCGAACAGGCCGAGCGGAAACTCCATCAGACGATCCGAGTAGTAAAGCAGGCTAATCTTGCCAACGCCCAGGAACGACGCGATCACCCCGCCGAGCAGTACGTTTATCTGCGCCACGGAGGAGCCGAAGATCGCAGGAAGCATCAACTTGCCCACACGCCGCACGCCGTCGTGGCGAATATGCCAGCGTGGTCGCGGGATCAAATGGACCTTGGCGAGAAACGGCAGCTGGAACAGCAGTTGCACGAAGCCCGCCGCAAAGACGCCGTAAGCCAGCGCCATGCCGGGCTCGTCAATACGCGGAGCCAGCCACAGCGCCGCCGAGATCAGTACGACGTTGAGAATAACCGGGGTGAACGCGGCAGCGGCGAATTTCCCGTATGAATTGAGTATGCCCGCGGCGAACGCCGTCAGTGACACGAAAAACAGGTAAGGGAAGGTAAACCTGAGCATGGCGGTGGCGAGATCGAAGCTGCCGTCGTCCCCGACGAAGCCCGGCGCAACCAGCGTGACCAGGATTGGCGCCGCCACGACGCCGACCAGCGTGACCAGGAACAGCAGCAGGCCGAAGGTGCCGGCAACGGCGTCGACGAATTCCTGTGCCTCGTCATGCCCGTGGCGCTCCCGGTAACGCGCCATGACCGGAACGAAGCCTTGCGAGAACGCGCCTTCGCCGAAGAATCGCCGCAGCATGTTCGGAATTCGATTCGCCACGATGAACGCGTCCATGACGATACTCGCGCCGAACAGCCGCGCGAACACGACGTCCCGAACCAGGCCGAGAATTCGCGACAGCAAGGTCATCAAGCTGACGATGGAGGTCGACTTGAGCAGAAGCCGGCCGGACGAACGGCTCGGGGAATCGTCCCTGCTGGGGTGGTCGGTGGGCATAAAGCGGATTGCGGCGCTGACTTGGCGCTAGTTTAGCCCGAAATGCGGCCAGCAATCAGTGGTTTAGCCGGAGCGACCGCGAGCATTGACATTCCTCCGCCACGCTAGAATAATACGCGGCTCGCTGGATCCGGTCGGCATTTCCGCCGAGCGCCCGCCCCAGATACGGAAGACGAAAGTGGCAAATATCAAGTCAGCCAGGAAACGCGCCCGACAGGCGGAAAAAACCCGGCTTCACAAAATGGGCCTGCGCTCGAAGATGCGCACGCAGATCAAGAACGTCATCAAGCTCGTTGAGAAAGGCGACAAAACGGCCGCGGCCGACGCCTACAAGGCAGCGGTGCCGGTCATCGACAGCATGATCAACAAGGGCATCATCAACAAGAACAAGGCGGCGCGGCACAAGAGCCGGTTGAACAAGATGCTGAAGGGCATGGCTGCCTGATTTCTGCCGATTTTTTCGAAAAAGGGGTCGCTTGCGGCCCCTTTTTTTTC
Source organism: Gammaproteobacteria bacterium (assembly GCA_018677555.1). Lineage (GTDB taxonomy): Bacteria > Pseudomonadota > Gammaproteobacteria > Steroidobacterales > Woeseiaceae > JAHHOT01. The sequence continues at coordinate 787 of JAHHOT010000257.1, read as the reverse complement.
GCCGGCCTTACTCGGATGCCTGCGCTGCTTCGGCCTCGTCCAGCCGTTCGAGTTCGCGCATCACCGCCTGGCCAAGTTCCTTCGTGCCCGCGCCCGTAGCAGCGCTGACCAGGAACACGGGCTCGCGCCAGTCGAGTTCCCGCAGCAATGCCGTGCGTGCTGCCTCGAGCGCGTCTTCGGCGAGCAAATCGATCTTGTTGACAACGAGCCAGCGTGGCTTACCTTCGACATCTTCCGAAAATTTGGCCAGCTCACCGTACACGGATAGAACCGCCTGTGCGGGATTGCCCACCAGCGGCGCGATATCGACAACGTGCAGCAACAGGCGCGTGCGCTGCAGATGCTTGAGGAAGCGAATCCCCAGTCCCGCGCCCTCGGCCGCACCCTCGATGAGACCCGGTATGTCGGCCATGACGAAACTCTGTAGCGGGCCGACCGACACCACGCCGAGATTCGGCTGCAGCGTCGTGAACGGGTAGTCGGCAACCTTGGGTTTCGCCGCAGACATCGCCCTGATCAGCGTGGACTTGCCGGCGTTGGGCAGACCCAGCAATCCCACGTCGGCGAGCAACTTGAGCTCCAGGTGCAGGTGACGCGCCTCGCCGGGCGTTCCCTGCGTGATCTTGCGCGGCGCGCGGTTGGTGCTGCTCTTGAAGCGGGTGTTGCCGAGGCCGCCCCGCCCTGCTGCCGCAACCATCAGTTTCTGGCCAGCTTCCGTCAGGTCGCCGATGATTTCCTGGGTGTCGATGTCGGAAACGACCGTGCCGCAGGGGACACGCACCTCGAG
>JAHHOT010000066.1 GCA_018677555.1 Gammaproteobacteria bacterium | reverse complement strand
CGCCGAGCCGCAAATTAGCGGCCTCCAGCCAATACACGTGCTCGGGCGGCTGATCGGAGGAAAACATACCGCCGCAGCCACTCAAGAGCACTGCCCAGACCATGCGCAAAAAAAAGTGTACGCAGTTCTTCATTGTGCAACAGTCACCGGAGCAAGTTTCGGTTTGTAGATTACCCGGGACGGGTTGCTTCGTAATTCAGCGCCGAGTTTCTCCAGCTCGCGCATCGCTTCTCGAGTATCGGAAACAAGCGCCGCCGTTTCGCCGACACCGCCAGCAAGAAAACTGTTAACCGCTGCATCATTTTCGACAACCCAGCTCTCTACGCGTTCGGAAACGTTGGCGAGATTTTCAGTGCTGTGCCTTAGATGTTGCGCGGCGAGCAGCAAATCCGGCTTCCCTTCTTCAGTTATCTCGGATGCACTCTGCAACGTTTTATGCAACTGGTCCAGCGACTCGTGCATGCGAACAGGCAAGCCGGCCATTGCGTGCCGTTGCCCCGCCAGCGCGCCCGTGAGTTGCTCGACATTCTGCAGAATTTGCGAAGTGGCGCTAAGGTTTTTCTCGCTAAGTAGCATGCTGATGTCATCCAACATCCTGTGCAACCGATCCATTACTTCCGGACCCGAATTCAACAGGGCGGCAATACCCACATCGCGCGTAGGGATGACCGGGTAATCGTGACCGGCCGTTACCGTAATCTCCTCTTGCTCGCCGGCATCCTCGGCGAGATTGATGAAAGCAACACCGGTGATGCCCTGATATCCCAACCTGGCATAGGTGCCACTGTTCACGGGCGTCGAGGAATCGATCTCGATCTGAACTTCGATTGCGGTATTCTGTGCATGGAATAACCGGATGGTAGTGACCTCGCCCACGTCGACACCCATATAGCGCACTGGACTACCTTCGCTGAGACCATTCACATCCCGCTCGAAGATGATTGTGTATTGCGACATGGGTACGGTCCGGCTAACGTCGCCAACCCAGAACCCGACCGCAAGCAGTACAAGGGCGCCGATCAGAATGAAGACACCCACTGCCAGATAGTTAGTTCGCTCGTACATTGTTCTTCTCCTTCTGTCGTGCCCGTACAGCACGCGGGTCATTAAAGTAGCTCTGAATCCAGGGATGCGGCGACTGGACGATCTCATCAAGCGATCCGACCACGATCTTTTTGTCGACCAACACAGCCACGCGATCACAGATGTTAAACAGGCTGTCCATGTCGTGAGTCACCATCACGATCGTGAGATTCAGGCTGGACTGCAAATAAGAAACCAGGTTGTCGAACCTTGTGGCGCCCATCGGGTCCAGGCCAGCGGTCGGTTCGTCCAGGAACAGAATATCGGGCTCCAGTGCCAATGCTCTCGCCAGGGCGGCGCGCTTGATCATCCCCCCCGATAACTCGGACGGATACTTGTCCAGTGCGCCAAGAGACAAGCCGGTCATCCGGACCTTCAGCTGTGCCAGTTCGCGGCGCGTTGCGGCGGGCATGTCTGAATGCAGGGCGATCGGCAACTCCACGTTCTGCCGCACTGTCAGGGCAGATAGCAGCGCACCCTTCTGAAACAACACGCCCCAACGCTGCTGCAGGCCGGGCCCGCTCGAATAAACGTCGTGCCCTAATACGTGGATTTCTCCTGCCTGCGGCGTGCGCAGGCCGAGCATGCTACGCATAAGAACGGATTTACCCGTGCCGGAGCCACCGACGATACCGAGAGTTTCCCCGGGCAGTATGTCGAGACACAGTCCATCGTGAACACGATGCGTGCCAAACGCATTGACCAGGTTGCGAATCGAGACTATCGGTTCCATCTAGATTCCCAGACGAACAAACACGAATGTAAATACGGCATCCGCAACGACAATAAGCGTTATGGCCTGTACGACCGCTACAGTGGTCAGACGTCCCAGCTGTTCCGCGGAGGAAGTTACTTGCAGGCCGCGCAGGGTGCCGACGGCACCAATAAGGAAAGCAAACACCGGCGCCTTCACCAACCCGACGAGCAGCGTTGTCAGGTCGGCACTTGCTGCGGCCCGGTCGATAAACTGAACCATGGAAATGTCCAGCACAGCCGTACTGAGAAAGAGGCCGCCGGCCAGCCCCGACAGGTTTGCGAACCCGGTCAGAAGTGGCAAAGCGATGATCAGGCCCAGCACGCGTGGCGCCACCAGCACCTGGTTCGGGTTGAGCCCCATAACGCGCAGCGCGTCGAGTTCCTCGTTGAGTTTCATGACGCCCAACGATGCGGCAAATGCACTGCCCGACCGGCCCGCTACCATGATCGCCGCCATGATGACGCCCATTTCCCGCAGGATGGAAATCGTAACCAGGTCGGCAACGAATACGTCGGCGCCGAACTTGGCCAGTTGCGTTGCTCCCTGGTACGCGACGACCAGCCCCATGAGAAAGCTGATCAGGCACACGATGGGAATCGCCTGCACACCGGTCTGATAAACCTGCCGTATCGTTTCGCGGTAGGCGAGTTCGGACGGCCTGGTGATGCCTTGCAGGACCGTCGTTGCGATGAAACCGACATCCCGCAATCCCGAAGTAGCAGCCTTGCCCAGCGACTCCAATCCACGTCGAATTCGCTGCTCGTCGACCATGGGCACTTTTTCGTTGCCCGTGGACAGCATGTGACCGGCGCCTGGCGTCAGGTCGATAGCAAGGGAAACCGTATCGTCCGGTTCGTCACCCAGGCTCTGGTCATTGACTTCCACCGTCACGTTTACTGTCGGGTCACCTTCACGTTCGAGCCTGGCGCCGGGGATCAGCCAGAGCTCGGGACCGACGATCTCAAACAGTGCCGCATCAGCGCCGGACAGCGACAAGGTATTTTTACCCAGTGCGTCGTCGGCTATTACGATATCCGCAACCTTGATACCGCCGGAGGTTTTCATGTCTTCGCGGATGCTTGTGACAGTATTAACAAGACTGACCGTCGGCGGTTCGTTGACATCGGTAATCGCAATCCTCAATGACGCGCTATCGTCTGGTGTGGAGCCGATAGCAACATCGTCGACCTCGACCGTGACCTCGAGCTTCGGCTTCGTCTCGAAGTCCAGACTGGTGCCGGTAATCAATCGCAACTCGGTGCCGGCAATTTCGAACGTTTCGGCATCACGACCGCCAAGACTCAGCACGCCCTCTCCTCGCTCGTCGTCGGTCACAACGATGTCGGCGACCTTGATGGCATGCGACGTGTCCGCGTCTTCCGGCAAGGTCGTCATGGCGTTGACCAGCGTCACAGCCGGCGGCCGATCCACGTCCATGATGCTTTTTAGAAAACCGAAGTGAGCTGATCTGAATCCTCTAAATTCGGTAATTTGTCTTTGAGATTCCAACTCCCGGGACTTGCGGAAAAGAACCCATGCGCCGGCGACATCGAGGTCCCGGAGCCCGCCGCACTGAAAGGTCACCGTCTCTGCACCGTCGACGTCTACGTCAGACAACGCAGCTTCGAGTTTCGGCACATTCTCCAACACCCAGTCGCCTTTGAGGCTAACGATCAGCGAATGATCGTCGCGTTCAGCGTTTATGAATTTGTTCTCCACTGGCGCTTTTTCATTTTCTTTTAATTATCTGGAATTGCTGTGTTTGACACACACCACTCCATCATAGGCCATGCCTGTAATGATATCCGACAATGAGCCGGCAGGCCTGAATTTGCCGAAGCCGCTGCAGTTGCCGGCTTGGACACGGTCCAGCCTTGTCACCAACCGGCGTGTTACTTTGATAACCGGGGCACCACGCCCACTGCTGACGACGATGATATGCTGCGTATTAACCGGGAAAATGGCATCGGTAATCTTGATGAATTGGGTACTGCACGACCCGATCAGCAGGCTAAAGTGACTAAATCTCGGGCATTACGATCAGGCATGTGAACGCAATCGTTTCGACAATACTGGCACAGGCGACGATCCGGCCTGTTTAGAACGAACCTATTCATGACGGCACGCCTGGTATCGCAACATGAATCACCGTGAATTCGAAGCCGTAGTCCGCGAGGCAATGGACAGCTTGCCGGATTGGGTTCATGATGGATTGGACAATCTCGAGGTGCTGACCCTGGATGAACCGGGCGAGGAACTGGATCCGGAAGGTCAGGGCCTGCTCGGACTATACATAGGAGTACCACTGCCCGAGCGTGGTGCGGATTACGCGGGCGAGCTGCCCGACGTCATCTACATCTTCAGGCGCCCACACCTCGAACTGGGCCTCGCACCGGACAAACTGCGCCACGAAATCGGCAGGACGCTGATTCACGAAATCGCACATTATTTCGGCATCGATGACGATCATCTGGACGAGATCGGCTGGGGTTAGCACGGATCGCAACGGTCATGTCCCATGGTCACCGCGGAGACTGAGCACCGGGTGCCTTGCGCCTTACAACGCGATAGCGTTTTTCGAGCCGCTCCAGGCAAGCGTCGAAGGTCCGGCTGACTTTTGTCGTGTTCCTGATTCGTTCGATGTTAGGCCACGTCGCCCTCCGGCCCTCCTGCATAAGTTCGGTCACCTGATTGAGCTCGAGGTTGGCGAATGTCTTGCCCCAGTTCGCCACCTGGCTCTCCGGGTAAATGGTGATGTCGCCACTGTAGGTCTGTCGGACCACAGCATGGGCTGTCTTGATGACTGAGCCAAGTCCGGGCAGGTCGAAATGCCGTTGCACCAGCTCGAGCAGATGTTCGATCTGAATCATCGGCGACTTGACAAGCAGGTCCTGGATAAAGGGAACCAGCCCGGTCTGCTCGATTTCCTCGCCAAGAAATGGCACGACATGCGGGTTCGTCTGGCTCACGATGTAATGATTGACGTTGTGCAGCCTGTTGACCTTGTGCTTGGGTATATCCTCGTGAACCGAGCCGTCGATCCAGCGGCTTTGCGGCATGTAGCCCACCGAACGCCCAACATAGTTCTTCGCCCTGAGCTGGACTGGCGGAAAAATACCAGGAAACGCGCATGATGCCAGGGTCGCCCGGCGAACCAGCACATTGGGCGCGGTCAGGTAATTGAGCAGTCGCGGGAACTGGTGCGGGTCGGCCGGTGATACCGAGATGTTGAGGATTCGGCCGGTTTTTTCATAAGCCTCGAGAAAGGTCAGGTTGGGGATGTTCTTATCAATCGACCGACGCAACAGGCCCTGATCCATCAGGCTGCCGCCCTTGATCGCGTCGGGCACGCCCATCAATCGGCTCCACGAGAATCCCACTTGATCAGGCCAGAGCAATTCTTCGAGCTCCGTTTCGCTGTGGGCTGCAATGACGCTTCCGACAATCGATCCAACGCTCGAACCGGTGATCACCCGCGGCAGCAGCTGCTGCTTGTGCATTTCCAGCACGACGCCAACGTGAAACAGTCCCAGCGACGCGCCGCCACTGAGCAGGAGCGCCGAGCGTCCAAAACTGCGCGCCGCTCGCTTGAAGAAGCGGTACTTTCTCATTGGCGGTAAGGCTTTCATGTCTGCATCGCAGATTTCATCCAGCGCCGCAGTGACCTCGTTGATGAAATCCTCGATCAGCTTCTTGGTCCCGGCCTTGGCATGGTTGTACAGGGCCGGGTTTGCCATGTTGCCCAGGTTCCCGTGCAACTCCTCGCGCAAACGGAACACGAGTTGGTCATAGTCCTTTTGTCGCCGTAGTTTGCGTATCAGCGTCACGCGGGAAGCGATCAGACGATAGTCGTAATCGTCAGATTCCTTTTCCCGGCGCCACTCGTTCAGTCCTTCATGCGCATCGTATGCCAGAGCTGCCTCGAACCACTCCTGGTAGTTGCTCGCCGTGGCCATTCCCCGTTTATGATTGTTTTTCGACCTGGTCATCGTGTCGAAGATAGCAGGAATTGAAAACTGCGCCACCTGACCGGGATCGATACGGTAAGCGGTCGCAATATGGCAGTGGTCTCAGCGGAGCATGGATCGGCGCGGAATCCGCGTGCTGCGGTTGCAGCGATGGCGTGACCACGACCGGCTAAACTAGGAGGTATGGCCCGAATGGGGAGCATCGTCAACGAACTGCACCGCCGGCGCGTTTTTCGCGTGGCGCTGGTCTATATCGTCTCTGCCTGGGTCGTGATTCAGGTGGCCAGTGAGGCATTTCCGGGACTCGGAATCCCGGAGATTGCGATTCGTTACGTTTGGCTCGGCGTGATGCTTGGTTTTCCGATTGCGTTGGTATTCGGTTGGTTCTACGACATCACCGCAAAAGGACTCGTGCGCACACCGCCGGCCGATCCAGCCCGGGATACTGACCTGCCGTTGCGCAAATGGGACTACGGCATGCTCGCCGTGATGGTGCTTGTCCTGACCGCGATTGCGGTTCAGATGACCGCGAGAATCCGCCTGTTGCAGCCACAAGTTGAATTCGTCGATGGTGAAGACGCAATCGTCGTCGTGCGGTCGCAGGACCGGTCCGGTGAGGCCGCGCCAACCGCACAGGTCACCATGGCCGTGCTGCCGTTCGCTGACTTGAGTCCCGAATCCGATCAGCAGTATTTCGCCGACGGCGTGCACGAGGAGATCATCTCAAGGCTGTCGACCAGTCAATCGTTCGATGTGGTGTCGCGGACCTCGGTTATGGCTTATCGAGATACGACAGCGAACATTCGGCTTATCGGCGCAGAACTCGGTGCGGGTGCCGTGATCGAAGGCAGCGTCCGCTTTGCGGGCGACAAGGTCAGGATTACGGCGCAGTTGATCGATACGCGCGATGACACTCACCTGTGGACCAGAAGCTTTGATCGCGATCTGACACTGGAAAACCTCTTTGCCATTCAGGATGAAATCGCCGAGCAAATAGCCCTGGGACTGAATATACAACTGCAAAACGACAAGGCCGCGCTGCCCACGTCGGAATTAGGTGCCTACGACTCGTTTTTGCTCGGCAAATACCACTATCGTGAGTTCACACCAGACGATTTGTTGCTCAGCGTGCAACATTTCGAGACCGCCGTGCAACGGGATCCGGGATTTATTGATGCATGGGACTGGCTTGCGTATGCCTGGAATCATGCGGGTGTCCAGCAGGGTTGGACGACCCCATCCGAAGCCTACCCGAAGGCGCGTGCTGCAGCGGTCCGCGCCCTCGAACTGGATCCGGGATTGGCGACGGCGCGGGCGCTGCTCGCGTTCTTGCGAGCGGTTTACGATTGGGAATGGGAAGCCGCGCTCGTGGATCTCGAACACGCAGTTAGAGCTGACCCGACTGACTCCGGTACCGTGTGGAGTTACGCGTATGTTCTCTCTCTTCTCGGCCGTCACGACGACGCCATTCGACAGGTTGAGAGCCTCGCTGATTCGTCCATCGAGGAACCCAGGCTGCGCCAGCAGGTTGCGTATCGTCTCAACGATGCGGGGCGATATTTCGAGGCAATCACAGCCGCCCTGAAGGCACTTGAGCTCGGCGCAGATGCGGGGCAAATCGAGGAGCTGCTCGGCCTTGCACGATTCGGCCTGGGTGACATGGATCAAGCAATGGCACATTTCGAAAGCGCCATTGATCTGCGGGGCCGATACCCCGAAATCCTGGGTCAATTGGCTGCGACCTTTGCGCGAGCAGGCCAGGTGGGACAGGCACGCGACATACTCGCCGAGCTCGAGCATCGTCGGTCTTCGTCACATGTCTCGCCGGTGATCCTGGCGCAGATACACGCGGCACTGGGCGAATTGGATCGCGCCATCGCACTCCTGCAAGAGGCAGTGAATGAGCGTGATCGCGGCGTCCTCTGGGTCGGTCAAAGTCCGTTTTTCGACAACCTGCGCGGCGATCCGCGACTGCAACAGTTAGTGACACAGATCGGCTTGCCGATGTCGCATTAGACAGGCAGGAGCCGGGGCGCACTATGCCGACAGACAGACAACCGACAGAGTAGGTCTCCGTCGACGTTGATGATCGTCGGCACCCTCGTCGCAAGCTTTACGAGCACCAATACGTTCTCGATGCGCACGGTGGATGGACGAATGCGCTCGGAGACCTGGCGCATCTCGATGCGAAGCCCGACCTGCTGGAGTGGTATGGGCAGCTCGGGCCGGATGGTTCGTGGCAAACTCCCGCAGAATTCCTGACCTGGTTCATCATTGTCGGCCTGGCATGGAGCTTTGTAACCGCGATCAGCCCGTGGCAGTCAAGTCGCTACCTGATGGCCAGGAATGAGCATGCCGTGTTGCGGTCTGCATGTATCGCCGCGATTACCGTGCTGTGCGTATCTCGATATACACGGGTCACCACGGAAGAACGCGATTACAGGGCATCCCTTGTTCTTATACCCGTCGATTGAATTCATAGTTCACTCAAAACGAGAGCTGCCTCCGCGCAGGACGCAAAGGCAATGTGGTTGATTGTCCGGGGTCAAGGAATGAACGTAAAGACGCGCAATCCCCCGACGAAATAAAACCGGCGGTCGATGAAGTCGCAGTGAATGCCATCGCACACGAACGCGCGCGATTTTTTTTGCACAATATTATGTAAATAGTGTTTTGCCTTTAAGTTAATGATTCATAACGCAACACACCTGATTGCGTCGCTCCGACTTGACCATTGCGCATTCTCGGCGCAATTTTGTCTCTACTAATTGCGTGAATTACAAGAACGAAATGCAATTTTTAACATAATACTGCATTCCCGTCGGGCGCGTGTGTGCCTCATCGTCGTGGGAATTTGTAAGGGGTGAATAAATGAAAAATTCAAAATACGCAGGCGCGTGGCTTGTCGGCGTGAGCATCACTGTATTTGCCAGCGGCTCGCTAAACGCCACTGAGCTGCTGCAACGCGGCGGACCTGGCGTGCACATGACAACACTCGCAGAAGGCAGCGCGCCAATGGCGGAGCGCGGCGAAGTGCATGTCTTCGTTCGACTCAGCACGCCGTCGCTCGCTGAATTCTGCGTTAACGAAACATTGGCCGGCAGACCCATTCCTGATGCTGCTACGCAGAAGGCGCACGCGGCCTTGATCGATGCGGAACAAGCTGGCGTGCGTGCACAACTTGCGGGCCTCGGTGCACGCGAACTGTCGAGCCTGCGCGCCGGCGACAACGGCATGCGCGTCCTAGTCGACTCGAGCCAGCTCGCGGGCATCCGCAGCATCGCCGGGGTATCCACGGTCGCGCCAGTGACGCTTCACACGAAGAGCCTCACCCGCAGCGTGCCCTGGATCGGCGCCGCCAGGGCTCACAATGCCGGCGTAAAAGGTAAAGGCGTAAGCATTGGCATTATCGATTCCGGCATTGACTACACGCACGCGCATCTCGGCGGTTCCGGCGATCCGAACGATTACATCAACAATGATCCCAATGTCGTGGAACCGGGCACGTTTCCGACCAGGAAAGTGGTCGGCGGCTACGACTTCGCTGGCGCTGCCTACGATGCAGGCGATCCTGCCAACAGCACGCCCGTGCCGGATGCGGACCCGCTCGATGGTGACGGTCATGGCAGTCACGTTGCCGGTATAGCCGCCGGACTCGGTGTTCCCGGCAGCATTGGCATGGGCGTCGCGCCCAAGGCCAAACTTTACGCTTTGAAAGTATTCGGTGAGCCGGCCGGTTCAACGGCCCTGACCTCGGATGCTATCGAGTGGGCGCTGGATCCGAACGGCGACGGCGACATCAGCGATCACCTGGACGTCATCAACATGAGCCTCGGCTCGAGCTTCGGCAGTCCCGACGATCCGTCCGCCGTGTCGTCGAGCATGGCAGCCAAGATGGGCGTGGTCGTCGTCGCATCTGCTGGTAACTCCGGCCCCATTCCGTACGTTACCGGCGCGCCGGCCGCTGCCGGCGGTGCAGTGATGTCGGTTGCTTCTTCGCTGTCCGGTGGGCCTACCCTGGGCGTCGAAACCTCCGGTGACGTCGCTGGTGCACACGAAGCGCTGGAAGGCACCAGCCCGGTGCGACTAGCGGACGGCAGCGTAACCGCTGACCTGATGCAGGTATCCGACGCAGCCAACATCGAGGGTTGTTCCGCGATCGGCGATGACATGACTGGCTACATCGCGCTGATCTCGCGCGGCACCTGCGGCTTCGCCGACAAATCCGCAAATGCGGAAGCTGCCGGCGCAGTTGGTATGATCGTCTACAACGACGGCGCGACCGACGAACGGATCGCACCAATCGTCATGGGCGGGCTGGATGCAGCCACGATTCCCAGCGTAATGGTCTCTTACTTCGCGGGCGCCGACCTGAGCGCCAGCCTCGGAGGCGGCGGTGCCATCGTGGCCAATATGGACGAATCGATCATGGTCGACACCATTTTCGGCGACACCATGTCCGGATTCTCGTCTCGCGGTCCCGGCCATGGCGGTTCGACCTTCAAGCCTGACCTGGCCGCTCCGGGGTCTTCGATCGTTTCCACGCTTTATTCCACCGGCACGGAGGGTGCTTCCTTCAATGGTACGTCGATGGCGGCACCGCACGTCGCCGGCGCTGCAGCCCTGTTACTGCAGAAACACCCGGGAGCATCGCCCGAAGCTGTAAAGGCTATGTTGCAGAATTCCAGCACCTCCGCTGTGGGCGCGGGTACAGTCGGCCCCACACCACCCCTGGCCCGTCAGGGCACCGGCAGAATCAATGCGGATAGCGCGCTCAAACTGAAGAGCTACGCCACGCCGGGCGGGGTCACATTCGGACGTATCAACCCGTACCATCCCGTGACAGTCAAGAGGGCGGTAAGCATCAAGAGTCATGATAAGTCGGGTCACTATAGCGTTACGCACGAACCGAACCAGACGTTTCCCGGCGTAACGGTCAATTGCCCTGACTCGGCCGGCCATCACGGTAAGCACCATATCACGCTGACGATGGATCCCGCGGCCGGCGACTACGATGATGCGTTCCATAGCCAGACGGAAGTCGACGGCTGGTGCGTGTTCGACAACGGCCACGATACCCTCCGGGTAGGCTATCTCGCAGTGGTCGACCCCGCGTCGAAGATGGGTGCGTCAGAAGGGAAAGGTCACGTCAAGATCGCGAACAAGGCCGGCAACGTCGGATGGGCTGAGGGCTTTACTCTCGCAGCCGAGGGCGACGCGCTCTTGTATGACGTTCCGAACTCATTTCGTGCAACGGGTTTCCGCAGCGGCAGCTTCGCCGCGCTAGGTGACCTGGTCGAATTCGGCGTGGCCTCGCAGGCACCCTGGGAGACATTTGCAGCGTACGAGATCGATATCTTCGTCGACCACGACGGCGACGGCATCGATGACTACATTCTCGTTGCCGCGGACTTCTTCGGTGACGGTGTACCGATCACAGCGATATTCCCGCAGGGAGCAGCGTTGTTTAGCACCGGGACGGACCTGAACGATGCGTCCATCATCATGACCTTCTTCGGGGCGCAGGATGCGCCGCTCGGCTCCCTCGGATTCCTGCCTGCGGGCGACCATGATTTCGACTACACCGCGCTGTTCTTCGGGCGCGATGGTAGCGTAGGCTTGCAGACGGGGCATGTTGACCTCAGCAAGGAAGTCGTACCAGCCTTCAACAGTTTCGGGCTTTTCCCGTATGAGTCGGTCGACGTACCGGTTTCCGGCAAAGGCGAGATGTTGTGGCTGTTCCAGAACAACAAAGCCGAATCGGGCAAAGGCGATCGCCAGGGCGACATCGTCAAGGTGAAGGGATACTAGAGCAACCCGACGAAAACCAGGTTGCCTGTAGGTAAGGCGAACACGGGGCCACACGAAAGTGTGGCCCTTTTTTCTGACTGATTACTCCATTTCGATCGGCGGACAGGGAATCGCGCGTTGCTGATCCGTGTGGTAGGAAAAATCCTGTCCGGCATATTCGAGCGTAATCTCGAAGCCCTGCACTTTGTCCTGTGGCTTGGCGTCGCGCGGCGCGCCGCAGCCCAATGAATCGTCGGGCCAGGTCCTGGACTGCACGTTCGTAACGGTGACGTCTGCTTGCGCGACGTTGAGCCTGCGGGCGAGATCCGCTCTTGCGGCCTGCATGACCTCTCGCATGACCATGCCGGCCGGTTGCCTTGCGCCAACCGACAAGTTTTCTTTCGTCGGCGCATCGCAAACCAACGCGCGATCGCCCGCCACGTGCACGCGGTGGGGCTTATTGTCGGACCGCAGCAGCACGACAGCCCCGCGGGTGACGACCTGCAGGTATTCAACACCGGGGCGCGGACAACCAAGGCTCGAGTCGGGCCAGTCCATGATCGACACGTGAACGATTTCCACGCTATCCGGGCCCACGGAAAGCTTTTTGCTCAGAGCCTCAACGGCAACTTGCGCCGCCGCGTTTTTGTCAATGACAGTTTGTGCAAGCACGTCAACAGAAAAAAGGGCAACCATGCAGCAAGCCAGTTGAACTGCTACGAGCTTTCGATTCTTATCGATGGTTAATTTCATCGAACGAGTATCGGAGGCTTCGCTCGTAGCGTCAACTGGCCTGTGGAAAACGCGTAATACGGGTTGCTACTTCGCGCCATTATGTGAAGTGATACTTATACAACTGAAGCAAACGTCTGACAGCACGGCGTTGTGCCAGGGCGTCGAGCCGCGCAGTGCATCATTCACCATCGACTGGGACCGCAGCCGGTAAACATCGCTCGTCGCAACGCAATCCGCAGGAATGGTGCTCATTATGTCGCCTGGTGTGCGAGCCAGGAGGGATTAGCGCATACAATACGTTGACAGCTCGCGAACAAAAAGAAGAACAAAGCTGGCAACACATCCATCACCGCGAATACGCGCATCCCGACATGTGCGATTTGACCGCTCGGCACTCGATCAGTCGATTGCTGCGCGATTCGAACAGCAGGTTCACGAACATTCCGAGCGCGTCGCTGTCTGCGACAACGATCATTCGATCAGCTACGCCGAGCTCAATCGATATAGCAACCGGATTGCACATTCCCTTCTTGCGTCGATCGGCAAGGACGAAGAACCCGTCGCACTATTGTTCGAGCAGTCTGCAGCGTCCGTCGCCGCGACGTTAGCGGCAGTCAAGGCCGGAAAGATATACGTGCCACTTGATCCCGCGAGGTCGCGTAGTGAGCTCGGGCGGGTCTTCACGGACTGTGCGCCACGATTGATTGTCACCCAAAACCGGCACCTCGATCTCGCACGTTCGCTGGCGAATGGTTCGGTACAGGTCCATAGCACCGACGATATCGATCCGGCGACACCCGATCGGAATCCGGGCCTGGATAAGCATCCCGGAAGTCAGTGTTACATTTTTTATACATCGGGAACGACCGGGACGGCCAAAGGCGTCGTGGACAGTCATCGCAACGTGTTGCACAACGTGCTGCGTTACACCAACAGCCTGCGGATTACGCCTGACGATCGCCTTTCGCTTATTCAGTCCCCGGCTTTCAGCGGCACTGTCTCCAGCCTGTTCTCGGCACTGCTCAATGGTGCGACGGTGTGCCCGTTCAATCTTCATCGATTCGGCATCGGACGCATGGGCGAATGGATCAATCGGCAACAGGTCACGATCTTTCACGCCGTGCCGGCGATATTCGAGCAACTGCTCAGCGGGCATCGTACGTTCCCAACGCTGCGGCTTATCCGTCTCGAAGGGGATCAGACC
>JAHHOT010000114.1 GCA_018677555.1 Gammaproteobacteria bacterium | reverse complement strand
GCTCGGGTCGGCGCTGCAGGCTTCGCTCGAGCTGTTACAGCGTGGCGGCCGGCTGTGCGTCATCAGCTTCCATTCCCTCGAAGATCGGCTCGTCAAGCGATTTATCCGCGAGGAGTCGCGGGTCGCGGAACCGTATCGCGGCATGCCCGACGTTCCGCCCGAGTTCATGCCGGCGCTGATGCCGGTCGGTCGGCTGGTTCGCGCCAGCGACGACGAGATTGCTGCGAACCCCCGCGCACGTAGCGCACACCTGAGAATTGCGGAGCGACTCTGATGGAAATAACGCAAAGCCGCAAACCGGTCGTGTACCTGTCGGTCCTGGTGGTTTGTTTCGTGTGCTCGGCCATCGCGCTGGTTTACACGCGACACGAATCGCGCAAGCTCTTTGTCGAGCTGGAAGAACTTACGACGGAGCGCGACGAGCTCAACATTGAATGGGGGCAGCTGCAGATCGAGCAGAGTTTTCTCGGCATGCATGCGCGCATCGAGAAGGTCGCGGTCGACGATCTGTCGTTGACCCGCCCTGAATCGTCGGAAATTTTCGTCATCGAACGCCAATGAGTCGCGGAGCGAGGACAAAAGAGCAGACTGCACGGCGCTTCGCCGGCAGGGCGACACTCGTGCTGGTGTTTTTCGCACTGGTCGCGATGTCTCTCGTTGGCCGGGCAGTGCAGTTGCAGGTGCTGAACACAGAATTCCTGACACGCGAGGCCGATGCGCGCCACCTACGCGTCGAGAAGATAGCGGCGCACCGCGGCTCGATCATGGACCGCAACGGCGAACCGCTTGCGATCAGTACGCCGGTCGACAGCGTATGGGCAAACCCGAAAGAGCTTGCTGCCGCCGTCGACGAGGTGCCGGAACTCGCACGCGCGCTGGGCGTCGATTCGCAGTTGCTGATGCGTCGGGTAACCCGGAGCATGGACAAGGAGTTCCTGTACCTGAAACGCCACCTGCCGCCGGACAAGGCGCATGCGGTCATGTCGTTGAAGATACCGGGCGTCAATATCCAGCGCGAGTACCGCCGCTACTATCCGGCCGGCGAAGTCGTCGGGCATCTCGTGGGCTTCACGAACATTGACGATGTCGGCCAGGAAGAGCTCGAGCTTGCCTACAACCACTGGCTTGGCGGTGAGTCCGGAGCGAAACGCGTCCTGAAAGACCGGCTTGGCCGTTCCGTCGAGGACGTCGCCAGCATCCGGCCCCCGCGTCACGGCAAGGACCTGCGCGCCAGCATCGACTTGCGACTGCAATATCTCGCTTATCGGTCGTTGAAGGCAGCGATTCAGCGCCACGACGCCGAGTCGGGTTCGATAGTGATTCTCGATGTGAATACCGGCGAAGTGCTGGCGATGGCCAACCAGCCGACCTACAACCCGAACGATCGCTCACAGTATTCCGCCGAGCGTTACCGCAACCGCGCAATCACGGACATTTTCGAGCCGGGTTCCAGCATCAAGCCACTGGTTGTTGCAGCGGCGCTCGAAAGCGGTCAGTACCGTGCTGCGAGCTTTGTCGAGACCTCGCCGGGATTCGTCATCGTCGGCCCCAAACGAATCGAAGACAAAAAGAACCTGGGACGCATCAACCTGACGACGGTGTTGTCGCGCTCCAGCAATGTCGGGGCGACGAAGATCGCCATGTCACTGCAACCGGACCAGTTGTGGACCACGATGACTGCACTCGGATTCGGCTCGCTGACGTCCAGTGGTTTTCCCGGCGAATCGGCCGGGCTCCTGACCCACTACAACCACTGGCAGCAAATATCCCAGGCGACGCTGGCGTATGGCTACGGGATTTCGGTGACGCCGTTGCAGATGGCGCAGGCGTATGCGGCACTCGGGTCGCGCGGGCTGCTGCGTCCGGTATCGCTGGTCCGTATCGAGCAGCCCAAGGAAGCGCAAAGCGTTCTGTCGGCAAATACGGCAGAGGCGATTACGCGCATGATGGAAGAAGTCGTTCGTCCCGGAGGAACCGGCACGAAAGCGGCAATCGACGGTTACCGGGTCGCGGGCAAAACCGGCACGGCCTGGAAATTCGCCGCTGGTGGCTATTCGGAGGACGAATACCTGTCTATCTTCGCCGGACTGGTGCCGGCGAGTGACCCGAAGCTTGCGGCTATCGTCGTTATTGACGAGCCAACCGGCGATCTTTACTACGGCAGCGATGTCGCGGCTCCCGTCTTCGCCGAAGTCATGGCGGATTCACTTCGCCTGCTCGCCGTTTCGCCGGACGCGCTGCCCCCGCGCGATGCGGGCAGCACCCTGCAGGCAATGAGTCAATGAATATGCCTGCTGAACGCCTGCATCACGAATCCGACCTGCAACAACTGCTGGACGGGATCGCGGATGCGCCGGCGATCCGGATCAGCGGCATAACGAGCGACAGCCGCAAGCTACAGCCTGGCGAACTGTTCATTGCAGTGGCTGGCATCGATTCGCACGGGCTCGACTACCTCGAACAGGCCATCGCTGCCGGCGCTGCCGCCGTCATTCACGACGGCGCCGCAAACCTGTCCGGCAGCATGCCGGCAGACATACCTATTGTCTGCGTGCCGGACCTGGCAGCACAACAGGGCATCATCGCGGATCGCTGGTTTGCTTCACCGTCGGCGACGTTGCGCGTTGCCGGTGTAACGGGAACGAATGGCAAGACGACCGTCGCCTACCTGATTGCGCAATGCCTGCAAATGCTGAATCGCAAGTGCGCCTATGTCGGTACGCTCGGATCCGGTATTGCAGAGCTGGATGCGTCGTCCGGCATGACAACTCCGGCGTGCATCGATCTGCATCGGCTTCTGGCCGATTTTCGTGATGGCGGCGCGGCCTATGTCGCGCTCGAGGTGTCGTCGCACGCGCTGGTCCAGCAGCGAGTCGGCGGTGTGCGTTTCGACGCGGCCCTTTTCACCAACCTGAGCCGCGATCATATCGATTACCACGGGGATATGGCGGCGTACGGCGAAGCCAAGGCAAAACTGTTCCTCGAAACCAGCGCCCGGCACCGCATCGTCAATGTGGACACCGAATTCGGCGCGCGCCTCGCTGATCGCTGCGGTGACGACACGATCGTGGTATCCACGGATACCGGCAGACCGGGCAATGGGCGCGCCTATGTCGTCTTGCGGTCCGTGGTTGCGCAGCACGACGGCTCGATCGTTTCGATTCAGTCATCCTGGGGCGATGCCGATTTCATGCTGCCACTCGTTGGTGAATTCAACGTTGCGAATGCGCTCGCGGTTTTCGCGTTGTTGCTCTGCTGGGGGATTCCCATTGTGCAGGCCGCGGACGTTCTCGAGGGTGTGCATGCTCCGCCCGGCCGCATGCAAAAAGTCGAGGTCGACGGCGATGCTGCGCTCCCTGCTGTCTATGTCGACTATGCGCACACGCCGGATGCGCTGGAGGTCGCGCTGCGAGCGTTGCGCTCACACTGCAGCGGGCAACTGTGGTGCGTGTTTGGTTGCGGCGGCGACCGTGATCAGGGCAAGCGCCCGCTGATGGGCGAGGTTGTCAGCGATCGCGCCGACCGCGCCGTCGTTACCAACGACAACCCGCGCTCCGAGGATCCGGCGCAAATCATCGGCGAAGTGATGAGTGCGATGGGCGAGAATGCGATTGCCATCGAAGATCGCGCGTCGGCGATTGCCTGGACGATTGCGAATGCGCAGGCGGACGACATCGTTCTCATTGCGGGCAAAGGTCACGAGATCACGCAACAAATTGGCGACTCGCTGCAGCGTTTTTCCGACTACGAGTGCGCTTTGTCGAATCTTGCCAGCCGCCAGGAAGCAGGTGCGGCCACGTGATGATGGAAGGCACCCTGATGCAAGCAGCAGAGTCGATGCACGGAGTGCTCTGCGGCACCGACCGGTCGTTTCGTGGGGTCAGCACGGATACGCGCACGCTGCAGGCAGGCGAATTGTTTTTCGCGCTCGAAGGCCCCAACTTCGATGGCAATCGATTTGTCGACGTCGCCGCGCAACAGGATGCCGCCGCTGCGGTCGTGACGCGTAATTGCGACGCCGACCTGCCGAGTATCGCGGTGGAAAATACCCGCCTTGCGCTGGGTCGGCTTGCTGCGGCATGGCGGCGGCAGAACCCGGCGACGGTGATCGGAATTACGGGCAGCAATGGCAAGACGACCCTCAAGGAACTGCTGGCGGCCTGCCTGTCGCAGTCGGCGCCGACGCTGGCGACGCAAGGAAACCTGAATAACGACATCGGCGTCCCGCTCATGCTGCTGCGCATCGAGCCCGGACATCGATTCGCGGTCATCGAAATGGGTGCGAACCACCATGGTGAGATCGAATACCTCACCCGCCTGGCGGAGCCGGACGTCGTCGTCATTACCAATGCCGCGCCTGCGCACCTGGAAGGCTTCGGTTCACTGGTTGGCGTGTCGCGCGCGAAAGGTGAAATTCTGAAGAATGCCGTGCGCCCGCGTTGCGCGGTGCTGAACGCCGATGACCGCTTCTATGACTACTGGCGCTCGCTCGTCGAAGACATCGAGCTGGTCACGTTCGGGATCGAGAATCCGGCGGACGTGTTTGCGACCGACATCAACTGCGGCCCTGGCAGTTCGCAGTTCACGCTGCACGTCGGTGACGCCGAGCTGCAAATCGATTTGCCGCTGCCCGGCGCGCACAACGTGTTACACGCATGCGCAGCGGCGGCCATCGCACATCGACTCGGCATCGGCCCCGAGCTGCTGCACGCCGGTCTCGAATCGGCTGCACCGGTTGCCGGACGCCTGCAACCGGTGCAGGGGATCCGCGGTTCGGTGCTGTACGACGACAGCTACAACGCAAACCCGGCAAGCGTTATCGCGGCAGCGGCTTTTCTGGCCAGCGAAGACGGCAGGAGTTACCTGGTGCTCGGCGACATGGGCGAGCTCGGCGACGACGCGGCTGAATTGCACGAGGAGGTGGGTTTCGCGGTCAAGAAGGCGGGGGTCGATTTCCTGCTGGCGACGGGCGAGCTGTCGAAGCGTGCTGTTGCTGCCTTCGGTGCTGGCGCCTCGTGGTTTTCGAGCGTCGCGCATTTGGCTGACTCGCTGTCGCAGCAAGTCGATAGCGGCAGCAACGTGCTGGTGAAGGGATCACGCTCGATGCGCATGGAGCGTGTCGTCGAAGCGCTGCGCGATACGTCCGCAGAGCGGCGAGGGGGCTGACGGTGCTGCTTTACCTGACGCAATATCTCGCACAGTTCGAATCCGGTTTCAACGTATTCAACTATTTGACGATGCGCGCAATCATGGGCGCATTGACCGCGCTGATCATCTGCTTCGTCATCGGTCCGCGCATGATCGCAAGGCTCAGCCAGAACCAGGTCGGGCAGCCTGTGCGCGAAAGCGGGCCGACCAGTCATTTGCCGAAGGCGGGCACACCCACGATGGGCGGGGCGCTGATCCTGACGGCGATCGTCGCAAGTACCGTGTTGTGGGTCGATCTCGAGAACCGCTTTCTGTGGGTGGTGCTGTTCGTCACACTGTCGTTCGGCATCATCGGCTATGTAGACGATTACAAGAAACTGGTGCTGCAGGATCCGGCCGGTATCAGCGCAAAGCAGAAGTTGTTCTGGCAATCGTTGGCGGCGCTGATTGCCGCGGTGGCGTTATACCGCCTCGCCGGCGATGAAGGGACGTCGCTGCTGATTCCGTACTTCAAGGACCTGGCGCTGCCACTTGGCTGGTTCCAGATCGTCGTCAGTTTTTTCTTTATCGTTGGCTTCAGCAACGCGGTCAACCTGACCGACGGTCTTGACGGCCTGGCGATCATGCCGACGGTCCTGGTCGGGGGCGCATTGGGCGTATTTGCCTACGTCACCGGCAATGTCAACTTCGCCAACTACCTCGACATCCCGTATGTCGCGGGTGTCGGCGAGATTCTCGTTTTCTGTGCCGCGCTGGCGGGTGCGGGGCTGGGTTTTCTCTGGTTCAACACCTACCCGGCGCAGGTTTTCATGGGAGATATCGGTGCACTTTCGCTTGGTGCAGCCCTCGGTGTTGTAGCGGTCGTCGTTCGGCAAGAAATCGTGCTCGCAATAATGGGTGGAGTATTTGTCGTCGAAACCGTATCCGTCATTATTCAGGTCGCTTCATTCAAGCTGACCGGCCGGCGAGTATTCCGGATGGCGCCGCTACACCACCACTTTGAACTGAAAGGCTGGGCGGAGCCGAAAGTGATTGTGCGTTTCTGGATCATCACCGTCATTCTCGTCCTGATCGGGCTTGCGAGTCTGAAAATACGATGAGTGCGGCGAGCAAAAAATCGGGCGTTGCCGTGAAGGAACTCGTTATTGGCCTCGGCAACACGGGGCTATCGGTCGCACGTTTCTACAAACGTCGCGGCATCGATGCCTGCTATATCGATAGCAGGCAGAATCCGCCGGGGCTCGCGGAGTTGCAGCAACTTCATCCGAGCGCGGACGTATTGCTTGGCACGGCGCCGCGTTCTCTCATCGAGAGCGTCGATCGCATCGTCGTGTCACCCGGTATTTCGGACTCCGAGCCGATGCTGGTCGAAGCGCGGGCTGCCGGTGCGGAGATCATATCCGATATCGAGTTGTTTACTCGTGAAGCCAGGGCGCCCATCGTGGCGATAACCGGCTCCAACGGCAAAAGCACGGTGACGACGCTGCTCTCGTTGATGTGCGAAGCGGCGGGCAAAGTCGGCCTCGCCGGTGCGAATCTCGGCCGGCCAGCGCTCGATCTGCTCACGGACGAGCCGCCGGATTTCTATCTGCTCGAGCTGTCGAGCTTCCAGTTGCAGCGCACGAAAGATCTGCCCGCGCTGGTCGCAGTGTTGCTCAACATTTCACCGGATCATCTCGACTGGCATGAAACTATCGATGAATACCGTGCCGCGAAGTACCGAATATTTCGCGAGGCCGAAAACGCGGTCATCAACCGCGACGACGAGGACGTCGAGGGCATAATCGCCGAGCGAATCCCCTGCGTCAGTTTTGGCCTCGACGAACCCGACGAAGGCGAATTCGGCATCCTCGCTGAAGACGGTGACGAATTCCTCGCGCATGGCGACCTGCTGCTGCTGTCAACCTCGGACATGGCCATGGTCGGTACGCACAACCAGGCAAACGCTCTCGCGGCGATGGCGGCCGGCACACTGATGGGCCTGGGACTGTCGCCGATGCTACAGGTGCTGAACCAGTTTCCCGGCTTGCCCCACCGAATGCAGCGCGTCGGGGTCTCGGGGGGTGTCACCTATATCAACGACTCGAAGGCGACCAATGCAGGCGCCGCCATCGCGTCAGTCGATTCCGTCGACGGGCCCGTTGTGCTCATCGCCGGCGGTCAGGGCAAGGGCGGCGACTTCGGCGCACTCGCGGATGCTGTGCACTACAAACTACGCGCGGTACTGACGATCGGTGAAGACGCAAAGCTGATTGGCGATGCGTTCGAAGGGCTCGTGCCGGTACACCGTGCGGACAATATGCGGGTGGCCGTGCGCAAGGCGGCGACCCTGGCGGAACGCGGCGACACGGTATTGCTGGCACCGGCCTGTGCGAGTTTCGATCAATTCAGGAACTACGGCGAGCGCGGCGACGAGTTTGCACGCCAGGTGCGGGAGCTGGGATCGCGATGAAGAACGTGACCATGCCATTTCCGGCCCGTCTCAAGGCGCCGATGCAGATCGATCCGGTTCTGCTTGGAATCGGGCTGACCCTGTTGCTGGGCGGTCTCGTGGTGCTGACTTCCGCATCTATCTCGATCTCCGACAATGTCACGGGCAAGCCGTTTTTTTATTTGCAGCGCCAGGCGGTCGCCGCGGTGATCGGCGCGGTATCGGGCATGGTCTGTCTTTTCATTCCAATGCGCATCTGGTCCAGGCTCGGACCGCTGATGCTTCTCGCCGGATTGCTGTTGTTGCTGATCGTGCTGATGCCGGGCTTCGGGCACACCGTCAATGGCAGCACCCGCTGGTTGCGCCTGGGGATCTTCAACCTGCAGGTTTCCGAGCCGGCCCGACTGTGCCTGTTGATCTACCTGGCGAGTTATCTCGTGCGGCATAACAAATCGCTGAGCGAACAATTCAGCGGCTTCCTGCGCCCGATGGTCGTTCTGATTCTGGCCTGCGGCATGTTGCTGGCGGAGCCGGACTTCGGCGCCGCGGTGGTCCTTTTGGCAACCGCATTGACGATGCTGTTCGTGGCGGGAGCGCGCTGGCGCGACTTTTTCCTGTTTTTCGGACTGGGCACGGTGGCGATGACCATACTGGCGGTGACCTCGACCTATCGCTGGGAACGCGTCACTGCATTCCTCGATCCCTGGTCCGACCCCTATGAATCCGGGTTCCAGCTGACGCAGTCGCTCATCGCGATCGGTCGCGGCGAATGGGTCGGAGTCGGTCTTGGCGATGGCGTGCAAAAGCTTTTCTACCTTCCGGAAGCACACACCGATTTCGTGTTCGCGGTATTTGCGGAGGAGTTCGGACTGCTGGGCTCGCTCGTTCTGATCGCCTTGTTTCTTGCACTTTTGTGGCGCGTATTCCGACTGGCAATGCGCGCTGCGGAAAGCGAGCGCGGCTTCGAGGCTTATCTCGCGATCGGCCTGGGCACGTGGTTGGGCTTGCAGGCGTTTATCAACGTCGGCGTGAACATGGGCATCCTGCCGACCAAGGGCCTGACGCTGCCACTGATCAGTTACGGCCGCAGCAGTTTGATCATTACGATGATCAGCATTGCGCTGTTGCTGCGAATACACCACGAACTGGTCGTCGACGCACGGCCTGCCAACCGCCGCCAAAAAGCAGCGAAGCGGAAGCGAACATGAGCAGCGGGCCGATCCTCGTCATGGCCGGCGGCACCGGCGGACACGTGTACCCGGCATTGGCCGTGGCACAGGCGCTGCAGGCGCGCTCGCGCGACATTGTGTGGCTGGGCACACGGCGTGGCATCGAATCGCGCGTGGTGCCGGCGGCAGGCATCGAAGTCGAGTGGATCAGCGTCAAAGGCCTGCGGCGCAAGGGTCCGCTGGCGCTGGTGCTCGCGCCACTGCAGTTGTGCTATGCACTCATCCAGTCGCTGGGTGTGATGATCCGACGGCGCCCCGCGGCCGTGCTCGGCATGGGCGGCTTTGCCTCCGGGCCGGGCGGCCTGGCCGCATGGATCATGCGCAAGCCGCTGGTCATACACGAACAAAATGCTGTTGCAGGAATGACAAACCGTCTTCTGGCGCGTCTTGCCCGGGTTGTGCTGCAAGCCTTCCCGGGCAGTTTTCCTGCCGGTATTCGCTGCGAAACGGTGGGCAATCCGGTGCGCGAGGAAATTTCGGCAATTGCTCCGCCAGCCGTTCGATACCAACAGCACGACGGGCCGCTGCGCATGCTGGTGCTCGGCGGCAGCCAGGGTGCGCTGGCCCTCAATCGCATCGTGCCCGCGGCGCTCGCGTTGTTGCCGGGCGAACTGCGCCCGGTGGTGCGACACCAGACCGGCCAGTCCACGATCGCCGCGGCGGATGCAGCCTACGCCGAGCACGGCGTTACGGCGGAGATGCTGCCGTACATCGAGGACATGGCGGACGCATATGCATGGGCGGATCTCGTGGTTTGTCGTGCGGGTGCGCTGACGGTTGCCGAGCTGGCCGCGGCGGGCCTGCCGGCCATCTTCGTTCCGTACCCGGCTGCGGTCGACGATCACCAGACGAAAAACGCGCGTGCGCTGGCCGACGCAGGCGCAGCAATGATCGCATCAGAAAACGAACTGACCGGCGAGACGCTGGCAGAGTTGCTGCGGTCCTGGCTCGGCAGCCGCGACGAGTTGTCGCTGCGCGCGCAAAAGGCTCGCGCGCTTGCGAGGCCGGATGCGTTGGCGCGGATTACCGAGGTGTGCCTGGCGCAGGCGGGGGCGGCGGCATGATCAAACGAATGCGCCGAATACACTGCGTGCACTTCGTCGGCATCGGTGGATCCGGCATGTCGGGCATTGCCGAGGTCATGCTCAACCTTGGTTACCAGGTTCAGGGTTCCGACCTGAAGAGCAACGCACAGGTCGAGCGGCTCGAGTCGCAGGGCGCGAAGGTTTTCGTCGGTCACGACGCGGCAAACGTCGCCGACGCCGATGCAGTCGTTGTGTCCAGCGCGGTCGACGAGACCAATCCGGAAGTGGCGGCAGCACGCGCAGCGATGCTACCGGTCGTGCCGCGCGCAGAGATGCTTGCCGAATTGATGCGTTTTCGATATTCGATCGCGGTCGCCGGCACGCATGGCAAGACGACGACCACGAGCCTGATCGCGAGCGTACTGGCCGAGGGCGGACTGGACCCGACCTACGTCATCGGCGGTCGGCTGAAGAGTTCGGACAGCAACGCAAGGCTCGGCCAGGGCGAGTACCTGGTTGCGGAGGCCGATGAAAGTGACGCGTCGTTCGTGCACCTGAAGCCAATGCTCGCGGTCGTCACCAATATCGACGCGGACCATATGTCGACTTATGACGGCGATCTCGACAAGCTGCGCCAGGGTTTCATCGACTTCCTGCATAACCTGCCGTTTTACGGCCTCGCCGTCGTATGCGCGGACGACCCGGGCATCGCGGCGATCAAGGGGCAGGTCGGTCGTTCGACCGTGACCTACGGCGTCGACGGCGAAGCAGACGTGCGCGCTACCGACGTTCGTTTCGAGGAAGACCTTACGCTGTTCGAGGTGACGCGCGCGGGCCGCGATGAACCGCTGCAGATTCGTCTGAGGCTGCCGGGGATTCACAATGTGCGTAACGCACTGGCGGCGATTGCGGTGGCAGGGGAGCTGCAGATCAGCGATCACGCGGTCGTTGCCGCACTGGAAAATTTCGAGGGCATAGATCGGCGCTTTCAGAATCACGGTGATATCGAGGCCTCACAAGGCCCGGTCATGCTGGTTGACGACTACGGCCACCATCCGACCGAGATCGCAGCGACGCTCGCGGCGGCAAAGGCCGGCTGGCCGGAGCGCCGCACGGTGCTGGTTTTCCAGCCGCACCGCTACAGTCGTACACGTGATTTGCTGGACGACTTCGCCACCGTTTTGTCCGGCGCCGATGTGCTGGTGCTGCTGGAGGTTTACCCGGCCGGCGAAGATCCGATCGCCGGCGCAGACGGTCGCGCAATTGCGCGCGCCGTCCGCAGTCGCGGCGGGGTTGAGCCGGTTTTCGTGGAGACACTGGAGGATCTGCCGCCGATTCTGGATGGCCTTCTGCAGGAAGGCGATTTGCTTCTGACGATGGGGGCCGGTGACATCGGCGCCTTTGCCGGGCGGTTGCCGGAGCTACTCGGAAAAAAGCCCGTGCTGAAGGTGCAGAAATGATGGCGGCCCTGCAGCTACCGCCGGCAGGCGGGGAAATTCGCGAACGTGAGCCGATGAGCAAGCACACGTCGTGGCGCGTCGGAGGACCGGCAGACGTCTTTTACAAACCCGCAACGATCGAAGATCTCGCCGACTATCTGCGGCAGCTCGACGCGTCGATTCCGGTTTTCTGGTTCGGGGTTGGCAGCAATCTGCTGGTTCGCGACGGCGGAATTCGCGGTGTGGTCATCGCCGCCGCGCCGTTGCTGCGCGACCTCGAGCGCACTGCTGACCATGAGGTTCGCGCCGGTGCGGGCGTTCCCTGTACGCAGCTGGCGCGTCAGTGCATACGCTGGGGTCTTGCGCCGGCGGAATTTTTCGCGGGCATTCCAGGAACTGTCGGCGGCGCGCTAGCGATGAATGCCGGGGCGCACGGCGGCGAAACCTGGGAACGCGTTCGCAGCGTGCGCTGCATCGATCGCGATGGTGCCATCCACGAGCGCAAGCCAGGCGATTACGAGATCGGGTACCGGTCTGTTCGCGGGCCGGACAACGAGTGGTTCATCGAAGCAACGCTGCAATTCGACCCGGATGCAGTCGCGAGCAAGGAAAAGTTGCAGGCGATGCTCGCGCGACGCAAGGAAACGCAGCCGCTCGGATTGCCCAGCTGCGGTTCGGTGTTCCGCAATCCACCCGGCGACCATGCTGCGCGGCTGATTGAAGCGGCGGGGCTGAAAGGGTTCGCCATCGGCGGTGCGGAAGTTTCCGGGAAGCACGCCAATTTCATTATCAATCGCGGCAATGCAAGCGCAAGCGACATCGAGCGCCTGATTCGGCACGTGCACGACAGCGTTGCCGAGGCGCACGGCGTCGATCTCATACACGAAGTTCGAATTGTCGGCGAGGAGCTCGAATGACCGCGCCGGCAGCAGAGGCAAGAGTTACCGTTTCCAGCGCAGTGGATTTCGGGCGCGTCGCGGTTTTTTACGGCGGATTCTCGAGCGAACGGGAAGTGTCGCTCGATTCCGGCGCCGCGGTGCTGCAGGCGCTGCGGGCACGTGGGATCGATGCGTCGGGTTGGGATCCGGCCGACGCCGGCATGCAGGAGTTTGCAGCGGCCGGTTTCGATCGCGTGTGGAACGCATTGCACGGGCCCGGCGGCGAAGATGGCGCTCTGCAAGGCGCGCTGCACTGGCTCAATACGCCGTTTACCGGCAGCGACGTGCTGGCGTCTGCCCTGGCCATGGATAAAGTGCGCAGCAAAAACCTGTTCAGGCACGCGGGAATTGCGACGCCCGACTATTACGTCATTACGCAGCCTCGCGAAGCGCTGGTCGCTGCCGAAGCATTCTCTTATCCGCTGGTGCTGAAACCGGCGGGCCAGGGTTCGAGCGTCGGTATGACCAAGGTGTTTGAAGAGAGCGAGCTGCGCGCGGCGGCGGAGCTGGCACTCGGTTTCGGCGAACCTGCGCTGGTGGAGAGATGCATCGTTGGCAGTGAAGTCACCGTTGCCGTGTTGCAGGGCCAGCCGCTGCCCAGTATCCGCATAGAAACGCCGCGAGTCTTTTACGACTACCGGGCGAAATACGAATCTGACTCCACCCGCTACATCTGCCCCGGCACTGACGAACCCGAACTCGAGCAGCGTTACCACGACCTGGCGCTTGCGGCGTTCGAGGTACTCGGCTGCAGCGGCTGGGGCCGGGTGGATTTCATGACCGGTGAGGACCACAAACCGATGGTGCTCGAGGTCAATACCGTCCCGGGCATGACCAGCCACAGTCTCGTGCCGATGGCTGCAAGCAAGGCCGGCATTGATTTCGAAGAACTGTGCTGGCGCATTCTCGAGACGAGCGTACTCGCCGAAAACGCAATCCAGCCTGAGGGAGTGGCCGCAAATGGCGCGTAAACAGGCCAAACGGCGCAAACTGAAAAAGCAACGGCAGCTAAAGCTGCCGTCGATTCCGTTCGCGCGAATTTCCGCCGTGCTCGCGGCGGGCGCCATTATCGTGGTCACCTACCACTTCAGCATGCGCGCGCTGGATCACCCGATCGAAGCCATCAGCGTTGCGGGGCCGTTTCAGCGGGTCAGTGCGCTGAAGATCGAGGAAGCAGTCAGCGGCGAGCTCGACAAGGGCTTCCTGAGCGCGAACCTTGCGGCCATTCAGCAGAGCGCAGCGGCACTTCCCTGGATTGACAGCGCAACGGTAGAGC
>JAHHOT010000041.1 GCA_018677555.1 Gammaproteobacteria bacterium | reverse complement strand
CGCATGGCGTGGTCATTCCCAGGGAGAATATCAAGCACCTGATGCTACGTAGCGATGTCGTCGACGCCATCGAGAAGCAACAGTTCGGCGTGTTCGGCGTGCAGAGTATCGACGAGGCAGTGTTGGTCCTTACTGGCATTGACGCGGGTGAACGAGATGGCAATGGCCAGTTTCCGCAAGGAACAGTCAATCGCAAGGTAGAGGAGCAACTGCTGCGGTACGCCAATCTGCGCAGACAGTTTGCAACCCGCAAGGACCCGGAGAATTCCAATGAGCAGCAGTGACCATCGATCGTGCATCGTTATCGCCGTCACTGAATCGTGCCCGGTACAGCGTTTGTGGGAGGTCGCAATACAACACGCCGTCAGTGATCAGGCGGATGTCGTCGCGCTGTACATCGCCGATGAGCGTTGGCATCGCGCGGCGAGCTTACCGTTTACTCGCGAAATATCGCGCCTCAGTGGCGGAGTCGCCGACTTTACGAGCGGTCGGGCTGAACAGGTATCCAGAGATATCGTGGATCGGGCCAGGCAACAGTTGGAGCAACTCGCTTCAGATTCCAAACTCCGTTTTGCCTTCAAAGTCCTTTCCGGGCCGGATCCACAGCAAATAAAGGGGCTCACCGGTGGCGGCAGGAATGTCCTTGTTGCGTCTTCCGTTTTGCGGAAGCTGCCTGTATATGCGCATTTCGAGCAGCTCGACTGGCGTATCGAATTGATCGAATCAGCGGAGGGGACTCGTGAAGGCAAGTGAGTTTTGCAATCGGGAGGTCGTCGTCGTCGACAAAGACACTTCTGTCGGTGATGCCGCCGCCCTCATGCGCAGACATCACGTGGGATGCGTCGTTGTCGTGGAATCAATGAACGGCACGCGTCGTCCCGTCGGCATCCTCACCGATCGGGATATTGTGCTGGAATTCGTGACGCAACATCTGTCCCCGGCAGACGTGGCGGTCGGCGATGCAGTGCGCCACGAAATCGTCACCATGGATGAAAACACCGAGTTTTTCGAAGCTATCGAGATCATGCGACGTCGCGGCGTGAATCGAATTCCGGTGGTGGATGATAAGGGAAGCCTGATTGGCTTGTTCGCCAGTGACGATGCGCTGGAGCTACTCAGGGAGCTGGTAACGGATCTGTCAGCTATTGCCCTGAAGCAGCAGCGGCGCGAACAACAGGAGCTCGCATAACGCCTGCGGTGCGTGCCGCCGGCTTTTCGCGGAACCTGACAAACAGTTCGTTCGACAGTACGAAGCGGCACCGGACGCTATTCTGTCTTCTGCAGCTTGCTGCCGGACAGCCCGAGATCCGCACCCGGATTAAAAGACGGATCGTTGGTCAGAACGTAGGAACCGTCATCCATCTCCCAGGCGTGTTCGTAGGTATTGTCCAGCTGCACGGTGCCGCCGCTGGGGCTGTCATAAGTCTCGGTATCTCGAATGTACTCGGAATATTCCCGCGAATTTCGGTCCATGCTGGCGTTGTAGTTTTCCCAGGACTCCTGCTGCATGCGCCGGATCTCTTCGTTCGCTTGCGCCGTGATTCGCGCCCGGTCCGCGGCGCCCTGGGCGTTGATCCGGGCGATTTTCGCGTGATGCTGATTCATACGTGCCTGCCAGTTGGGATGCGTGCGGAATGAACGGCGAATCATCTCGACCTGCTCGAGATCGAGCTGGTCGTCAGGCGCGCGATAGGCATAGCCTGGCACAGTGGCGATCGACAGCGTTTCGGTGACCCCGCCCATGCCGTCCGACATCCGGGTGTGCGTGAATACGGCCAGGACACCGAGAAGTTCGCGAACGGCCTTGCCCTGGTACTGGTAGCGAAGAATTGCCTCGCCCGCGCCAACCCACTGGTTGGTTTCCATCCCGTAGAGCGCCTGCTGCGGCGGCAGGTATTGTTGTACCTGCTGAACCAGGTCCTGACGCTGGCGATAGTCGACTATCTCGCTGCCGGGTCGATGGCGCTGGGCGTAGTTGATGACAAACTGCTGCATGTCGGTGATGGTGACATTCGGACATTGAGTCTGGGGCATACCCGGGTACATCATGTTGTGGCCGGTCCAGCTTTCTTCCGGCAGCAATTGCAATGCACTGATCCCGTCCGGCGACGTCGCGGACCAGGAGACGTGCGGCGTCCGCGGCCCGCAGCCGCTGTTGTTCATCTGCCAGCTGATACCGCCCTGCCCCTTCCAGCCTGCCGGAATCATGATCGTCGCGGCCACCATTGGTCGCTCGAAGCCGTGTGAATCGACGATTCTCGCCTGTTCCACACGAACGGCGCCATCCGGCAATTCTTTCGCGCCGGCGACGGCGGCGAGCAACAGGCACAGTGCCATGGATTTCTTGAATTGGGGTTCTGGCATCATTGCAGCTTCCTCGATACGCCTATCCGATATTGTCGTTTTACGGCCGGTTATTCGCAAACCCGCGCAAATTCACGCATTCGCCTTGAACATAATTGCAGGCGACCTCGCCGACGCACACTGCGATCCCGTGTCGAGCGCAATGCGACGTCGATGTTGGCACACAAACATTGTCTGATCGACGCCGTCGTGCGACGTTGCTCCGAACAGTATGTGGCAAAAAAACAAAGAACCAACGCCGATTCGTATGGATGTTTTGCGAGACCCGTGTCAAACGGTTGCGGAGCACGACTGCAATGGGTGTCGACACGACCTATCAGGCGGGCCGAGGTACGATATTCGTGACAGTGCAATCTCGAAAGGATCTCGGTAGTATCTGTAATGTATTAAAAACAATAATAAAAACGAGTTGACATAATCCCCTGCCCTGACGGGTGGAAAAAGAATAACGTCAGCTCGGGTTCGCACCCGCGAGCCAGCCACGCCGTTCAAAAAAATAACAAGAACATGGAGATGGCCGAATGAGAGTATTTTTCCTGGCAACCCTGTTGACCCTGGTGGTCGCATTTCCAACCCAGTCGCAAGCCAGCGGTTCCGATCTGCAGCTGACATTGAAAGCCCCGGAGTCGAGCGCCTTCAAGCTGCGTTACGAGCACGGGATCGTTACGTACCGATATGTGAACACATCCGGCATCATATCGACCACGCAGTGGCCGCTGATTTTCAGAATTGAAAGCACGACTGCGGTCGGCTTCGTCGCGCAACGCTCGCTTGATCAGGAGCGCGAAGCGCTGGTCGTCACGGACCCGGACAATTGCCTGAATCTCGCGTCGCTCTTGGACGATCTCGGCATTACCACTTTCGATCCGGCCTGCGCCGGATTTGCCGAGGACGAGACTTATATCGAGGTGCAGACGGAAAGAAACGACACCTTCGGCGAATTCGACAACTTCACGACCGGCAACAATGCCATTCGCGACCGCCTGATCGACGATCGATTCTCGGATCCTGCGCCACGCAATACGGCCTACCTGACAATGTTCAACGGGTCGGTCCAGGCGGTCGGCCCGAGAACCGGTGGCCGGCCCAATCCATTCCCGCCGGACAGCACCAATCCACGACCGGATGAACTCGACGGCTACGGCTACGGCGCCGACGATGACCTTGCCAGCATGGTTCTGATGGCCGACATTGGCGGTGCCAGAGTGTTCGACGAGAACTTCAAGTTGACAAAGGGCGTCATCCGCAACATGGCCGGTTTCATCAATACTGTCTCTGCGGAGGACCTCGACGGTCGCGACCAGACTGCTGTGACCGCGTCCATGCACATCCTGGCCGGCGTATTTGAGCCAATCGCCATTCTCGACGCGAATATCAACGATCCGAACTTCGACTACGCAATTCGCGTGGACAGTGGCAAGGTCAAGAAATTCAACACGGTCGAGCCTTTCCCCCCGGATGCGCCTGGCGCAGCAAACGCGTTCTACGACGAACTGCTGTCGCAGTACTACCCGGCGCGCGTGAAGATTCGAGCGGTACTGGTGCACGGCGAGGCGCCGGACTTCGTTTACGACCTGAACTACGACGGCAAATATACCGCAAAAGACGTCGAGCTGATGGGCTACGACTTGTTATCGAACGAGGTCGAAACGAACCTCACTGTAACCCATGAAAACCTGCTGACGGACAGCCCGGATTCCAAGTGCCCGCCGAGAACCTTTATTCACGGTGACCTCGACGGAAACCTGGATCGCGGCATGCTGCCGGCGTGCATTCTCACGTCCGGGGCGAGCCGTACGCGCCGTCCACCGCGCTAGTTATTGCAGTTCCGCGAGCAACGCTCGCGCCTCTTGGACGTACCGGGATTGGTCGCTGGCGTGCCGCCAGCGACCAATAAACGAATGCAGTTGCCGGCTTGCCTCGGACCTGCGCCCCCAAGCAGCCAGAATCTCTGCATACAAGAGCTGCGCCAGTGATCGATCCAGTTCAAGGTCAAGCCTGAGATCACCAGGATCACGTAACCTCATTGCGCTGGCCGCATGCGTCGCTGCTTCCTCGTATTCCCCGAGTTCGAGCGCGGCCCTGGCCAAACCAACCCTGTAAATTGCGTAGTCGTAGCCCTGCATTTCGACCACCCGGGTTAAAGATTCATAGGCAGAACCTGCGTCAGCATCGAGCAGGCCTGCGAGCGAGTCCAGGAAAAGTGCAGCTTTCTCCTCCGTCCTGTCATCGTCACCAGGCTCATCATCGATAGCACGTATCTCTTCCGCAGTCTGGCGCAGTTGCGAAACCTGCCGACGCTCGTACTCGAGCAAACCGCGCGCGAACAGGTATCGCGTCGCTGATGCCAGCGATGTGTGCGAGGCTTCGACTGCCTGTTCGATGAGCTGAGACGCCTGCTCCAGCTGCCCGACCGCCAGTGCGTTAGACCCGCGCGTCGACAGCAGCATCGGTACGCGCAGTTCCTCGCCGTGAATCAGCGCTTCGACGCTGCCAAGTACCCCCGATGATTTCTCGAATTGTCCCTGGCCGCGCAATATCCCTGCCAGATCGAACGCGGCGTCTATACGTAGATGTGGCGGCACTGCCTCATCGGCAACGAGCGACTGCCACAATCCCTCCGCGACCTGCAGCTCACCAAGCAGGTAGTGACTCCGCGCCAGGCCGATCGTTGCAACATCGAATTTCGGTCTCAGCTCGAGCGCTTCACGGTAATGCTCTATCGAATCCTCGGTTCTGCTCTCGAGCTGCGCCAGGTTGCCCAGCAACACAGACGCGTATGCATCGCCGGGAGCGAGTTCCTGGTACTTCCGGATTGCGGTCGCGGCCTCTTCGAGCCGACCGATTTCCAGTAATCGTTCGCCGAGCGCCATCCAGGCAGATGGATCGTAAGAGTGTATCTCTGCCAGGTTGCGGAATATTTCGATTGCTTTCTCATCCTGAAAGTCATTCCAATAGGCTTCGGCGAGATGCTGCCCGGCTTCGTTATCGTATGGATATGCCTCGACCAACTCGGAGTAAACCTCAATCGCGCGCCGACTGTCCCTGCCGGAAGTGAAGGTCGCCTTCGCACCTTCAACGTACAAACGTTCTCTGCGTGGAAGCTCCGCAAGGTCAGGAATCTTCTCGAGTTCTGCATATGCAGCATCTGCCCGTCCTGCCGACTCGAGTACCATCGCAAGTCGATAGCGCGCGATGTAGAAATCAGGCGCAATGTCCAACGCCGCCCTGAACAATTCTTCAGCCCGGTCGTATTCAAACCTCATAAAAAAACCAAGCCCCGCGACGTAGGCCTCGTACGCTTCCATATTCTGCGCTGCAAAATCCGCCGTTAGTTGTTCGACATTCGACTTGAACGGGATATTCAACGCACGCTTTATGCCGAGGGATAACTCGGGAGTTCGTTCGATTATCTCGGATGCATCCACGCCGGTAATCGTCGCCGCCGACATCGTATTGCCTGCTTTGACATCCTCTATTTCGGGAGACAGGCTGATCCCGGTAGCTGTCTGCAGAAAGCTGCCGCCAATGATGTAGTCGACGCCGGCATTTCGCGCACGCGTAGCGTAGTCGCCGGGATCAGAAGCACCGTCAACAATCGTGTTCCAGCGCGTTGGCGATACCACGATCACAGCACTGGATTCAGCAATCTGATTGCGAATCAGATTCGCAACGCCTTCGCCAAGCCAGTCGATGTCTTGCGCCCCGGCGGTCTTTCGTGGCGGGACAACAGCCACCACGGGATTTTCAGGCATCGCGCGTCTTTCCATCCTTTGTGTCGTTGGCTCGATGTATGCGGTCCATGCCCACCACAACATGCCGCAAGCGAAGACGGTCGCGCCGACAACCATGCCGAAGCGAAGTGCGTTTCCCCTGACCATCGAATATGGCGAGTCCGGCGTACGGACAAACTTGCCTGCCGTAAAATCGACGGTCCAGGCAAGCAACATTGCCGGCGGGAACCCGGCAATGAGCAGGATGATCAGCGCCCGCATCGACCAGCGCGGTGCATCGAACTCGGGAAAGATGATTGATGCCACCTGGACGATGACCCAGGCGACGACAATATAAGCGCCGGCGGAACGGAAGACCCGGCGTCTTATCAGCTCCTGAAAGAAACCGGACGTCGTCCCGGCATTCGCCTCGCTATCGAGTCGATAAGCCGTACCGGTCCTGCTATTTTTTCCCGGCCGGGGAATCCGTGAAAAATTTTCGGCAGATGCGTGCCCGAGCGCTTGCCGAACAGCATCGCTGACGATGATGTCGCCCGGAGTCGCCAGTGACCACAGTGACTTTGCCTCGCTGATGCATGCCGGTGTCGATGCGCCGTCGACGCTGCCAGGCGAAATTCCGGTCTTCACCTCTTCGCTATCGTGCAGCCCTGGCCGAAGCGTTCGCAAGCCATCGCGTATAGCCCGGGCACAGGAAACGGCACTCGCAGGATCTGCGAATGCCGCAACGATCATGTCATCATCTTGCTCGACCTCGACGCCGCCGTGGGTCGACAGGCAGGTGTGAAAAAACAGCCGAATAACGCGCACGTCTTCTTCGGTGAGGCCTTCGCCTCCCGGCGCAGCACGCAACGGTTTGGCAAACTGAGCGGCGAGGATTGCCTGGGGGCCGTCGGGTCGTGGAGTCATGGTGGCGGCTCCGGACTGCAGCCGCGGCGCGCCACCTGGGGACGAAAAAACTCCTTACGCAAGCCAGCCAAAAAAACCGCCGGTGAGCAAGCCGTAAAGAAAGCCGTCGAACAGCGACTTTACGGTAATCGACACGGGCCGCCCGAACCAGATCGAATCCTGGATATACGCGACACCATAGGCGATAAAAGCCGTGGTCCCGGCAATTCGGAATACCTCCAGGTAATGCGCGTCGGCACTGGCTGCGCGCGAAACCATGTAGGCGGCAAGCACGCCGACAAGCAGGTTGTAGGCAAAGCTGCCTATCAGTTTCCCGCCCATTTGCGGAACGCCGTTCGCCACGACGGTGATATATGCCAGCGGGCCGTCAACAAACTTCTTTTCGATTTCCGGTTGTTTCAGTTCCGCCGGATTCAGGACGTACGGTACGTTATAGAAACCCGGCGCGAGACCCTTTAACGCGGAGCGCACGGCCTCTTCGTCCCCGGTCTTCGAAAAGTCGGACTTGTGCCAGGGAAAAACCATCCAGACGAGCGCGCTCAGGATCCAGACCCCGACCGCAGAGGCGAGAATTGCCTGCCACAGCGAAAAAATGCCCATATCGACCCCCTCGATTGTTGACTTGTTGTTGACAGGGTGAAGCGATCATTCTAGACCTTCTGCGGCCACCCGCAAGCACGATCCGCCGGCCATGGCGCAGTTCGGGTGCAATCCAGGTGTCGGAAATGACGAGTTTTTGTCGTGGCCTAGAACCAGTAGCGCAGGCCCAGTTGCAGCGACCGGCCAGGCAAGGGCGCCAGGTCCTTTAGCGGCGATGTGTGCTGCCTGGCTTCCCGATCACCCAGGTTCTTTCCCCGGAGAAAAACGACGGAATTATTGCTGCCAAACGTCCATGACAGGTCAATATTGACGATCGCATAGCTGTCGGTCGGCAACTCGTTCGCCGCTGTGCGCGTCTGCCCGTCGTGATAAACGACCTCCAGACCGCTTTCCAGCGCGCGCCACGAATAATGCAAGCCTGCGCCGAATCGCCACGGCGGAATCCTGGGCAAATACGCTCCGCTGCCGCTCTCCTCCGCATACACAAAATCGGAAAACATGCGCGTGTGCCAGTGACCGGAGGGTGCATCGAAAAGCTCTATACGCAACTCGCCCTCGAAGCCGTAGAAATCGACATCGTCCTGGCGGTATTCGAACACCTGAAAGCCGTCTTCCACCTGAGCAGTAGGGCTCAACAAAATATAATCATCGACACTGTTCAGGAATGCTGTAAGCGCCCACTCGAGTCGCCCGGCCTCACCGCGATACGTCAGGTCGAGGTTCGTCGACACCTCCTTATCAAGAATGCCGTTGCCGGTCGTCACCGATCCGCGTTCGACGCGATTCGCAGCGACGTGCGCGCCGTCCGCGTATAACTCGGTCGACGTGGGATGCCGCTCGGTCAGTACGAGATTCGCCGCAATGCTCGTGCCGTCGGTCAGCGTCCATACCGCACCAATCGATGCACCGAGCGCCGTATCGCTGTAGTCCGTCACCGGCAGCCCGACATCGATCTCCTGACGCTCCGCGCGCGCGCTTGCCTGAAACAGCCAGTTCGGATTTGCGACGAATTCCTCGAAAAAGAACAGGCTCGTTCGGGTGGTGTCCGAGGACGGCACGAATGCTTCGTCACCGATCGCGTCGAATTCATTGTGCTTGTACTGAACGCCGAACGCACCCTCGAACGATCCCCAGGGCTCATGATGTACCTCGACCCGGGCGTCCGTACCCATTGTCTCGAAGACGGTGCCGATTTCATCGCCCTCCAGTTCCGTGTGCTCGTAGTCGTTGCTGGCAAATCGAAAATTGACATGATTCAGCGGGGCATCGAAATTGTATTCGCCGCGCACGTCGACCCGGACCTGTTCCAGATCGATTCGTACGATCTCCTCCCCCTCCTCGTCTTCACCCTCTTCTTCATGTTCATGCGCGTGCCCGGGAACGCCGTAGTCGCTGTTGAACGTGCTAAGCGATGCGCCGATGAAGCCGCTGTCGCCCGTAATTGAAATGCCGAGCGCGCCGCCATCCGTTTCGCTATCTGTATTCTCGATTCGGCCGAACGCCTCTTCCTCGTCGCGCCCCTCTTCTTCCTCGGCCTCCTCCAGAGCACGTTGCAGCGCTGACTCGGCGAATCCTGGAATAGACACGTCATCCGTCCGTCTGCCGAAATAGTCGACGTGAACGGCAAGAAGATCAGTGCCTGCTTCGACACGAAACGCCGCCGCGCGCTCGCCGATGGCGCTGTCGAAGCCCGCGGAAAAGGCACCCGACAGCGGCTTGGCCAGCGGCCGGTTGGTGATACGCGTGTCAACAACGTTTACGAGGCCGCCGGCGGCCCCGCTGCCGTACAGCAGGGTGGCCGGCCCGCGGACGATCTCGATTCGTTCGGACAGGATGCTGTCGAGGCTGACCTGGTGATCTTCGCTGAGCGCCGAGACGTCGAGTGCATCAAGCCCGTTGGACAGGACGCGCACACGCTCGCCGAATTGTCCGCGAATCACCGGTCGCGATGCAACGGGCCCGAAATAGGTCGAACTCACACCGGGCTCCTGCGACACCGTTTCGCCTATACTGGCTGCCTGCTTTTTCGCGAGCTCCGCGCCGCTCAGGACCTGCGTGGGCTGCGCAAGCTGCTCGACAGTGCGCGACAACGGCGCCGCCGTGACCGTGATCTCATCCAGCGTATGGTGATCGTCTTCTCGCTCCTGTGCGCGGAGGTCATACGTGCTGCAGAGCACAACAGCTCCGCTCGCTATTGCGAGCGCAGCGCCTGAATTTCTCGTTTTCATTTTTCCACCCTGACATTTGTTGCTACATCCTGGAACGGTAATTCCCGGTGTTGGCCGAGCGCACGCGCGCTCGCTAGCATGTCAGGGGGTGGGCGGTCCCCGTGCAAACGCCTGCAGCCGGTCGCCGCTGGCATGCGCCGCTGGCAACAGTGTTGTCGGTGATGAACCCCGGTCTGCCGACGGCGTTTCGGATGGTTCGCCATGCAGCTGTTCGTCGGCCTGCTCGAGCTGCAGGCAAACACCGCAGACGTCGCTTGCTTCTCCGGCAATATGCTCAAACTGGTGGGCCGCAACCGACACCTGGATCCAGGCGAGCGCAAACAATGCCAGGCCAAGCAGTGCTGGTCTGTCCATTATTTTTGCTGATGTCCGAATCGCCAATGTCGTCGTTCCTGCCAGACGGTTACCGGGTGCCACAATGGGTCAAGGATGCCAAGGCCCTATAGTACCGTCAATCGAGCCCCGTTGAGCTGGCTTCGACCGCATTCGACTGCAAAGATTCCCGTTGCGGCTCCTGTCCGGCTGCTTGTGGCCACGGGTCCGCAAGCGACGGATCACTAATGACGCTGCGGTCCGTTAACGCACGCAGGAATGCCAACAGATCGTTACGTTCCTCGTCGGTCAGCTGGAACCCCTTGAGAAAAGAGGATTTAAACGGGTTGCGGCTGCCGACGCCGGCATACGGACCGCTGTCGATCGTCCGGCCGCCGGCCGCATAGTGGTCGATGACCGCGTCCAGGGTGAGGATCGAACCATCGTGCATGTAAGGCGCGGTCAGCTCGATGTTCCTCAAGCTTGGCGCCCTGAACCTGCCGATGTCCCGCTGTTGGCCTGTGAGTTCGTAAAGGCCCCGGTTATCGGGCGGATAGTCCCCTTGCGGCCCGATATTGTACAGCCCGTTATTGTGGAAACCGACGCTTTCCACGAGCGAGTCTTGGTGCGTGCTGCTGTCGGTGAAATTGAATCCGCCGTGACAGTGAAAGCATTCGAGACGCTCGGAGAAGAACAGGTCCATACCACGCAGCTGCGTCGGCGCTAGCGCGTCCTGCTCGCCGGCAAGGTAGCGGTCATAGGGCGTATCGAACGAGGTCATGGTGCGCAAGAAACTCGCTGTCGCGCGAACCAGGTTCAATATCGAGTACGGATCGGCGTCACCGGGAAACGCCCGCGCAAACAACGCGCTATAGCGGGCATCGCGGCGCAGCATGCCGAGGATCTGGTCCTCGCGACCGCTCATGCCCATTTCCACCGGCTCTTCGCCAAACAGCGGCGTCAGTGCCTGGACTTCGAGCCGGTCGAGGTTGTTATTTGCCCAGGTCAGGCGGCTTGCGTAGGCGACATTGACCAGGCTCATGGCGCCGCGCGGGTGACGCTGCCCGGTCGCACCCACGGAGCGGTCGAGGCCATCGGTGAACGCCAGCTCCTGCCGGTGACAGGAAGCACAGGACATCGTGCGATTGACCGAAAGCCGCCTGTCGTAGAAAAGCCACCGGCCCAGTTCTATTTTTTGTGGCGACAGCCGATTGTCATCCGGGATTACCGGGCGCGGATAGCGCTCTGGCAAGTGCGCGTAGGGATCGAAAGCCGCGTCTGAACAGGCCACCAGCAGGCAGGCCAGGACGCATATTTGCCAGGTAAGCTTGCGCACCAGGCCACTCAGCCAATCGGTTCGTGGGCAAATACAGAGGCGGGCCGCATCTGCCGGCCGCTCTCGAAGTCGAGGCCGAGGGCGCCGAAAGGCTTGACGCAGTTGGCCTCGCCAGGCCCGGATGAACAGCTGACAACTTGCTCCTTGTGGTCGGAGTCGACCTTCCCGAGCTGCGCAAAATCGAATACGACCGCGTCATGCCCGGGTCGAAACTCGTCCAGTTCGACGGCTACGCGATTCGGCGCATCGCAACCGTCAATGTTGCCGACCGTACCGCGGCAGCGGCTGCTCCCCAGGTGCAGCCAGAATTCCTGCTCGCGCCGGCGAATTCCGGCGCGCAGAAACTTGTACCCGGATCGCCAGTGCCAATGCATCGCCGTAAGAGTGAGCGGCGCCTTCGCCTGCAACGGGTCGGCGTGATTCAGGCTGGCAGGAACGCCGACGCCAAAGCTCAGGCCGGTGTAGTCGCCAGGAGGCACGCTGATACGCAGAGTGGTATTCATGTCCGCGCTGCCGTTATCGCAATATCCTGCGCCCTCCTCAAGGTCGAGCAGCGCGACGTCGCGGTTCTGCCAGCGGCCATCGGCAACCAGGTCCACGCTGATCCGCGTTCCCGTGACGGTGGTGAGCCTCACATCGGAAACAAACATCCGGAAGTCCGTCAACGCGGCGTCACCTGCCGAGCTGCAGGTAAGCGACTTGCCGTCGTATTGAGCGCGGAACGGGATCGAAACGGTCTCGCTGGGCGGCGCACAGCCGCAAAGAAAAGTACTGCCAAGTAGCAGTGAGATGTAAACGCGGACGGTGCCCAAGTGGCGTCCCCGGACGGCTCCAAAACGCTATTGTAGTCCAGCCGTTGTGCAGCCCGCGATGGGTAACGGGTGTAGCTACTCGCCGGTAGCTGTCCTGGGGATGGGCGGGCGTTCTATCTCTTCCGTCTCGTTGCCGGTCGAGTAGTCAAGAACTCCAGTCGCAAGCAGATCCGTTGACGCATGGGCCACCGACAGCTCCGTCTCGACCTCGCGCAGCTTCACCTCCGACCGGACATTTTCGGTTGCGCGATCCTGCAACTCGGCCCGCAACTCGCGCGTCTTGAGAACGGATTCTTTCAGGTCGATGCGCAGCTGTTCGATGAGCTCGAGCTGCTCGGCAATGGTTTGCTCGCTGGACGCCACCTCCTGCTCTGCGTCCTCGAGTCGTTTGCCGATCTCTTCGAGTTCCGCAGCGCCTTTCTCCGCATTGCTGGTAGCGACGCGATTCTCGGCTTCCAGCGAGCGGATGCGATCGTCTCGCGGATCACGTTCTTTCGGTTTCTTGCGGTAGCCGAAATAGGCGCCGATCTTGCCGACAATCCATCCCAGCAGAAACGCCCCACCGGTCACGTAGAGAAGATTTTGCGGCGTCTCGATCAACATTGACTGTCCTTCCAGTGTTGGCCGCCCAATAGACTAGGTACTTTCGCGAGCAAATGCAGGACAGAGTTCTCACTCCGGTACGCATTCTGTCACGCGGCTAAATAACGAAAACAACAGGGTTTTTTCGGCGTATCCCGGAGCTTGCCGTCTGCACGACAGCTGATTCAAAATGTTTTTTCCATTATGTAATGGCCGCGCAGATGACGGCTCAGGTTTCCGGATTCTGCAGTGCGGCGACCGCGACGTCCGTAAAATCGGTGAACAGCCCGTCTATTTTCAAAGTGCCAACGAACCAGTCGACCATTTCCGACATGTTCTCGAATCCCGGCGGCAAATCGTCGGCACGGAACGTATACGGGTGAACCAGAAGCCCGGCTGCATGCGCGGCACGCACAAACCCGCTGGAAATGGGCTGTCCGTCGATGTCCGCGAGGGTAAACAGCTGATAGATCCACGGCCCGACGCCATCGGCGACCTGCGCAATCTCGAGCAGGCCACTCGCCGTCTTCAACACGTCGTAGTCCGTATCGGACTCGCCCCAGTCGTTTTCGCCAATCAGTTGAACCAGGCGCAGGCCACATCCCAGCTCTTCGCGGATGCGCCGCAGCTCGGTTGCATCGAAGCACTGCACGAATACGTTGTCGGCTGACGAGCGATAACCGTACTCGTCCAGTACGCCAAGCAGCAGTTTGCTCAGATCGACACCTTCCTGGCGATGCCATTTCGGGCTTTTGACCTCGGGGTATATCCCGACCTGTCTTCCGCTCGAGCGATTCAATCCCTGCAGCAGCTCGATTTCGTCGCGCAGAGTCGCAATGGAAAAGCGCCCCGCATCGGTCGGGAACCGTCCCGGGTAGACTGCCGTCTGGCCGTCGCTGCCACGACGCTCGTGGACGTTGAGGGTTCGCAATTCGGCGAGGTCGAAATCACGCACGTAGTAGCGCCCGTCGTCCCGGCTCCGGTCCGGAAATCGGCCGGCGACGTCGGTTACCCGGTCCAGGTGGATATCGTGCAATACGATCAGTTCGTCGTCGCGTGACGCCACGACGTCCTGTTCCAGGTAGCTGGCACCCATGGCGTAGGCCAGGGCCTTGGCTTCGAGCGTGTGCTCCGGCAGATAGCCACTGGCACCGCGATGGGCAATTACAGCGGGACGGGTGTTGCTCATGGCGTGGACGGATGTCGGCGAGACCCCGTCTCCTGATGCCTATTCACTTTAGATATATGTCATTAAGCATTGAATTTTCATTGTTTTATGGGAAATCTATGACATCCCAGCGGGTTGTGTCCTCCAGCCTCGCCTGGCGTTTCAGCGCGTCCACGATGGCTCGCTCGTTCCATTCGACGTGCTCGTTGGCGCGCCCCACGAGCTCCGGCAGCGTTTCCAGCATGCCGCCAAAGGGCCGAATGGCGATGATCGGTTTCTCGTTGGCCTCCGCAACGTCCAGCTGATAGCTGACCAGTTCTTTTTGCTCCGCGTACAGCGTCGCCAGCGCAACGACCGCTTCCGCCTCCTTGATCTGCGCGATCAGTTCGTCCTTGATGGCCTCGAGACCGCCCCGCGACGGCATTTCTTCCGGTTTGCTGACATTGAGATAGTAGAACCGGTCGACGCTTTCCAGGAATTCGAATACCCGCAGGTAATCGTCCGTTTCCGCGAAGGTATGGGTTACAAAC
Source organism: Gammaproteobacteria bacterium (assembly GCA_018677555.1). Taxonomy (GTDB): domain Bacteria; phylum Pseudomonadota; class Gammaproteobacteria; order Steroidobacterales; family Woeseiaceae; genus JAHHOT01. Next base: position 215 of record JAHHOT010000041.1, on the reverse strand, counting down.
ACCCGAATCGGATTTTTTTCAGACACGACAGACTCCTGTGCCGGTAAGCCGCAAGTGTATCCAAAGCCCTCCGGCTATTGCCAGTGGCCCCCCCGGCGCCGGCAATGCGGTTCCCAAGGCCCCGGGCTTTCTGTATCGTAGCGCGGGTTCCGGCCCCAGATCTGCAAACCACGCCGCACGAATGAATCTTCGCTGATGCGCCTCCTTCTGTATAA
>JAHHOT010000221.1 GCA_018677555.1 Gammaproteobacteria bacterium | reverse complement strand
ACGGTTACGCGATCGGCGGGCTGGCCGTCGGCGAACCGCAGGCGGAGCGCGACCGGGTCTTGTGGCGTTTGCTGGTGGAGATGCCGGCAGACCGGCCACGATATCTCATGGGTGTCGGCACGCCGCTCGATATTGCCGAAGCCGTATTGGCGGGGGTCGACATGTTCGATTGCGTGATGCCAACGCGACATGCACGCAATGGCCACCTGTTCACCTCACGGGGCGTCGTCAAGATACGGAATTCACGGTACACGAGCGACAGCACGGCGCTGGACCCGGACTGCAGCTGTTATACCTGTCGTCACTACAGCCTGGCGTATCTGCGGCATCTGGAGAAGTGCGGCGAAATGCTCGGCCCGCGCCTGGCCACGATTCACAACCTGCACTACTACCAGCGCGTCATGCGCGATTTGCGGCGGGGTATCGATGCCGGCGACCTCGAGACCCGGGTTGCCGCGATTCGTGACTGCTTTGCCGCCCCGGCGTCCGCTTGAAAGTACGGCGCTGGGCCCCCGGTCCGGCTGACTGCGCCGGACCGCAGCAGTATGCGACGCGGCCGCGGTCTGTGCCATAATAGCGCGCCTTTTGAGCCGGGAACCGCCAGGGCTCCACTGCAAATCAGATAAAGTACGGAAAACAATGGAATTTCTCATAAGCACGGCACATGCTCAGGGCGCCGCACCCCAGGGGGATACGTTTTCTCTCCTGATGCCGATGATCATTATCTTTGTCGCCTTCTATTTCCTGCTGATTCGGCCGCAGAAAAAGCGCCAGAAGCAGCACGAGGAGATGGTGACCACGCTGACCACCGGCGACGAGGTGCTTACCGCCGGCGGCATCCTCGGCAAGGTAACTGCCGTCAGCGACCACTACGTAACCCTGACCATCGCCTCCAACGTCGAAATCAAAGTGCAGAAATCGACCGTGTCTGCTGTCGTGCCGAAAGGCACTTTCGACGCCGCCTGACGGCCGGCAGCGCATGAATCGATACCCGGCCTGGCTGAACTTCACGGTGCTCGCAGTAATGCTGCTGGGCGTCCTGCTGGCATTACCCAACGTGTACCCGACCGTGCCGGCGGTGCAGGTGTCGAGTGCGAGTGGCGACACTTACACGCAGGACAAGGTTGCCGGTTTCGTGCGCGTCGTGGAGGAAATCGACCTGGTGCCTGAGGCAGCGTTCGTGCAGGACGGCCGTGTGGTGATGCGCTTCGCGACTTTCGACGAGCAAGCGGCTGCGCAGGACCGGCTGCGGGACCGCTTTCGCAGCACCGATAACGTCGCGCTGACACAGGCACCGCAGCTGCCGGACTGGGTACGCAATCTCGGTCTCAGCCCGATGAGTCTCGGCCTCGATCTGCGCGGCGGCGTCTACGTACTGCTCGAAGTCGACATGCAAACGGCGTTGCAGAGCCGCCTGCAGAACTATCAGCAAAGCTTCAACGACAGCTTGCGCGATGCCGGCATACGCAACCGGGTCGATCTCGACGGCCAGACGATTACCGTGCGCTTGCAGGCTCCGGAAGACATCGAGCAGGCGCGCACGATCGTGTCAGCGTCCGATCAGGATCTTGTATTGCTCGATGGCATCGACGACCGGTCTTTTCGGGTGCGCATGAGCGAAACGCAGATCCGGGCGCGCCAGGACTTTGCGATCGAGCAAAACATCACGACGTTACGCAACCGGGTGAACCAGCTGGGCGTCTCGGAACCCCTCATCCAGCGCCAGGGTGTCGACCGAATCGTGGTGCAGCTGCCGGGCGTACAGGACCCGAGCGAACTGGACAAGATCCTGACGGCGACCGCTACGCTCGAATTCCGGCTTGTCGACAACGGCGAAAACCTCCCCGGTTCGCGTCGTTACCCGGGGCGTGACGGCATCGCATCGCAAATTTTGAAGCGCGACGTAATTGCATCCGGCGACCAGATTATCGATGCTGAGTCCGGTTTCAGTGGCGAGGGACAGCCGGCGGTGTTCATTACCCTGGACTCCGCGGGCGGCGAACGCATGCTGGAAACGACGCGAAAAAACGTCAACAAACGGATGTCGACCGTATTCATCGAGAGCAAGCGCGAGACGATCATGGTTGACGGTCGACCGCAGACGCGCGACGTGCGCACCGAGGAGATCATCAACACCGCAGTGATACGCGGCGTGTTCAAGGATCGATTCCAGACCACGGGCCTTACGCCCGTCGAAGCGCGAGACCTTGCTTTGCTGCTGCGCGCGGGTGCGCTGGCGGCACCTGTATACAAAGTGGAGGAGCGCACGATTGGCCCGTCTCTCGGTCAGGACAACATCGATCGCGGTTTCCGGGCAGTGCAAATCGGCTTCCTGGCGGTCATCGTTTTTATGGCGTTCTATTATCGCTGGTTCGGCATGATCGCGAACCTGGCGTTGCTGTCCAACCTCATTTTTATCGTTGCATTGCTGTCGCTGCTGCAAGCGTCGCTGACGTTGCCGGGTATCGCCGGAATCGTGCTGACCGTCGGTATGGCGGTCGACGCGAACGTGCTGATCTTCGAGCGAATTCGCGAGGAGATAGCCGCGGGCAATTCACCGCAGGCCAGTATCAATGCCGGATATGAGAAGGCACTGTCGTCGATTGCCGATGCCAACATTACGACACTCATTGCGGCGATCGTGCTGTTTGCATTCGGTACCGGTCCGATAAAAGGATTCGCGATTACCCTGTCGCTGGGCATCATCACGTCGATGTTTACGGCGATCATCGGCACGCGCACGGTCGTCAACCTCGTGTTCGGCAGTCGCCGAATTACGAAAATTCCGGTCTAGCGAGGCGCGCGATGCGATTGATCAAGGAAAAGACGAGCATCGATTTTCTGGGCCGGAAGCGCCGCCGCGTGGCGATCGCAGTCTCGATCGTGGCAGTTGTGATCTCTATCGTGTCACTGTCGACGCGCGGGCTTAATTTCGGCGTCGACTTTACCGGTGGCGTGCTGCTGGAACTCGGCTACCCGCAGGCAGCCGATCTGAATCGCATCCGAACGCTGCTGACCGACGCAGGTTTCACCGATGTACTGGTGCAACGCTTCGGCTCGGAAACCGACGTAATGCTGCGGCTGCCGCCACAGGATGGTGACGCCGATGCCATACGTCAGGGCCTGCAGAGCACACTGGCGGCGGACGAGCCCGACGTCGAGTTGCGTCGCGTGGAGTTTGTCGGGCCGGAAGTCGGCGAGGAGCTCACCGAAAAAGGCGGGCTTGCGATGATTTTCGCCCTGCTGATGATTTTCGCTTACGTAATGTTCCGCTTCCAGTGGAAGTTTGCAGCAGGCGCGGTCGCCGCACTGGCGCACGACGTTATTGTGACCGTCGGGTTTTTCTCGATCTTCTCCATTCCGTTCGACCTGTCGGTCGTTGCAGCCGTGCTTGCTGTGATCGGTTATTCGTTGAACGACACCGTTGTTGCGTTCGATCGAATCCGCGAAAACTTTATCAAGCTGCGGGGGACAGAATCCGAGGAAGCGATGAATATCTCGATCAACGAGATGCTGGCGCGTACGATAATCACCGGTGTAACCACGTTGCTGGTTCTCAGCGCACTGCTTGCGCTGGGTGGAGAGTCGGTGGCCCCGTTTTCGATAGCACTGATCGTCGGCGTCATCGTGGGTACGTATTCATCCATCTATACCGCTGGCGCGACGGCGCTGATCCTCGACGTCAGCGCGCAGGACCTGCTGCCGCCGGAGGTCGACCCGGAGCTGGTTGACGATCTGCCCTAGGCGCTGAGCATGCTCCGGATCTCGGCGTCGAAAAGGCGTGCGACAGCCGTGTAGACTTTTGGCGATCCGGTCAGCACGTGGCCGGTGTCCAGGAAATTTTCGCTCCCATCGAGCCCGCTCACGAGGCCGCCCGCCTCGCGGATGATCAGCGCACCGGCAGCCAGATCCCAGGGCTGCAGTCCGGTTTCCCAGAAAGCGTCCAGCCGGCCGGCAGCGACGTAGCACAGGTCCAGCGCAGCCGCGCCACAACGCCGCACGCCCGCCGTGTTGCGAATCGCTTTTTCCAGCATCTTCATGTACGGCTCGATGGCCAGGTTCCCATCGCGAAACGGAAAGCCTGTTCCGAGAAGCGCCCGCTCCAGCGAGCGGCCGCCCGACACGCGAATCTTGCGCCCGTCGAGCTGTGCGCCCTGGCCGCGCGACGCCGTGAACAACTCCTGTCGCAGAGGATCGTAAACCACACCATGTTCGATGCGGTCGTTGTGGCGGACGGCGACCGACACGGCGAACACGGGAAATCCGTGCAGGAAGTTTGTCGTGCCGTCGAGCGGATCGATGATCCAGGTGAATTCGGACTCTCCCTGGGCGCCGCTTTCCTCGGCGAGAATGGCGTGCTCGGGGTAGTGTTTGTGAATCGCGCTGATAACCGCGCTTTCAGCATTGCGATCCGCGTCGCTGACGAAATCGTTGCGGCCCTTCTGTTCGATCTTGAGCTTGTCCAGTTTCGGGATGCTGCGTATGAGCGTGTCGCCGCCGCGACGAGCCGCCGCAATCGCGACGTTGAGGAGTGCGTGCATGGTCAGATTCCGCCAGTTTGCAAAAGAACAGTGCCGGCAACGGCCGGCGACGAGATAGAATAGCAGACCGTTGACGAGGGCAGTAGCAGGGTAGTGTTCGGCTGTGAGTGTGCGAATTGTACTTGTCGGGACCACGCATCCCGGAAACATCGGCGCCGCGGCGCGGGCGATGAAAAACATGGGCCTCGAGCAGTTGTGCCTGGTGCAACCGCGGTATTTCCCGCACGGTGACGCCGACGCGCGCGCATCCGGTGCCGAGGATATCCTGCAGTCGGCAACCGTCGCCGATTCGCTCGACGAGGCACTGCGGGATTGTGTTTACGTGGCCGGGAGCAGCGCCCGCTCGCGCACGATCGGCTGGCCCAGCGTTGAGCCGCGGGACTGTGCGCATCGCCTGCTGGAGCACGGTCGGCGCGGACCTGTGGCCGTGGTATTCGGTCCGGAAAAATCGGGTTTGACCAACGAACACCTCGATCGCTGTCATGCGCTTCTTACCATTCCCGCAGATCCTGAATTCAGCTCGCTGAATCTCGCAATGGCGGTTCAGCTTGTATGCTATGAATTGCGGCTCGCGACAGTCGGTGCCGTCGCAGCAGAATTCGATTCCGGTGCGCCGCTCGCGAGCGCTGGGGAACTCGAGCTTTTTCATCGGCATCTCGAGCAAGTCCTTGTCCGCAGCGGCTTCCTCGATCCGGACAATCCCCGGCATTTGATGCGTCGGCTGCGCCGGCTGTTTGCCCGTGCCTTGCCGGACCAGAATGAAATAAACATATTGCGCGGGATGCTCGCCTCGCTGGACCCCGACCGTGACAAGGGCTCGCCGTGAGACAGCACGCACAGGACCTCGTCTACCTCGACTATGCCGCTTCAACGCCTGTGGATGCGCGGGTCCTCGATTGCATGAATGACGTTCATTGCGGCCCGGCTGGCGCGGCCAACGCATCATCGACACACGCGGCAGGGCGCTACGCCGGGCGGATTGCGGAAACCGCGCGTGAGCAGCTGGCGGCGTTGCTCGGCGCGAAACCGTCGAACCTGATCTGGACCTCCGGTGCCACGGAATCGGACAACCTCGCGATCGCCGGTGCCGCGCGCTTCCGTTCGCATCGCGGACGGCACCTGATCAGCATGCCGACCGAACACAAGGCCGTCTGTGACGTGATGGAGGCTTTGCAGCGCGAGGGTTTCGACGTCACCTGGCTGACACCCGAGCCCGATGGCCGGCTGGACCTCGACCAGCTTGCCGCGGCGATCCGGCCGGACACACAGCTGGTCTCGGTGATGCATGTCAACAACGAAACCGGCGTAGTGCAGGACATAGAGGCCATCGGATCGCTGTGCCGTGAACGCGACGTTCTTTATCACTGCGACGCTGCGCAGTCGCTCGGCAAGCTCCCGATCGATCTGGCGCATTTGCCGGTCGATCTGATGTCAATCACCGGGCACAAGGTGTACGGTCCGCAGGGCATCGGTGCGCTGTATATTGCGGAACGTGACGGTTGTGACGTGTACCCGCTGCTGCACGGCGGTGGGCAGGAACGAAAAATTCGACCGGGAACGCTGGCAGTGCACCTCATTGCAGGTTTGGGCAAGGCGGCGGAGGTTGCGACGGGGTGTATGCGGGAGAGCCTCGCGCATGTGACTGCCCTGCGGGACTTGTTGTGGCAACGGATCTGTGCGCTGCCTGGCCTGGTGCGAAATGGCAGTGACCGCTTCGTTTACCCGGGTATACTCAACGTGAGTGCGGGCGACGTCGACGGCGAAAGCCTGATGCTGGAGCTCGAGCCCCTGTGCGTGGCGAGCGGCTCCGCCTGCAATTCGAAGAGTCGCGAGGCGTCCTACGTGCTGCGTGCGCTGGGCCGCAGTGATCTGCAGGCGCAGAGCGCGGTGCGTTTCAGTTTCGGCCGGGATACCCCGGTTGCGGACGTTGAATTCGCGGCAAAACGCTATATATCAGCGGTGGAGCGACTGAGATCGATCGCTTCGCCGATGCGGTCGTCCGCGAGGTGAGCGACCCATACAATGACGCGGTTCGCGAATTGTTCGCTGACCTGCGCCATGCCCGCGAGCTTGCGGGGACGGGAGGTCAGGCGGTCGCAGCCCGCGTTGGCGAGGTCGCTCGGGGTGCGTCCGTGGAACTCGCAGCCCGCGCCAGCGACGGTCGTCTCAGCGACCTGGTATTTCGCGCCTGGGGTTGCCCGCACCTGCTGGCCGCCTGCGAATACTGCTGCCGCAAATTGTGCGGCAGTTCGGCGACAGCGCTGGCGCCGTTGGCGCAAGATGAGCTGATACAGGCGCTCGCGCTGCCGGTTGAGAAGACCGGCACGCTGTTGTTGATCGAAGACGCGATAATCGCCCTTCGCAAGAAACTGGATGAACCCTGAAACATGGCATTGACACTTACCAAATCAGCCGCTGAGCGTGTCCGGTCGTACCTGGTCAAGCGCGGCCACGGCGTGGGGCTCAGGGTTGGTGTGACCAGCACGGGCTGCAACGGCTATTCCTACGTGATCAACTATGCTGACGAGGTGCAGGACAACGACGTCGTATTCGAGGAACAGGGCGTCAAGGTCGTCGTGGACAAGGACAGTCTGCAACTGATTGACGGCACCGAGGTCGATTTCGTCAAAAGCGGCCTGAACGAGGCCTTCTCATTTCGCAATCCAAATGTAAGCGGCGAGTGCGGCTGCGGCGAGAGCTTCAGCGTCTGAAACGGCGCCACCGCCCCGGACGATAGCCGACATCCGCGGACGGCACGCGCCGCCGCGTTGCCTGCTCCAATTAATGCAAGTAAAATTGCGGGCTTACGTTCGGCCGGCAGGTCCGCCGGCACTTCTTTCTTATCCCGAACAAGGAATCAGAGTATGTCCGTCGAGCAGACGCTTTCTATTATCAAGCCTGATGGCGTCGAAAAGAATCTTATTGGCGAGATCTACCGCCGCTTCGAAAACGCGGGGCTTCAAATTGTCGCCGCGAAAATGCTGCACCTGTCCCGGGCTGACGCTGAGGGTTTCTACGCCGTGCACAAGGAACGGCCATTCTTCGCAGATCTCGTCCGGTACATGACCTCCGGCCCGGTGATAGTACAGGTACTCGAGGGCGAGGATGCGGTCAGCAAAAACCGCGAGATCATGGGCGCCACCAATCCTGCCGATGCGGCGAAGGGCACCATTCGCGCGGATTACGCTGAAAGTATCGAGGAAAACGTCGTGCATGGTTCAGATGCCGCAGAAACGGCAGCGGCGGAGATCGAGTTTTTCTTCGGCGACGGAGGCGTTTGTCCGCGCACGCGGTAATCGTCATGAACAATGTCGGCGAAAATCCGAATCTCATCGGCATGCCCAGGGCCGAACTCGAGAATTTTTTCGTCGGCCTCGGCGAGAAACCCTACCGTGCGCGCCAGGTATTGCAGTGGATTCACCAGCGAGACGCTGCCGGTTTCGACGTCATGACCGATCTGTCACAGAAGCTGCGCGACCGGCTAGCGTCAATCGCGCGCATCGAATTGCCGCAGATGTTGCGCGAATCGGCGTCGGCAGACGGCACGGTAAAATGGTTATTCGAGTCCGGAGCCGGGCAAGCCATCGAATCCGTCTTCATTCCCGAAGCAGGACGCGGCACGCTTTGCATCTCGTCGCAAGTGGGATGTGCGCTCGATTGCGCGTTTTGTGCTACCGGCGCCCAGGGCTTCAATCGCAACCTGAGCAGCGCCGAGATCATAGGCCAGGTCAGTTTCGCCAATCGCGTGCTGCCGCGGCGCGACCACGGCGAGCCCGCGGTGACGAACGTGGTTTTCATGGGAATGGGCGAACCGCTCGCCAACTACCGCAGTGTCGTGCCGGCGCTGCGAATCCTGTTGTCGGACCTTGCCTACGGCCTTTCGCGCCGGCGCATCACCGTCAGCACGTCAGGGATCGTGCCGCATATCGACCGGCTCGGTCATGACTGCAACGTTTCCCTGGCAGTCTCGCTACACGCTCCGGATGACGAATTGCGGGATCGCCTCGTGCCGATCAACCGGGTGCACCCGATCGAGGAGCTTCTTGCCGCCTGCTGGCGTTATGCGGCGCTGCATGCGAACCGCTTCATCACCTTTGAATACGTGATGCTCGCGGGTGTTAACGACAGCCCGGGGCACGCGGACCGGCTTGCGGAACTGTTGTGTGGCAAGCCGGCCAAAATAAACCTGATTCCTTTCAACCCGTTTCCGGGCAACGAGTTCCGGCGCTCGTCCGCGTCGACAATCCAGGCGTTCCAGAATCGGCTGCGGCGACGCGGAATCGTCGTGACGACGCGAAAAACGCGCGGCGACGACATCGATGCTGCCTGCGGCCAGTTGGCGGGCAAAGTCATTAATCGCGCCCGGGTCCGGCTCGGCGAGAAAAACCTGAGGATGGCGAAAGCATGAAGGTCAAGGCGAAACTGCTCGTTGCGGCACTACTGGTTGTTGTGCTGAGTGCATGCGTATCGACGACGACAACGACACGGCGCAATACCAATGAGCCGTCCACGACGGAGGCGGCGCAACGCAACTATGAGCTGGGTGTGCGCTATTACCGCAACGGCAGCTTTGAGCTTGCCAGGGAGCGGCTGATCCGCGCGCTGGATTTCGCGCCGGACATGGCGCTCGTGCATATGACGCTGGGCCTGACGTACGAGGCGCTGGAAAACGAACGCCTCGCCACCGAACACTACAAGCTGGGTGTCCGCTATGAGCCTGACAATTTCACGGTGCGCAATGCCTTTGCCGTGTTTCTGTGCAGGCAGCGTGAGTTTGACGAGGCGCTGAAGCAGTTCGATCGTGCAGTAGGACACCGGGAGAATGACGATCCCGAGATCATGCTGACCAACGCCGGAGTCTGCATGGCACAGAAACCGGATTCCGAGCTGGCCGAGTCGTATCTGCGGCGTGCAATCGAGGCCCGCTCCAGTTACGGGGAGGCACTCTATCAGCTGGCCCGCCTCAAGCATTCGCAGGGCGAAGACCTGGTGGCGAGAGCGTTTTTGCAGCGCTTCCTCGCGACCAACAAAGCGAATCCGGAGGTTCTGTATCTGGCGATCACCGTCGAGGAGAAACTCGGCGACAACCGCGCAAGCACGGACTATGCGAACCAGTTGCTGCGCGAATTCCCGAACTCGACGGAAGCGCGCCGTGTCGTAGAACAGGGTCTTTACTCGAGATCGGGTGAGTGACCATCCCGCCGTATGAATAAGTGGATCATCTCTGGATCGGAAAACGCCGACGATGACGCCATAGCGGGACAACGGCTGGCGCGTGCACGCCAGGAAAAAAACATTCCGTTGCGCGACATCGCCAAGGAATTGCACCTCGACGAGCCGAAGGTGCGTGCCCTGGAAGAGAACCGGTTCGAGGACCTGGGTGCAGCTGTATTCGCCAAGGGACACCTGAAAAAGTACGCTGACCTCGTCGGCGTCCCGGTCGACGACGTCATGTCTGACTACTACAAGATGACCCGCAGTACGCCCCCGCCGCCGCTCGTTGGGCCGCAACGCAGTTCGCCGCGCGAATTTTCACCGGGCCCATGGATTGCGGGCAGCGTGTTCCTGCTGGCCGCTGCGGCGATCGCGGCGCTGGTTTACTGGTACCTGACCAGTGGCGAGGCAAATCGCATCGACGACAACCCCGTCAACACGACGGTCGAGTCACAGCAGCCCGACGAATCGGTACAGGAGGCGGTTCCGCTTCCGCGCGAGACCACGCAAGACGGCGCAACCCGGTTCGAGGAAGCCGAGGAGCCGCTGCCCGCGGCTCCGGACGCCGGCTCGCAGGCAGCTGACAGCGCCGGGAATTCGCCGGCAGCAGGCGAACCTGATGCTGTCGCGGAATTGCAGCTCTCGCTGGCATTCAGCGGCGATTGCTGGACCGAAGTCAGCGACGCGAATGGCGCGCGCCTGTTTTTCGGCCTGGGAAATGCGGGGCGTATCGTCAACGTGAGTGGCGTGCCGCCCTTGCAGGTATTGTTGGGAGACAGCGACAACGTCGCTGTGCAGGTAAACGGTGGCGACTATCAAATTGCCGCGGGCGACCGCCGCGGCAATACAGCCAGTTTCACGCTCGAGGCGCGTTAGCTCGAAACCAAGGATCCGCTGTGAAACCCAAAGCAATTCGAGGTATGAACGACATCCTGCCGCAGGCGACCAGCAGCTGGCGGCACCTCGAAACTGTCGTGCTGGAACTCGTCGAGTCGTATGGCTATCGCGAAATCCGCCTGCCGTTGCTCGAGTACACCGAATTGTTTGCGCGCTCCATCGGCGAGGTCACGGATATTGTCGAAAAGGAGATGTATTCCTTTGCAGACCGCAACGGCGAGAGCCTGACGCTGCGGCCCGAGGCGACGGCGGGGATGGTTCGGGCCGGTATTACCAACGGCTTGTTCCACAATCAGCGGCAGAAACTGTGGACCATGGGTCCGATGTTTCGGTACGAGAAACCGCAAAGAGGGCGCTATCGCCAGTTCCACCAGATCGACGTCGAGGCAATGGGCTACGACGGTCCCGACGTCGATGCGGAGCTCATTATCATGTCGGCGCGGATGTGGCGCAGGCTTGGAATATCGCGTGTGCAGCTCGAGTTGAATTCGCTCGGGATGCCGCAAAGCCGCGCGCGGCACCGCGATGCGCTGGTCGATTACTTCTCGGCCGTGAAAAACCAGCTGGATGACGATAGTATTCGCCGCCTTGCGAAGAACCCGTTGCGTATTCTGGATAGCAAGAACCCGGCGTTGCAGGATTTGATCGAAGGCGCACCGCGCATGCTCGACTATCTGGACGACGAGTGTCAGGCGCATTTCTTGCAGCTGCGGGAGTTGCTGGATGCCGCTGGCGTACAATACCGGGTAAATCCGCGCCTGGTGCGAGGACTGGACTATTACAATCGCACGGTTTTCGAGTGGGTGACCGACGCGCTGGGCGCGCAGGGTGCCGTGTGCTCGGGCGGGCGCTACGACGGCCTGGTTGAAAAAGTCGGCGGTCGCGCGACGCCGGCAATCGGCTGGGCAATGGGCGTGGAGCGCCTGGTTGCCTTGTTTGAAGCCTGTGGCGGCCAGGCGCCGGCAGCAACGCCGGACGTGTACGTGGTGGCTGTCGGCGAAGCGGCGACGAGCGCCAGTTTCACGCTCGCGGAGACGTTGCGCGACGAGCTGCCGGACTGCGGCATAGAGCTGAACCTCGGCGGCGGCGGGTTCAAAGCGCAGATGAAACGCGCCGACAAAAGTGGCGCCGGTTGGGTCGTGATCCTTGGGGATGAAGAAGTGCAGCGCGGTGAAGCCGGGTTGAAGCCGCTGCGCACAGGTGGCGACCAGCTCAGCGTCGACGTCGGGCAGCTGGCGGAGACGCTTGGAAGATACTTGAACAGGCGGTGACGATTAAAGGCGTCGCGGCGATAGAGACAGGATGTAATTTGTGGATGACCTAAGCGAAAAAGAGCAACTCGAGAAGTTCCGTGAGTGGTGGGGCGAAAACGGGAATTTCGTCATTGCGGGCGTCGTGCTGGGGATCGCCATCATGGTCGGCATCTCCCAATGGCGCGCGCGTACGGCGGCCGCCCAGGTGGCAGCGTCCTCGAGCTACGAAGCGCTGATGACCGAGGTCGGCAACGGCAATATGGAGGCGGCGGAAATTATCGCGGCCGAGATGTATGACGAGTACGACAACAGCATTTACAGCGACCAGGCGCGTCTCGCCATGGCCCGACTCTATATGGACAAGAGTCGTGACCAGGACGCCGCCGACGCATTGCGTGGTGTTATCGAAGACGGCGAAGACGAAGAAATTGCGCGCGTGGCGCGACTGCGGCTGGCCAAGGTCCTGTTGTACCAGAACAAGCCACAGGAGGTCGTCGATCTTCTGGAAGGGCATGCGGAAGGAGCGTTCGCCGCGCGTTACAACGAGACCCTTGGCGATGCGTATGTCGCGCTCGGACGCCATCAGGACGCGGCGGAGGCGTATGAAATCGCATTGAGTGACGCACAACGCGCCCCGACCATAGACCAGGCGCTGGTGCGTTGGAAGCTCATCGATCTGCCGGACCCCGGCGAAAACAGCGGCGCGCCGGAGTCGGCAGCCGAGGCGCCCGCAACGCCCGCGGAGAGTGACGAGTGAAGCGATTCGCAGCCATCGCGATCCTGCCTGCGGCGCTGCTGTCGCTCGGCGCCTGCGGCATTTTCGGCGGCGACGACGACGAGGAGTTGCAGCCGGCCGAGTTACTGGATTTCGAAGCGACCCTGCCGGTCAGGAAGGCGTGGTCGGCGAAGGTCGGCAAAGGGAGCGAGTTTCTGCGCCTGGCGTTACGTCCGGCGGGCGACGGCAATCGCGTCTACGCCGCAAGTTTCGACGGCAACGTCGTTGCCTTTGACGCCGCATCCGGCAAACGTGTCTGGACCGTCGAACTCGATCTCAATCTGAGTTCCGGTCCGGGCGTGGGCGAGGACCTGGTGGTGGTCGGCGGTCAGGACGGTGACGTGATCGCGCTCCGCAGCGAAGACGGCAGCGAAGTCTGGCGGGTCAATATCGCGGGAGAATCCCTCGCAACGCCGCTGATCAAAGATGACTCGGTCGCGGTGTTGACGATAGACGGTCGCCTGCGTGCGCTGTCGCGGTTTGACGGCAGCGAGAAATGGGTGCTCGAACAAAGTTACCCGGCCCTGACGCTGCGTGGTTCGGCTTCGCCGATACTGGTCGGCACAACGCTGATCGCCGGCTTTGACAATGGCCGGGTGGTCGCATCGCGCCTGGCGGATGGCACCACAGAGTGGGAGGCGTTGCTATCGCCGCCATCCGGTCGTTCAGATCTCGAACGCTTATCGGACGTCGACGGGTACATGACGGCAATCGGACAGGACGTTTACGCCAGCGGCTACCACGGTCGCGTTGCTGCTGTCGCGGCCGAGTCGGGTCAGGCACTGTGGGCGCGAGAGATTTCCGCGCATACGGGCGTTGGCGCCGACTGGAACAACGTGTACGTGGTCGACGAGCAGGGCGAGCTGATCGCGCTGTCGCGCCGCAACGGATCCGATGTCTGGCGGCAGAGTGCGCTGCTGCGGCGCGAGCCGACCACACCGGTCGCGTTCAATACTGCTGTCGCGGTTGGTGACTTCGAAGGGTACCTGCACTTTTTTGACAACAGCGACGGGCGACCGGTGGCCCGCGTGCGGGTGGGCAAGGGTATGCTGTCAGGCCCGCCGGTGGTAGTCGGCGGTCAGCTGGTCGTACAAAGCGAGTCGGGAGACATCGCCACTTTCGTCGTCCCGCAGCCGGAAAGCCCGGGCAACGCGCCGGATATTTCCAGCGGGTCCACCTGAGGCGGCGTTCTGCGAGTGTCCCGTTATGTTGCCAGTCATTGCACTCATCGGCCGCCCGAACGTCGGCAAGTCAACACTCTTTAATCGACTTACGCGCACCCGCGACGCACTCGTCGCCGATTACCCCGGCCTGACCCGCGATCGGCAATACGGTTACGGCCGAATCGGTCCGGCTCCTTACCTGGTCATCGACACCGGCGGCGTTGCCGGCGGCGAGCAGGGCATCAATGAACTGATGGTCGAGCAGACCGAGCGCGCGCTGAAGGAGGCCGACGTCGCTATCGTCATGGTCGATGGACGCAGCGGGCTGACGGCGGCAGATGAGCACGTCGCCGACCTGGCGCGGCGCCATGCGAAAAGTGTCTGGCTGGTGGCGAACAAGGCGGAAGGACTCGAAACGAGCACCGCGACGGCCGAATTTCACGGTCTCGGGCTGGGTGAGCCGGTCGCAATATCCGCGGCGCACGGCGACCGCATCTCGGCGCTCATGGACGAAGTTCTGGCGCCGTTTGCCGCGGAAGGGGTCGACGCCGAGGCAGACGCCGAGCCCGGCAAGGCGCTGCGAATCGCCGTTATTGGTCGGCCCAATGTCGGAAAATCGACGCTGATCAATCGCCTCATCGGCGAGGAGCGGCTCGTTGTCTACGATCAGCCCGGGACGACCCGCGACAGCGTCGCGGTGCCGTTCGAGAAAAATGGCCGCGACTATCTGCTCATCGACACCGCAGGCGTGCGACGTAAGGCAAAAGTGCATGAAACCGTCGAGAAGTTCAGCGTCGTCAAGGCGTTGCAGGCGATGGAGCGCGCGCAGGTCGTTATCGCTGTACTGGATGCGCGGGAAGGGGTGACGGAGCAGGACGTTAGCCTGATGGGTCTCATCGTCGAGCGGGGCCGGGCGCTCGTGGTGGTCGCCAACAAATGGGACGGTCTCGACGCGGACAGCAAGCGCAAGGTCAGAGAGCAACTCGAGCGGCGCCTGCCATTCCTTGAATTCGCGCAGCGCATGACGATCTCGGCGCTGCACGGGACGGCCGTCGGCGACCTGTTGCCGGCGGCGGAAAAAGCCTATCGAGCCGCAACCCGCGACCTGTCCACGACGGAATTGACGCGCGAGCTCGAACAGGCAGTGCAGTCTCACGCACCGCCGCTCGTCCGCGGCCGGCGCATTCGTCTGCGCTATGCGCATCAGGGTGGGCGAAATCCGCCGGTGATCGTGATACACGGCAACCAGACGGAGCGCCTGCCGGAGGCCTATCGGCGTTACCTGGTGAATCGATTCCGCAAGGCGTTTCGCCTCAAGGGTACGCCGGTTCGACTGTCCTTCAAATCCAGCGATAATCCGTTCAAGGGCCGCCGCAACAAGCTCACCCCGCGCCAGGAGCGCAAACGGCGACGCCTGATGAAGCATAACAAGCGCTAGTGCCTCTGCCGTGAATTGTCACAACTGGCCCGGCCTCGCGTGAAGCGCGTCTAAGTTCCTGTAAATCGTCGACAAATCGTGAGGCAGGTTGTGGTCAATCTGTGGTAGCGCTGCTATAAAGCTTCACCATGGCCGTGAACAGCAAAACAGTCCGCGTCGACGGCGCATTCGAGTTGTGGCGTGGCGGCGTGCTCGAATCCCCCACGATCGCCTATGAGACCTGGGGCGAGCTGCAGGGC